>CAVOEM010000008.1:0-32986 GCA_963694575.1 Planctomycetes bacterium UBA1146 | reverse complement strand
GAAAGCCACCACGCCAAACTCCGCCTGAGAAGAAAGTGAGTTCAGAGTCTGGGTGAACTCCTGCTTGAGATCCTCGATCTCGCCGTTCCAACTCATCGAGCAGGACTTGTCGAGACACCAGAAGAAAGCATCCCCTTCATACTCACCACCCCAGAAGTTGATGGTCTCGGGGGCATCTTCTTCCTCATCGCCATCGCCGGCGCCACCAGAAGGTAGATCGAGGGGTCTGCGAGCACCTTCATCGGACTGTCCGACAATCCAGCCGGTGGTGCTCATGATGAAGGAAAGAACCAGTAGTAAGCCAAGAGTACGCATGCCATTCTCCCTCTCGAAATCACCTCGTGGGTCCAGACCAAAAGGTCCAGGCACCCAGATTCCCACCAGGGAATGTACGAGGTCTTTCCCGAAGTTGTCACTAGGATGACGGCTCGGAGGGGAAAATTCCCCTGGAAAAGTCTGCTTTTTTCAAAACTGCTCCAATTTGGCCTCTCAGGGCAGCCGCCACTGAAACCCCTTTCTCGTTACAGCACATTGATTTACGATCAATTTCCGGAGGAATGATGAGCCGTGACAAAATTGCCCCCATCGGGGTCCTGACCATCTCGGATCGCGTCTCTCGAGGTGAATATGAGGATCGAGGCGGTCCAGCGGTGCAACAGTGGCTCCAGTCCCGTTTTCAGGGCCCACGACGCTTCGAACTACGATCGGTGCCCGATGAGGTCGAACAGGTCACCGAGAACCTTCAGCAGATGGCGAAAATCTGCTCACTGGTCGTGACCACCGGCGGCACGGGAATCGGTCCTCGAGACATCACTCCCGAGGCGATGGAGGCGGCTTGCCGCAGTTTTCTTCCCGGGTTCGGTGAAAAGATGAGGGCCAGCAGCTGGCAGGCGGTACCGACCGCCATCCTGTCTCGGGCCACCGCTGGATTGATCGAGCAATGCCTGGTCATCAATCTTCCAGGTCATCCGCGAGCGATCGGTGAATGTCTGGATGCGATCTGGCCCGCCATTCCACATGCCATCGAGATCATCGGGGGATCGATCGGCGAAACCATCGACGCAGCACCCGATCCTCACTGATCCGAGGATAGCAACCGGCGGTAGGCCTTTTCATAGCAGTGCAATACCGATTCCCAGCCAAACCTCTCGGTCGCCACCTTCCTGGCAGCGCTCGACATCTTACGGCGTAGCGCATCATCGGTGAGTAATCGATGACACTGGGCCGCCAGCGACTCGACATCTCCCACCTCGGAGAGGAATCCGGTCTCCCCATCCACCACCACCTCGGGGATGCCGCCGGATCTGGTCGAGACCACCGGCAAGCCCGACGCCATCGCCTCCAGCGCAGCCAGGCCAAAGGACTCGCTTTCACTGGGAAGCAGGAACAGATCTGACGACGCCAGCAGTACGGTGATGTCGTCGATGAGTCCGACCCAGGAGATCCGCTCGTAAACACCAAGCTCGCGTGCCCGTTCCTGGGCCAGTCCCAGGTCAGGGCCCTGACCGATCATCAACAGTCGTGCGGGCAAATCCTTCGCTGCAATGGCAAACGCTGAGATCACATCACAGACCTTCTTGACCGGTCGAAAGTTACTGACATGAGCCACCAACAACTCTTGTGGAGTCGCAAATCTACTGCGTAGTTGGGCATCGAAGTGCTGCGGAGAAAAGACCGACGAATCGATGGCATTGGGGATCGTCTCGAGCTCCACATCCGGTGCCAGTTCATCGATGGTGGCCTTGGCAAGCCAGTCGCTGACTACGGTCACTCGATCGCTTTGCTCGATCGCCCAGCGAGTGATCCCCGCATAGGAGGGGTCGGATCCCACCAGAGTGATATCGGTTCCGTGCAAGGTCGTGAACACTTTGACATCGCCACCGGCGTTCATGGTTCGCGCGAGGATCGCCGCCAGCGAATGCGGGATGGCATAGTGTGCGTGGATGATCTCGATCCCCTCGCGCTGAACCACTTGCAGTAACTCATTGGCCAGTGCCAGGGCGTAGGGTGGGTAGCGAAACAACGGATAGGAGGAGACCTGAACCTCGTGGAAGTGGATCCCTTCAGTCAGCGGATCGAGTCGGAAGGGCCTCTCGTAGGAGACGAAGTGCACCTCGTTGCCTCGAGCAGCGAGCCTCATGCCCAGTTCTGCAGCGACCACTCCACTACCACCATGAGTCGGATGACAGGCGATGGCGATCTTCAACTGAGGTCCTCACTCGCTTGAACATCCGGGATCGAGGTGAGCCCAGCGCCAACCACCATGTCGACAGGATTGGCCACCGCAGGAGGATCTTGCCAGATGATGGCCTCACCCAGTTCGACACCGGATCTCGATCCGAGGGAGCGGGCGCGCCCTTCGACGGATGCCATGAACCCTGGACGCGAGATCTTGGTCGGAGCCGCCGATTGCTCGGGGTCATGGAACTGGGAGCGGTAGCAATTCACCACTTCCAGCTTTCGATTCCAGTGATCGGTAACATCGACCACGACACTGGGCTCGAAGGGTGTGTGACACATGTAGTATCCTAGCGCCGCCGCCCGATGCTGCACATCTCCTGAACACCCCGCAGGGTAGAGGCGTACACCTCCCAGATAGAGACTGCGATATGCCAGTAGTCCGGCACCAGCATGGTCGGGATGAAGATCATCTTTCCATGGGGCCAGCACCACCTTCGGGCGTGTTTGGCGCATCACCTCCACCAGTGCGGCCCTCGACTCGTCATCGTCTCGCACCGAGCCATCGGCGATGTTGAGACAAGATCGCCAGTGAACTCCCAGCAGTTCGGTCGCTCTTGCGGTTTCTTCGGCTCGCAGTTGCGGAGTTCCTCGACTCGAGAGTTCACCACGAGTCAGATCGACGATCCCGACCCGGGCACCGCTGGCGATGGTCGCCAGGATGGTGCCTCCCACGGCAATCTCTGCATCATCGGGGTGCGCTGCAATCACCAGTAGATCCAGTTTCTGATCAACCGCTGGCATCTTGATTCTCCTGTTCCATCTGAGGGTTCTCTTCAAACACCAGGATGCCACCATCCCATGGCTTCTCGGCAGATTCCATCGCATGCCTCATCCGGTCGATCACCGCCAGCCCGTGGTGCGCCACCAGATCGAGGATGTTCCTGCTTCTCTCCGGCTCTTTCCCTGCTGGAAATGCTTCCTCGAGCAGCGCTCTGACCCGCTGACGATTCGCCTCGACACCCAGTTCCAACCCACCTTCAACAGATGATTCCAGTTGTACCAGTTGCTGGCGCCATTTCTTGACCAGGCGTGCGCAACGGCGTCGCAATGCCGGAGTCGCATCTGAACTGGAGCCGACCTTGTCGATCTCATCGATCAGCGCGGTACCTTGCTCGGAGATCTCCTGAGCCTTGCGAGCGGCCAGTGGTGAGGGGATCAGATCGACCGCATCCGCAGCCGGATGAACATCTTGCAGATTCACTCCCTGCGCCTCCAGCCGATCGAGAATTGTCGAACAGATCGGTCTTAATCGTGGCCTCGGCAGCCACGTTGGCATCGAATATCCCCCACACCTGCGAACTTCCCGCGTCTCGATGGCGTAGCACAACTCGGTCGGGCCGAGGATCACTGCGGTAGGGTCCATCAACTGATCCTGCACGATGGTTCTCATCAAGGCATCGGGTGAGATGCGCTGGGGGTCGTGGGCGAGCACGTCCGCTACCGAGAGGTCCAGTTCTTCTGGTCGCCGCCGTTGCCCATCTCCATCGATGACAAACAGGGGCATTCCTCGCGGCGCTGGAACCGGAGCGGGAATCCCCAGTTTCACCTGGTGATCGATGGCGTTCTGAATCTGCTCTCGATATCGATCGACGTCTGCCAGCAGTTGCGCCACCAGGGGTTGCTGCAAGGTCCTCAACCAGCGCGGCAAGATCGGCAACAATGGAGATTCCGGCAGCAACTGCCCGAGGAAGGAGACGAACTCCGCAGCCGGAGAACTCTCCTGCGAGTTCGTTGCCAGACGAAGCGCGGACGCTGCGTGAGGAGCATCCCCGATCGCCTCCTGAAGAGATGCCAGACGATCCTGGGGAGATTGAAGATGATTCAGATCAAAGATGGGCCGACGCCCGGCGGCGAATCGTTGCCCCGCTTCCTTGCCGCTGTGAAAGTGGCCGCAATCCAGCTCGGATTGATCGTGATCATCGTCTGCGATCCAGAAGATGGGTACGGTCGGTATCCCAGCGGCCTCCATCTGGCTGGCGAGGGTCAACAGAGCCAGGACCTTGGACAGGATCATCACAGGCCCACCCCAGAGTGCCGGTTGTTGACCAGCCATCACGATGCGGGTGCGTGGGTCCTGCAGTCGGCGAACGGCCTGGCGTGCGGAGTGCGACAATTCCAATTGCTGCCACTGCGGCTCCAGCACCTCTAACAAGGACTCGCGTCGTTGTGGATCCGGATCCCGTTTTGCCATCTGCTCGAACAGTTCGGTGGAACTGGTGTCGACCATTCCAAGGGAACTCAAGGAATCGTAATCGGCACTGCGGAGCAGAGACAGCAGAGGGTGTGAATCGTATCCCTTCATCGAAGCACTTCTCGGCGCTTCGCCAGCAAGATCATCCGTGGAGTGCTTCCCGACTGGTAACGAGTCCCTTGCCAGTCTCCTCGCTCATCGGTGAGGTCCCAGCCGGCCGAGTTCAGCATCGACTCGATCTCATCTCGAGAATAAAGGCGCACCGATTCGGTGTATTTGCGTTCCTGACCACTTCGATTCAGCACCACCTTTTTTTCAACACGATCACCGGTCGCTGAGAGGGAACGAAATTCTTCGATCGAGAGCTCCCCTTCTGTACGACGAGAGGTCGCGATCAGTTCCTCGATCGTCGAGTCCCGGTCAGGAAGATCGAGCAACAATCCTCCCCCGGGACGGACCACACCCGCCACCTGTTCCAGTACCGCACCATTCTCTGCATCCGTGGCGAGATATCCGAACGAGGTGAAGAACATCATGACATGATCAAAACAGTTTTCGACGAAGGGGAGCGCCCTGATATCGGCGCGCACCAGCGACGCCGAGCAGCCCAGGTGGCTCCTCGCAGAAGCGAGCAGACTGTCCGACAGATCGACGGAAACCAGCTGGGCCTCACTCCTCTTCAACCAATGGCTGTGGCGCCCTGCCCCACAACACAGGTCGAGAATCCGATCTCCCGGCCCGATCCCGAGCCAGGAGAGTGCGGCGACCGCCTCATCTTCTGCGGAGGCGAGGTCACGCCACGGATAGACCTCGAGGTAATCCGCCTCGAAGGCAGATTGAAACCACTCGGTCTTCTGGGTACTCCCAGGGTTCATCTGGTGTCTCCCCGGCTTCTGCTGCCATTGTTCCCCCGATTCCGATCGGGAGAGTCGATTCCATCCTAGATCATCCCGTGTCATGACTTTGTTCACAAGGAAACCCTGCCCCCTTGCTGCAAGTAGCCATTGACGGTAACGATACGACTGGAAATTAGCCGGAATTCGCGTCTCAAGTGACTCCGGGGGGGAGAAATCAGTGACCAGCATAGCCCGTGTTGCACTCCCGATACCCCTCCGGGAGCCCTTCGATTACCGGATTCCTTCCTCGCTGGTCGACCAGGTGCGCCCCGGAGTCCAGGTGAGGGTGCCCTTCGGGCCTTCCAAACGCATCGGCTGGGTCGTCGAAATCACCGACCACTCTCCCCATCCCAAGTTGCGCGACCTCGATGCGGTCATCCCGGATTCTGCGGCGATCGAACCCGATCTCCTGGAACTGTTGAACTGGACCGCAGATTACTACCTCTGTGGAATTGGTGAGGTGATCGAGTGCGCGGTGCCGAAATCGGTTCGGAACCGCAAGGTACGAACCGTTCGGTGGGTTCGCCTCGCCTCGGAAGAGGTCGCAGAAGAACCCTCTGGAGCCACCGGCGAGCCACGACAAAAAGTACTCGATCACCTGCGCCAGCAGGATCACCCGGTTCCTCTCAGAAGACTGATCGAGACCTGCGACATCAGCGATAGCCCGGTCAAAACCTTGGCTCGTCGGGGTGTGATCGAAATCTTCGACGCTTTACCACCCGAGTTTGGCATTCCAGGTAGTGCGGGGAAGCCGCTCGAATCCCCCTTGATCACTCCACCCTTCGAACCCAACCCGCAACAAAGCGAGGCGATCGCGGCCATCTCCTCCACCCTGAAGAAGCAAGAATATCGTACCTTTCTGCTCCATGGGGTCACCGGTAGTGGCAAGACCGAAGTCTATATTCGGGCCGTTCAGCAGGCACTCGATCAAGGACTTGGTGCACTGGTTCTACTGCCTGAAATCGCCCTCACCCCGCAAGCAGTCGAACGATTCACCGAACGTCTCGGTCCTGTCGCAGTCCTCCACTCGATGCTTCCCGATTCGGAACGGGCGGTGCATTATGAACGACTGCGACGTGGCGAGGTTCGCATCGCACTGGGCGCACGAAGTGCAGTGTTTGCTCCTGTTCCAGACCTGGGAATCATCGTCGTCGATGAATCTCATGAATCGACATACAAGCAGGAGAATTCCCCTCGTTACCACGCCCGCGATGTGGCCGTGATGCGTGCCCACCAGCTGGGTGTCCCTTGTGTCCTCGGATCCGCAACTCCATCGCTGGAGTCGCTCGAAAATGCGCGGACAGGTCGCTACCAGAAACTCCTTCTATCGGAACGTACCAACGGAAGGCCGCTGGCAACCATCGAGGTGGTCGATCGCAGGGTAGAAAAGAAATCGGTAGGAGGTGGCGGGCTACTGTCGCAAAGGCTCGTCGAACGGATTCGAACCACCCTCGATCGAGACGAACAGGTACTGCTCTTTCTCAACCGCAGAGGTTTTGCTCGGAATCTGCACTGCCCCAGCTGCGGACATGACCTGCGATGCCATCAATGTGACATCCCTCTCACCTACCACAAGAGCAAGGCTCGTTCCCAGTGCAACTACTGCGGTGAGCACAAGCCGATCCCGGATCGATGCCCCGAGTGCCAGTGCCACGGCATGCATCAGCGCTCTCCTGGAACCGAAAGGATCGAGGATTCTCTGACGAAACTGTTCCCGGGCGTCGAGATCGATCGGCTCGATCGCGATACCGTGACCAGCACAAAACGGATGACCTCGATCCTGCAACGCTTCAAGGAGGGAAAGACCCAGATCCTGGTAGGAACCCAGATGGTGGCGAAGGGGCATGATATTCCTGGAGTCACCCTGGTCGGCGTTCTCGACGCAGATATCGCCCTGGGACTCCCCGATTTCCGTTCCGCAGAAAGAACCGCCCAGTTGCTTTGCCAGGTCGCAGGAAGAGCGGGCAGAGGAGATCGACCTGGACGAGTCATTCTTCAGACGAAGCAACCAGAACACTATGCCCTGAGTTGTGCCACTCGCCAGGATCTCGGCCAGTTACTCGAAGAGGAGAACTCGATTCGCAAGTTGCTGAGATATCCTCCTCACGGTCATCTCGCAAGAATCCTATGTGAAGATGAAGAGGAGCAGAAGGCTTACGAAAGTGCCAAGGTTCTGGTCGAAGCGATGAAGGAATGCGGTCTCGATTCGGTTCAAGTACTCGGTCCCGCCCCGGCACCAATCGAAAGACTGAGGGGACGATTTCGTCAGCACGTGCTGCTCAAAAGTTTGCACAGGGGACCGCTCAGAGAAGTGGCCCGTACTGCACTGAACACAAAACCCAGATGGGCGTCGACGCGTATCACGCTCGATATTGATCCCCAAAATCTCTTGTGAGAATGCGACTATCATCGCCACGATGATGACTGCGATCACCTATAAAAATGCGGGTGCGACTCGCATGACGAGACGCACCCGCAATCATTCAAATCTCACTCGAACCGACTAGACCATATCCTTGAAAGTCTTCGAGGGCTTGAAGGCAACGCTGCGCGAGGCCTTGATCTTGATGGTCTCACCGGTCTGAGGGTTACGGCCCTGGCGAGCAGCACGCTTCCGCACGCTGAAGGTTCCGAAACCAACGACTTGAACCGCTTTGTCCTTCTTGACGCCCTTCTTGATGGCATCAATCACGGCATTCACCGCACGCTCAGCTCCGGCTTTGGAATCATCGAGACTCTTTTGAACGGCTCCAACGAGTTCGGCCTTGTTCATGTGTACCCCTTTCTGCGAGTGTACTTCGACTGCGCACCTGAAATGATAGGGGCAATAAGCCTGCCGAAGTGGAGGGAGTCATCGCTCGCTCCACATCGGATCTCAAAACCCCAGACAATTCGTGCAGAATCCTCTGGATCCTGCACCACCCTGCGGAAAAACGGTTTTCCGAGGGAGGGCAGTATGGGAGTTCAGGGAGGATCTGGGAAGCGATCAATGACAGAAATCCGATCGGGTGATTCAGGATAGTCAGGCGGGAACCCAGATATGGGTTTCTAGCGTTGGCAGAATCGAGACCTCGGTATAACATCGGAACCAGGGATCGCTGGTGATTTCGAGGGGACTGCTGTCCCCGAGCACTAGAATGGGGTGAAAATGCTATCTGGGGCCTTTTTCCTGATCTTGCTGGGCTCTGTCCTGAGCCCTCTCCAGGTGCCAGATCCTGCCCCTTCAACCGGGGATCCCTCCATCGAGCAAGACGCCCAGGAGAAATCTTCAGTTCCCCATCCGGTCACCGCGACGGCCATCGACGATCTGGCTCGAATCGTTCCCTCGTCATTTCCGCTGGGAGAGCGATTGATGTTCAAGGCCACCGTCGAATGGAAGGGCGCCAGTGTGCTGGTGGGATACCTCGAACTGGCCACCTGGGAAGATGACGATTCGAGGAAAGTGCTCCACGCAAGGGGTCGAGGGCAGCGCTTTGGCTATTCGATCGATCAGCGAATCGTCAGCACGATGAACCTTGAGGGAGAGCGGCCAGTCACCTTCATGAACACCCAGCGAGGAACCGAGCAGCACACCAAGAAGCTGGCGTTCGAAGATGGCAAGATCAGTTTCTCCAGGAGAAAACACTGTCTTGAGAAGAACTGCTCCGAATCCGCTCATCTCGTCGCAGAGGTCGCCTGGAAAGGCCCGATACCCTGGGGTACCAAGGAGAAGCACTGCGACGACCGACACTGCGGGAACTCCGATCACGAGGTGTGGATCCACGTCAAGGATCACGAGGTGGAAGAACCGTATGTCGACCTCCTTACCGCCATATACGTCGCCAGAACCGCAGCCACCCCTTCCCGAGCTCAGCCCCTCATCATCCCTGTGGTCAATGATGATTCGAGGTGGTATGTCGAGGTCTCACCGCAAAACACCGAGACGATTCAGGTCGAGGAAGGTGAATACGAGGCGATCGAGATGGCTCTCAATCCCATCGCTTCCGACGGAAATAAGAAGAAACGATTCGAGGGGTTGTTCGGGATTCACGGGACTCTCCGCGTCTGGTTCGATTCCATCAGCGGACGCCCAGTACTGATCGAGGGGACCCTTCCCTTCGCTTACTTGCAACTCAAAGCGCGTATCGAGTTGATCTCCGTCAGTGACGCTGCAGTGGTCAAGGCGAGACATGCTCAGCAGATCGATCAAGAATCATCCAGTCCCAAGAAAGGACCTCGATGAACCACCCGGATACGGGCGAGTTACTGCGGCGACTTCCCCAGGTCGATCGCTTGCTCCAACGAGAGGATGTTTGCGAGCTCTCCGCTCGCTACTCCCGGGCTCTGGTTCTCTCAGAATGCCGATCTCTGTTCGACGGATTTCGTGCTCGCGCTCTCATTGGTGAACTTCAGCCAGAGGAAGTGGTCGAAGATCAGGTCGTCGAGACGCTGGCCACTCGTCTCGAACAACGAGATCAATCCTTCTACCGCCGAGTGATCAATGCCACCGGGATCGTGCTCCACACGGGTCTCGGGCGCGCCCCGATTCCACCCGATGTCGCCAATGCTCTGGTAGAGACCCTTCGTCACCCGGTCAGGGTCGAGATTGATCTCGAGAGTGGAGAACGTGGAGGCCGTGATGAAGGAGTCGCAGAGCTGCTGAGACAACTGACCGGTGCCGAGGACGCCACCATCGTCAACAACAATGCAGGAGCGACCCTGTTGCTGCTGTCGGCGCTGGCGAAGGACAAGGAAGTTCTCGTCTCCCACGGGGAACTGGTCGAGATCGGCGGTTCCTTCCGTATCCCCGACATCATGGAGCAGGGGGGCGCTCGCTTGCGAGCGGTGGGCACCACCAACAGGACTCGTGCGAAGGATTATGATCAG
Organism: Planctomycetes bacterium UBA1146; assembly: GCA_963694575.1. Classification (GTDB taxonomy): domain Bacteria; phylum Planctomycetota; class UBA8108; order UBA1146; family UBA1146; genus QNYK01. Next base: position 22,792 of record CAVOEM010000008.1, on the reverse strand, counting down.
GCATGCACTCCCGATTCAGGGATGATTCTCAAGGTACACACCTCCAATTATCGCGTCGTCGGCTTCACCGAAGAAACCAAGATCGAGGAACTATGCCAGATCGGAGAAAAGCACCAGGTCCCGGTGGTCCATGACATCGGCTCTGGCTGCATGGTCGATCTGGCTGCGCGAGGTAAGATGGGCGAATCGTACGTCCGGGAGAGCATCGCCCACGGCTGTGACCTGGTCTGCTTCAGCGGTGACAAATTACTGGGTGGACCTCAGGCGGGAATCATCGTCGGCAGCCATGAGCTGGTCGAGAAATGTCGGAAACACCCGCTCTACCGGGCACTTCGGCCGGGACGGATGACCTACATCGCACTCGAAGAAACCCTGCGAATCTATCTTCGGGGGGAGGAGCAGGCGATCGATAAGATTCCGGCACTGAACCGCGTTCTGACTCCTCCTGAACAACTGGACGGCCGACTGGAACAGTTGATCACAGGCATCTCACAGATTCCCGGAGTCCACGCCAGCGCACTCTCGCACGATGGATTTGCTGGCAGTGGATCGCTACCGGCTCGACCCATCGAATCTCGTGCGGCCCGGCTGACCATCTCCAACTGCTCGGCACAGGAACTGGCCCGGAATCTGAGAACCGGAGAGCCCTCCGTATTGCCCACCGTCCAGAATGACGCAGTATTCCTGGATGTTCGGACCATCGCCGACGACGAAGTGGACCTGATCATCGCAAGAATTACAGAAATCGCCTCGGGCGCCTGACTTGACTGGCTTCCCCCCTTGTTGGATCCTCCCTGATTCAGGAAGGAGCTTTACAGATGTCCACTACACCCATTCGCCTCACAAATTATGCATCCTGCGCTGGCTGAGCGGCCAAGTTACCCCCTGGGGACCTGGTCGAGGTCCTCTCCAACTTGCAACTCCCGACTCGTGAAGAAGTCATCCACGGACCCGGAACCCTCGACGATGCCGGAGTGATCAGGATTCCCGGATCCGATCACTGCATCGTCCAGACTGTCGATTTCTTCCCACCGATCGTCGATGACCCGGCAGACTTTGGCAGGATCGCTGCAGCCAATAGTCTTTCTGACATCTACGCGATGGGCGGGACTCCCTTGAGCGCGCTCAACATCGTCGGATTTCCTGCAGAACTACCGACATCGATTCTCAGTGAGATCCTCGCCGGAGGCGCAGAGAAGATGGTGGAGGCGAACTGTGCTCTGCTCGGCGGACACAGCGTCAGGGATTCCGAGGTGAAGTACGGACTCGCAGTGACCGGAACCATCGACGCCGAGCGGATCCTGACCAATGGCGGAGCTGAAGCCGGAGATGTTCTGGTACTGACCAAAGGCCTCGGAACCGGAACCGTCAGTACCGCGCTCAACAAGCAGCAGGTGGATTCGGATGTGCTGGCCGCAGCCACCGCATCGATGGCGACCCTCAATGCGGCGGCTGCAAGAGTGGCGATCGCACTCGATGCTCACGCGGTGACCGATGTCACCGGTTTTGGCCTCTGTGGGCATGGGGCCGAGATGGCGACCGCCAGCAACATGACGCTGGAGATCATCGCCTCACAATTGCCCATCATCCCCGGTGCCGAAGATCTCGCCCGCAGGAAATTGACCTCGGGGGGAGCAAAGCGAAACAGGGATCACCTGGCAGATCGTCTCGATCTGGCAGGGGAAGTTCCCGCTCACCTGGCTGGATTAGCGCTCGATTCCGAAACCTCCGGGGGCCTGTTGATGGCGATTTCCCCCGATCGAATCGCAGATCTAGAGGAGTCGATGCGGCGAGAGCAGATCCTCCATTTCTCTATCATCGGGGAGGTGAAGCCGCCTCAAGGTTCTTTCCGCATCCGAATCCTTGGCTGAGGTTCTGGAAAGATCCGCAACCAACTTGATCCCGACGGCCCAAATTGGGACACTCTTCAGTTCGTCGGGGGTGAATGGGTACCTGGTGGGCCTCCTGGGCTTCAAACCCATGGTGCGGCGCGAACAACGTCGTAGGTCGGTTCGATTCCGATGCACCCCCGCCACTTTTCCTGTAGTCCCACCATGCAGGAGCGGCGAACTCAGCGAGGAATCGGTTGCCAGATTTCCCGACCTTCGAGGAAGTACTTGGTCACCCGTTCGACCATCGTCGTGCGAGGTACTGGCTGGTAATTGCGATCGATCGCTTTCTGTATCTTCGGCGGTAGCGACCTCACCTCGTTGAAGGTCCACGGTCCGAAGTACGGCACCGGGAGTCCATCGGCCTCATCGATGAGAATCTTGCCATCCTCCCCTTGTTCATATCCCGCAGCCACCCTCTGCTGGGCCCGCACGATGGCCGTGAATTTCTGGGCATCGAGGGCTTCGATCAGATCCTCGCCATCCCACATGCCGATTTCGTACATCTGACGAGCAGTATAAGGACCCAGTGCTAGCGGCCGACCAGTCTCCGCCAGTGCCCACGGCTCCTCGCTGAGAATCGGATCAGGGTATTCCTCGAGGCGATCGGTGATCCGATGTCGCTCCTCCATCTCGTCGAGACGATCGGGTTGAAACTCCAGTTGCTGTCCACTCAGGAAGAACCCCCCGATCACTTGGATTGACAGCAACAATGCGATGACCAGGCCGCGGATCTTACCCACTCGGCCGATGGCATCTCCGCAGATCAGCAGCATCAGGATCCCCGCTTCGAACAGATAGTTGAGATCGGAACCGAGGCGACCGATCAGTGAAATCGAGGCGAGCGCCAGGATGATTCGAATTCCCCCCTGCTGGGCATCCCCCCTCGTTCGAATCGTCACCAGTACCCCATAGGCAAAGAGCATGAGATGGCCCCGGAAAACCCAGGTCAGAACCTCATGAAACGGTCGTGTCGTATTCCCCAGAAGCTGCTGGATCGCAGGAATGGTGCAGCACAGTGCCAAGCCCATCGCCACGAAACCGATGCGACGATCGAGAACTCCTGTGCCCTTGCCATCCTTCGTGCCCTCTCTCTTGGAGGGGATCAACGCCAGGAATACGGCGATGAAAAGGGGGACTCTCCAGGGCATGAAGGTGCCAAAGGCTTTCTTGAGACCCTCCCCCCACTCGAAACGGAACAGGTTCGACATCACTGCGTGCTGGTGAAACAGGCCCCCCGTCGATGCGTTCAAGATGGCATAGCAGAGCAAACCTGCCCCCAGCAATCCAACGGGCCATCGAAGAGCGGATTTCCCCTCCTCTCTCCACATCTGGAGATAGGTCACCAGCAATAGAGCGACCATCGTCTGCCGGGTATAGACCGCCAGAAAGAACGCTGCTGCACCGATGAAACGCATCCGGTTCGATCTCTGCGTCGAGCACCAGACCCCCGCCATGGCGAATGCCAACGACAGCGGATCGACCCTCATCAGGAAGCCGAAGCGCAGGAACTCCAACATCGTCAGCATCGTCGCACCGCAAAGGAGTCCGGCGCTGAGACCCGAACGTCGGGCGACCAGCAGCGTCAGGAACGTCGCAGAGATCAGCGTGGAGAGGAGAGAGAGTGCCCTCCCTCCACCGTAAGGACTCGAGAAGAGTTCGCCACTCCAGCGTGCGAGGTGGAGATAGACCGGCGCGTACTGATCGAGGAGCCATGGCTCCTTGCCGATCTCGGGGTAGAGACCTGGCTCAGCCGTCACTCGACGGGCCTGATCGAGTACGATCGCTTCACCGTACCGAATCTCATGAGGAAATCCGACCAGCGACCCGCTACGGATCAAGAACTGGGATGCGGAGAGAGAGGCGAGCAACACCGCAAGGTATAGCATCCACTGCGGATGGTTCCGAGTCGGTGGGTGCCGAGTCGGAATGATCGGGGTCGATGGGAACCGATGCGACGGTTGTTGCCGCTGGGATTCTGGATCAGACAGGCTCATGCCGACAAGTTACGGTCTCGGACACCTGGAAGCCAGAGTGTTCAATCCTGCATGAAGTCCAAACGATGCTTGCTGCAGACCTGGCGCAAGCGGCTCATGATCCTCGAGTGCAGCTGACAGACCCGAGATTCTGACAGGTGCAGATAATCTCCGATCGCCTTCATCGTCCATCCCTCGATGTAGTAGCAATCGATGATGCTCTGCTCACGTGGGTCCAGATGCTCGTAGATGTAATCCATCATCGCCTGACGTTGCAGGTCGAGATCGGGCGCCTTGGTCTTGACATCGTGAAGCACGTCGATCTTTCTCAGAGAGCGAGACTCTCCATCATCTGAGATCTGCTCCGAGATGGAGACCATCGAGGCTGCGGAGGCTTCTCGTTGCATCTTCTCAAATTCTTCATCGTCGACACCCAGTTGAATCGCCATCTCGAAGTCGGTGGGCTCCCTGCCATTCTGGTTCTGGAGTTCTTTCCAGGCGGCGTCGATCTTGTTGGCGGTGGATCGGACCAGGCGAGGAACCCAGTCCTGAGCCCGGAGTGAGTCGAGAATCGAACCACGAACCCTGGTCGAGCAGTAAGACTCGAACTTGACTCCGCGAGTCAGGTCGTAGTTATCGATAGCATCCATCAGCCCAAAGATGCCAGCACTGTAGAGGTCTTCAACCTCGACCTGCTGCGGCAATTTCATGTGAAGTCGATCGGCTGTGTAGCGGACGATGGGTAGGTATCTCTCGAGCAGATCATTCTTCAGATCTGAATTGGGAGTTTTCTTGTAATCGATCCACACCCGTTCGAGTACCGGGTCCTCATGCATGCGGGTCTTGCCGACCAAGGAATCGTTTGCAGGGTTGTCTTCCCTGTTCTCAGCGGTCTCAAGTTGTGTCAATGGAGTCTCCTCTTCCTATCAAATGCACTATTGATCCTGGTCTGTCGCCGCAGGCTCCCATCGATGGTCCCTCTCGAGGATGTGGTGATCCGCCTCAGCGCACCACATTAGAGCCAATCCCCTACCACCAGTGGCAATCACCAGGCCCGAAATGTATTTCATTCGCAAGATTCAGTTCATCTCCTCAGACAGAACGCTCATGAGCTCGACTAAGATCCCCGGACCACATGCCTTTTATCCGCTGGAGGAATCCCTGGCTGCCCTGACGTCGGGATAGCCCCAAATTCCTGGCCAGATCCCTCACTCCACGCGCTGCCGGGCAGGAGGGATAGGAGAGGGAAAAGTGCTGTCTCTTTCGCACCGCCGCACTGACTCTCGGGTCCTGAAGAATCGCCCCACAATCGCGGATCTCGTGTCCCAGGAACTGATGGGCCAGGCCGATCATTCGACTGGAGACCTGCTGCGCCTCTCCACGAGAGAGCGCCTGGTTCACCACCAACCAGTTTTGCGGAGCATTTTCCTCCTTTGAGAAAACCTTGAGCATCGCATAAGCATCGACGATGGCCGTGGGTTCAGGTGTAGTCACCACCAGCACTTCGCCAGCGCAGATGCAGAGATCGAGAACTGCTCGAGAAATCCCCGCACCGGTATCGATCAGCACCAGGTCAAATTCTTCGACCAATCGACCCACGGCATCCAGTAGTCGCTGCTTTTGCAGTTGTCCTAGATCGGCGACATTGGTCAATCCGCTGGCACCGGGAAGTACCTTGATTCCCCCTGGAGCATTGATCAGGACCTCGTCAAGGGTTGCTCTTCCGTCGATCAAGTGGCCCAGGTTTCTCTTCGGATGGAGGTCGAGAAGAACATCGATGTTTGCCAGACCCAGATCCCCATCCAGCAGCACCGTGCGTAGCCCCGAGGCGGCTGCGGCCAAGGCGAGCCCGACCGAGATGTTGGTCTTACCGACTCCCCCCTTGCCACTGGTCACTGCGATGACTCGGGCCCTTCCCCGGACGGGAACGACCCTTTCTTCGACCATCATTCGAAGGCGCCATGCCTGATCTCTCATCTTCCTTGTAACACCATTTCACAGATGGAATCCCGGGTTGCGGCCTGGATGTCTTCAGGCACTTCCTGGCCACAGGTCACGTACGAAACAGGAACCTGACTGACTCCGAACAGATCCCACAGGAAGCCCTTCCTGTACGACTCGTCTTTCTTGGTGAAGATCACGCGCTGATAGCCGACCACACGGAAGGATTCAGCGGTGGCCATGATCGCCTCAGGAGCTGCAGCGAGGGACAGGCACAGATGCACCTCCACCTCGCCGATATTAGAGAGCGATTCCTTCACCTCAGTGAGGCGATCGAGATCTCGCTGACTTCGGCCAGCGGTATCGACCAGAATCACATCGCAATCGGAGAAGCCTTTGATCGCTTCCGCAGCGGCGCCCGGTTCGGAGACGGTCTTGAGAGGTAGTCCGAGGATTTCTGCAAATCGACGCAACTGTTCCACCGCTCCGATCCGATAGCAATCGAGAGTGACCATTCCAACTCTCTTCTTTTCCACCAGATGAAACTGTGCCGCCAGTTTTGCGAGGGTTGTGGTTTTCCCGACACCGGTGGGTCCGACCAGGGCCACCACCTTTGGCTCGCCGCTGCTCGCCACAGAGATGGGGCAGGTCTCAGGGATTCGCGCAGCCACGCAGGCTGCGACCCGCTCACGGGCGATGCTCTGGTACTGTTCCTTCTTCACCTGATCACCGATGGGATCGCAGCAGACCATCTCGAGGATTCGATTCTGCGCAGCCGAGGAGAATCCCGCCACCTCGCACACCGATTTCACCGCTCCGATGAACAGCGGATCTTCGACGACGATCGCTCGCTTCTCCTCGAAGGAGATGACTGGTGCGGGATCGACAGTCTCGTTTAATTCTGCAGTGAGTTCTTCGCTGTCAGTCCACTGCAGTTGAGAAGAAGGTGGCGATTGCGAGTGCTGAATGGCGATCGATTTGGAGTAAACCTTCAGTTCCTCGGCAATCTTGCTACGAGCTCCTTCTAGCCGGTAAACCAGGGTACCGGATTCCTCGCTCGTCTCGAAATTTCCCGAAACCACCGGGACCAGATCAGGGATCGGCTCTGGAATTCGACGGGGTTCCCTGGCCAGTGGCGCCAGTTTCCCACTCGAACTGACCGCCCTGTTTTCCTGTGTCTGGAAGAACACCGATTCTTCGGTGCGTATGATCACAACTACATCAGAAACCCCGAACCAACCGAAGAATCCCGGCCTTCGTACCTTTCGAGACTGGACCACGGTCCAATCACTGCCGAATCTTTCCTGAAGAATTCTAACTGCGGTTGCATAATCGGGTGCCACGACACGAGTGTGTCCGGCATCCGTGGATGCTATTGGCTCATTCAAGAGCACATTCCCCTTCCCCCTGAGGAACTTACCCGCTGACTCCCCAGCCTCGGGCTTCGATCCCCGCCATTCCCCATGACTCCACGGTAACACCGTGGGCGACCTCATTGTAGGAGAGGACTGACGCCATGGGCACTTCCTTCTCCAGCAGCTTCTTGATTGCAAATCTCGACCTGGATGAGGTGATCAGCAACGCTGGATACCCCTCCTCGACCTGGTCCTCGAGGGCCTTCTTCAGCGCCCCAACCACCTGATCATGTACCTCTGGCGACAGGCTGGGCTGGAAGCCACCGAGCGGCTGGTGCTCGAGCCCCTCCAGCACCAGGGTCTCGATTTCCGGGTCCACGGTGACCGCATGAAGCGTTCCCGATGCATCGACCAGTGTCGAACAGATGTTCCGACGCAGTGCCACCCGGACCACTTCTACCAGTGCTTCAGGGGATGGTGTCTCCCCCGCCTGTTGCTGAACCACTTCACTCAGGGTCTCCAGGATCTTTTCCATGTCGCGGATCGAGACCTGCTCAGCGACCAATAACTGGAGAACTTTTTGAACTTCACCGACCCGCAACCGTCCAGGAATCACCCCTTCGATCAGTGGCTTGAAGTCGTCACCGAGCCGATCGAGGATCTTCCGGGTCTCACGTTGGGTCAGCAGCTCCTCGATGTGCTCGATCACCACCCCTCGCAGGTGGAAGAGCAAGGCGTCTTGAACCGACAGAACCTTGTATCCACGCCCCTTCTGTAGCAATTCGGCATCTTCGGGCGAAATCCACTTGGCCGGTGCACCGTAACTCTCCCGTGGCACGGGATCTCCAGAGATCCGATCGATCGGATGGTCCTGATCTCCCAGCACCAGCGAACGGTTCGCTTTCAACTCTCCCCGTGCGCAGCAGTTCTCACGCAGGAAAATCTGGAATTCTTGTCGCGGAATGGCTCGCAGTTCAACGCGGGCATGAACCGGTGGAATCCAGAACCCGAGCTGTTTCTGCAGATCTTGCCGCAATTGCTGGACCCGGGCATGAAGTGAAGACCCTTCCCCTTGCGGATCCATCAACTCATGCAGGCTGTATCCCAGCACGATACTGATCGGTTGCTGCAGCGAGAACTCATGGGCTCTGGCATCTGGCTTCTGCTGATCGATCTTCTTCCTCGCAGCGTCCTCGACGGTGCCCAACGCAGTGAGTTCCGGGATATTGCTACCCGCCTCTGGGCTGACGCGATCCTGCCTGCTGGACCAGGAGATCACTCCCAGAGTCACGGCCAGCACTCCCAGAACCACCGGGGGAAGCCCGGTGAACATCAGTCCCATCAGGACCAATGCGGTGACCCCCATCGCTTTCGGATTGCCAAACAGTTGGCCGACCACCGCATCTCCGATTTGCCCCCGAGACGATGCTCTGGTCACCATCAATCCGGCTGCAATGCTGACGAACAGTGCCGGGATCTGCGTGACCAGGCCGTCTCCGATGGTCAGGGTGGTGAAGACGCGTCCGGCCTCTGCAAAGGACATATTGTATTGCAAGATACCGATGGCGAATCCGCCGACGATGTTGATCATCGTGATGATGATACCTGCGATCGCATCGCCACGAACAAACTTACTCGCTCCGTCCATCGCACCGTAGAAATCGGCCTGTTCGGCCAGTTCCTCGCGAGCAGCACTCGCTTGATCTCCAGTGAGACTTCCAGAATTCAGGTCGGCATCGATGGCCATCTGGGCCCCGGGCATTCGATCCAGGGTGAACCGAGCCGACACCTCAGCAATTCGAGATGCTCCCTTGGTCACCACGACGAACTGAATCACCACCAGAATCGCAAAGATGATGAAGCCCACCACCGGACTGGATCCTGATACGAACTCCCCGAAGAACAGCACTACCTCCCCCGCTGCACCGGTACCCTCTTCCCCGGCGCGACTGAGCACCAGACGAGTAGTAGCGATGTTGAGGGCCAATCGATACAGCGTGGCCAGCAGCAGCAGTGAAGGGAAGGAGGCGAACTCGAGAGGCTTTTTCAGGTACACCACGGTGAACAGTATCAGCACTGATAAACCGATGTTTGCCCCGAGCAGGCCATCCATCAGTTGCCCTGGCAATGGAACCAGGATTGCGATCAACATCCCTGCTAACGCCAGCACCAGCGCAAGGTCTCTATTTTTTGAGATGGAGCCTTTCCAGTCGGACGGCGCCCGAAGTGTCTTGATGTTCGGCTCACTCATCGAGAGTCCCTTCTGGGTTCTTCATGTAGAGACACTTCGCTGACTGGCTCCAGGGTTCGATCGGACAGGATCTTCTTGTGTATGTCCCTACGTTTCAGTCGAATCTGTGGATTCCCGTGCAGTTCTTTTCTTTCATCTTCAACTTCTCTTCGACTCATCATCAGCGAGCGACGATACACCCAGCGTCTGTGTGCCCAGTCCAACGTGGAAATGATCAACAACACTCCGCAACTCTGAAGTATCAATTTCATCACCATCAGGCCTACCGGGATCAATCCAACAAACCCCTCAGTGGTCATTGCTGAGCCGATCTCTTCAGACCGTTTCAGTAGCCCCCAGATCCCTGGCACCAGTACGGCACCGATCGCAACCAGTTTGAGGACCGCCATCATGATCCTGCCCACACCTTCGAAGCCGAAGATCGTGCTGGCTCCACGGACCGGGTCGATCCTCGACAGATCGGGAAGTACTTCGCCGAACCGAATACGAAATCCCACCTGCAACCAGGTCATGACGATTGCGGAGACCAGCATCAGTAACATCAGCGGCGAGATGATCTGGAGAACCTGCTCGATCGATCGTTGGACCAGGCTGGAAGCGTCCTGAGGATTCAATCGCAAGTTTGCGAAGTTTCCAAGGCTCGTCCGTGTGATGGTCAGAAGCGCCGAGAAGATGCTACCGGAGAAGAGCAGCACGCTTCCCACTCCCACACCCAGCACCACCGAACCGACCAGATCCTGACTGAGTGCCGCCTGACCATTCATGCGCGCGTCTTCGAGACGCTTGCGCGTCGGAGTTTCAGTTCTCTCGGCGTGGTCATTCATCTGAAGCATAGGATCAACTCCCCCCGATTCGGTTGAGGATCAGCTGCGATCCTTCCAGTCCGGTGTTCACCACGACTCCGAAGAGGTCCGCGATGAAGGGAAGAGTCATGAATAGAGCCAGCATTCCGACTCCTGTCCGCACTGCAAATCCAACTGCAAACACATTCATCTCGGGAATCATCCGCGCCAGGAGTCCCAACCCGATGGTCGTCACCAGAAGTGCGACGCTCGCAGGGAAGGCGATCTGTAGACCCAGCAACCAAGTTTGACCGCCGATTTCTCGGGTGACCTCGGCGGCCGTTTCTACCGGAATCCCGGTCAGAAGGATTTTCCCGATCGAACCTGGGGGTACCGAATCAAAGGACCCGCAGAGGGCAAGAATCACCAGGCGATGCCCCTCCAGTGCCAGAAAAACCAGTCCTGCAAAGATCGTCATCAAGGTCGATGTCGGTGTGTTGGCCTGACCGGTCGTCGGATCCACCACCTGTCCAAATGCCAGGCCTGAATCCTGTCCGATCAACTGACCTCCCAGGTGGGCACCCCACATCAAGATCGCAGCAGTGGCACCGAGAACCCAGCCGATCGCCAGTTCTCCGCAGATGGAGACGGCTCCAGCCAGCGGTGTCGCGACCAACTGGCCCATTTCTAGGGTTCCTCCCCAGGTTGAGGAGGAGAGGGCGATGGGTGCCACACAGAGTGCAATCAATGCGGCGATGGCAGCCTTGATCCGCATCGGGATGACCGACGATGAAAAGATCGGTAGCACCATCATCGCTCCAGAGATTCTCGTGAAGACCAGCAGCCAGCAGGTCCAGGTCGCAGTGGAGTACTCGAATAGTTCGACCATCTCGGCTATCCCCCACCCAACGCTGTGGCAGAAGCCTGGATCATCTCGCGGGTGAAGTCGGTTGCCCAACCGAGTAGCAATGGCATGAGAAGGAGCATCGCCATCGCCACTGCCAGGATCTTCGGAACAAAGGTCAGGGTGGGATCCTGAAGATGGGTCAATGCCTGAATCAGACTTACCGCGATTCCTACCACCAGCATCACCAACAAGATCGGCAATGAAAGTTGCAAAGCCACGAGTAGTGCTTGTTGGAGAAAATCCAGTGCCTGGTCAGTCCGTGTCATCCGCTGACCGTCACCATCGAGGAGAACAGTAACTGCTCCACCACCAGTCCCCAGCCATCGACCAGGACGAAGACCAACACCTTGAAGGGGAGCGACACGATTACGGGGGGTAACATCAACATCCCCATCGAAACCAGCATTGCTGAAACCACCAGGTCGATGACCACGAATGGGATGTAGATCATGAATCCCATCTCGAAAGCTCGGCGCAGTTCACTGAGGACAAAGGAAGGGATGATCACCGTGGTCGGCAAGGCATCGACAAATCCTCGGCTGATGACACCATTTTCCTCGTAGAGCTCTTTCACCTCGGCAGGCGCACCCACTCGAGCCATCAGCAACAGGTCTCCCTCGTCGATGGAGTGATACATGAACTCTCTCATACGGGTGTCTGCGTACTCATAGGCTTGCTGCCCAGTGGGCACCTCGCCAGTCGACGGCGATGGAGTCTGTTCGGCATAGGGCTGGATGGCATTGGTGTAGATATCACCCCAGATCGGCCCCATCACTGCAAGAGTCAGCAGGAATGACAATCCGATCAGCACCTGATTGGGTGGGGAATCTTGGGTTCCAATCGCCCGTCGGACGAAACCAAGCACCACGATGATTCTGGTGAAGCAGGTGGTCAGCATCAGCAATGCAGGCGCGATGGCCAGAACCGTCGTCAGCAAGATCAACTTGATGGAGACATCGACATCCGAAGGAGATCCACTCAGAACACGATCGATGATGCCTGCATCCACTCCATCTCCGGCGCTCGCCAGCGCAACGGGTGCAGTGATCAGCAAGATCACTGCAGCTCCGATGACACCCAGAATCAATGAACGCCTGAAATTGATCACTTCTTGACCTCTCCCTCGACGCTTTCGCCGAATCCCTCGAGCCGCTCCCTGAGCCACTCGATCTCATGTCTCACATCTCTGGAAGCGCTATCCACGGTTTGCGAATCTACAGCGGCCGTGTCGACAGCGGTCGTATCAAAGGTGCCGGTGTCCAGGACGGTGTCAAATGTCTCTGTGTCAATTGACTCTGTGTCAAATGTCTCTGTGTCAATTGACTTTGTGTTGAATGTCTTTGTGTTGAATGTCTTTGTGTTGAATGTCTCTTTGCCCGCTTCAGTTGCGACCGATTCGGGGGGGAGTGGAAATTTTGGTACCGAAGTCTCGCCATGGACCCGATCGATCTCCCTGGTGAAATCGACGCCATAACTGAGAGCCTCAACCTCTTGCGGATCCGTGATCACACTCAGGCAATCCATCCGACCTGAAGAAGCCCCGACCACCAGCACTCGCTCTCCTACCTTGACGACAGTGATGTTCTGACGAGTTCCCATCGGCATTCGCATCAGAACTTTCATTCGAGCATCCTTACCGGGGATTGCTCCTGGTGCGTATTTCCTGAGCAGGAAGAATCCACCGATTCCGATTCCCGCAATGACGAAAATCGCTCCGAGTGCCTGCATCGTTCTCCATAGATTTTCACTGCCTGCGGAATTCGCTGCGGAAACCAGACCGCCATTGGCAAAACGCTCGTCGGGCGTCTGAGTTCCGGTTACCTCAGAAGAACTGGGAGAATTGGGAACTGGAAATTGCTGAGCATCGATCGCCGACGTGGCTGCGATGACCAGGATCGCCAACAGAAGGATTGTCCGGAGCCAATTTCGCTCAAATTTCCTGGTGCTTACCTGAAGTTGCATTGTGGTGATCCTTTCCGATCTCCTGATCTCTTCGATCTCCTTTTCAGGAAACCTCATCAGGCCGAGTCCGACTGTATTTCTCCTGCAAACCGAGTCGTATTTTGGTCGTCGAGTTGCTTCTGTACTTTTCTGATATTTCTATCTCGTTCCATCGATTCACGTCGAGCCTTCAACTGCTCGATGATCCGGCAGCGATTCAAAGCCTGCTCGACTTCCGATCTCACTGTCTCCAGGCGATCAGACATCTCCTGCGCAATGCGAATCTGAGCTTTCGCCTGTTCACGAAGACGCTCCAGATATCTCCGATGAATCAACAACTCCTGGCCGGTGACTCCTGAGACTTCGCTTGCAGTACTTCTGTCACTGTTTCTCAGTTGAGAAACCAATCCCTGGTACTCGCCCTCGGTCGCTTTTATCTCTTGCCGTTGGTTCTCAAGGCGTTCAACGCAACAGGCCATTTCCTTCAGATGAAGATCGGCATCCTGCTGTCGGATTCGAAGAAGTGATCCAAGTCTGAATCGATTGCTGGTCATCACGCCTCCTCGCCCTGTGGACCCTTGACAATCTCGAGGAGACGCTGCCGTGTATCCTCAAACGCACTCTTCTCTTCCGGGGATTGACGCAATAGTTCTTCAATCATGGGCATCGCATCGAGAGCCTCATCGGATCGCCGATCCTGCCCCCTGACATGGACGCCGAGTCGAACCATGTCTTCGATTTCCCTGTAGGTGGCGACCTTTTCCACCAGCCCTTGGGCAGCTGAAAGGTGTGGGCCATCGACCACAGATGCCATCGATCGGCTGATGCTGGAGCAGGGATCAATCGGTGGATACCAGCCCTTGGAGGCGAGTTCTCTCGACAACCACATCTGCCCATCGAGGATTCCGCGAACCGTGTCTCCGATCGGATCGTGCTGGTCATCTCCTTCGACCAGAACCGAATAGAAAGCAGTGATACTTCCCACCTTGCCAGTTCCGGCTCTCTCAAGAAGACGAGGCAGCATCGCAAATACGCTCGGAGTGTAACCTCGTGTCGTGGGAGGTTCGCCAGCGCACAAACCTACTTCTCGCTGGGCGAGAGCCACTCGAGTGATGGAGTCGAGCAGCAACAACACATCTTGATCTTGGTCCCTGAACCATTCTGCGATCGAGGTAGCCACCTTGGCAGCCCTCAATCTCATCACAGCGGCTTCGTCACTGGTGGCCACGATCACGACACTGCGAGCGAGGCCTTCAGGTCCCAGATCTCTGTCGATGAAGTCGCGGACTTCTCGTCCCCGTTCACCGATCAGTGCGATGATCCGTATTGGGAGATCCGTATTCCTGGCAATCATTCCAAGCAGGGTCGATTTCCCAACACCACTGCCAGAGAAGATTCCGAGTCTCTGACCTACCCCCACCGTCAGAACGGAATCGATGGCTCTCACTCCTGTTTGAACCACTCGATCGATCTTCTTACGTTGCAGTGCAGGAACCGGATCCGCAGTGATGTTTCGTTTCTCACCACAAGGAAGGGGGCCCAATCCATCGATGGGAACCCCCCTGGCATTGATGACTCGACCAAGGAGATGCTGCGAAACCTCGATACTCGGCTTCTCACCGTCGTGAACCACGACATCCCTGGGAGCGATCCCCTCGCTCCCCGATTCTGGAAGCAGTTGACTACGACCATCGGAAAATCCGATCACCTCGGCCACCACTTGCTCGCCAGAGCGAGTCTGGATGGTGCATTCAGCACCGACTGGCAGGGCCAGCCCGACCGCTTCCACGATGACTCCAGAGACCCTGGCAACCGTGCCACGGACCCTGACCAGGTGATCCTGGTCCATCATCTGCAGTGCATCCATGAAGCTCATCAACTCTCCTGCTTGTCCTGAATCAGAGCGAGCTCGATCAGGTCCAGTTGCGTTCCCACCGTAAGATCCACACTTGAAGAACGACTCTTGACTCGACATCCTCCCGCGGAGATGGAATCCACGCCGATCACTTCGGCACCCTCGCACCCTTCGAATTTTTTCCGGAGAGCGGGAAGAAACTGAACCACGGCAGACAGATCGGAAGGATTAACCTCGATGACGATTTGGCTTCTATCTCCGATTCGCTGAACTGCCAGTTCGATGTTCTCTACCACCATCACTGGCAACGATTCGATTTCCCGGCGAATCACCTTCTCTGCGATTCCTCGAGCCAACTTCACCGTATCTCGGCGCGTCTCCTCGATCGTGTAGGTCCAACTCCTGTCGAAATCATCGATGATTTTCGAGAGCGTTTTTTGCAACGTCCCGCATGCTTGCTCGACCATTTCCTGAGCCTTCGCATCTACTTCCTGTTCAAAAATGCGACGACTTTCTGAAAGACCACTCTGCATTCCTTCTGCATGGCCTTTCTTGAAACCGTCCTCTTCTCCATTCTTGAACCCCTCCTGCGCTCTTTCTTTGATCTCCGCTTCAAGTTCAGGAGCCAAGCGCCCCTTCATCTTCTTGCGCGCAGACTCCTCTTGTTGCTCCAGTTCAATCGCCTTGTTGCGACCATCTTCGACCAGCTTCTGCATCAGGTCCTGATAGGCCCGCTGCAGCACTTCGAGACGCAACTGCGCCTCCTCTACTGACCGCAACACCGGTCCAAGACTGGCATCTTCTGGAACGAATTCAGGATCACTCATGACGATTGAACCCCTCTGCTATCAAGATCATGTCGATGGCTCTCGATCATATTGGCCAGCTTTTCATCACTCGATCGGATGTCATCGATCACGGACCTCTCGACGTCGACCTGCGCCGGAACCTCGGCGACGAAGCCCGCGAGCTGCTGGCCATTCACTGTCGAAGTTGTTGAATTCTGGAACAGTTCCAGCGCTGCTAGCGCATCGATGATCGACTCCTGATCGATCTCCCTGACCTCGCGAATCATCGCTGACAGGGTGGTGATCTCTTCGGGTTTCAATGTCTCGAAGATCTTCGACCGGAAGGAACTCTGCTCGAGAACCAGCAGCGCCAAGATGTGGCGCCCGGGTACGCTGAGACCTGCATCCGAACTGACGAAGCGGATGATCTCGACCGAGGACTCGAACCCGAGATTACTGATCTCTTGAATCGCCTTCTCGGTGAGTGAAGTCTCGCATTCCTCGAATAAGGAGTTGACCGTTTCTCTTACCTTTGGCGCCGAGAAGCGAGCCACTCCGAACCCAACGATTGCTGGAGTCATCGACGACTCCACAGGTCCGTATCGGATCACCCAGTAGACTGACACGATTCCTATCAGAAGCATCCAGAGCAAAGAAGTCGGGTAATCGGTCATCGATGTGGCGATGGGCCCCACCACTCCAGTAGTGGCACTGGCCGCCAGGACCCCTCCAAAGCTGCTATGAACTACCTTGGCGACAACCGCAGCCCCTCCACCAAGACGAACCTTGAGGTGAGACTTGATCCCCGCCACGATCGTTGCCGTGTCCTCGCGAAGGGCCAGCGCACCCGATCGTTGAACCGGAATGACACCAGCCGTTCCAGTCGAGTAATCGATGGGTGCTCCGGCGAGTATCCGATTCATCGCCTCATTTCTGTCGAGCACCACCGTGACTGCAACCTGGTGAACCGCTGCCAGCTGGGGATCGACCTCGGATAGATCAGGGATCTGCTGGGAGGTCGCCCGGGAGACCACCGACTCCGCAAACTGAAAGGAGATCGGAGCGTAACTGGCCACCTGCTTCTGCAGATCATGGAGACCAGGAACCAGCGATGTGGCCTCGTCACGAGGATGGGATTGCTGTTCCGGTTCGAAAAGGCTCACATCCACGAGGACCCTGAACATCTCCGGGGAGAAAAGGTTGGAGAGGTACCTCGTCACATACATTTCCACATCGTGCTTCTTCTGCACGATGTCTCCCGAAGGAGTAGCCGAACTGGAAAGGTCATACGATAGCCCCGTGGTATCGGTCATGATGATCTTGTCGAGACTGACCCCGTATACTCCAGAGACATGCGACGCGATCGTTCTTGCCATTTGCTGGCTGAGTCCGTCCGACCAGAATTCTTTATCCAGTTCAGCCTGAACACTGACCGAATTGACCCTGCTGCTCGAAGCCAGAACTGATCGACCGGTCGATTTACTGGAAGTTACGCTGACCGAATCCACCCCTTCATATCGGGCAAGATCCTGCTCCAGTTTCTCGACTTCCGATTTCTCCCAGCGCTGCTGGCTCTGACGAGAACTCTCGAACAACGAACCGGCGAAAGGCTCGGAAGAACCTTCTTCTATTGCAGTTTCACTCAGTTCTCGCTTCACCTGGTCAAAGTCGGACTTTTGAACCTGAAGTCCTCCATCTTCTGCGAAACGGAAATCGATATTCCTGCTCTGGAGAGTCTCCCTGGTCTGGTAATTCTGTGCCGAGTCACCCGACGGAAGGTCGACCCATTCATTCTTCCCCTGGGAGTTGAAGAAGAAGGCGAATACGAACAGAAGAACGAAGCCAAGCCCCAACCTCCCGCCCGGACCGAGTCCCTGCCAGAAGTTGCCCAGATCGAAGGGTGAACCGATTCTATTCGCATCGTTGGCACCCTGGTTTTCATCCTGATTCACCATGACTCCCTCTTTCCGGTACTGACCCTCAGGTCAGACCACAACCTTTTTGTTCCACCCGCAGGCGATTGCGGGGCTGAACTTGCGATCGGAAATGGCCTGTCGCGCCAGTTCCGCTCCCTCTGATTCAATTCGATTACCTGGAATGGAGGGAATCCGAGTACCGCCCGTAGTCGAGTCAACGCACCGACCAAGGCTGGTGTCCCCCGAAATCTGGCGAGATGGGAAAAGAGTGTCGAAAGAGATCGGTTCCAATCGATGATTAGATCTCAATGTCTCTCCCTTCCTTTTCGATCGCCAACAGTGGTCGCAACCACAACGTGCGACTCCTTACCCAGTGCAGGGTTCATGCCAGAACCACCGGATCCCCACCGATGGCCCGAGGAACCCCACTTCTCGTGCAGATGCCGCTGGCTCTTCCGCCAAAATCAGGCACCCGCTGCAACCCGATGACGCATCCGCGATCGAATGCGAACAGCGAGGTGGCCCACAACCGACGGAAGCCTGACACATACTTTATAAAGTGTAAAGTGCAAAGCGCCCCAATGTTCCGGTAATCTCGTAGGTGGTGGATCCGTCCCCAGGGTGCTATTTCGGACAGGAATCGAGCGGGTATGCTGGAACTCGAAATCGACACCTTCTTGTGGACGGAACCCAGTGACTACTCTTCTCCTGGTCGTATCCCTGACGCTCTCCATCTCATTTCTGTGCTCTCTGCTGGAGGCCACCCTCCTCTCCGTTTCACTGCCGAGTCTCGAGGAACGCCGAGATCAGAGGCGGGGAATCCGCTGGCTGCTGGAATTGAAGAGAGATCGGCTGAACGAGGCGATCAGTGCCATCCTGATCCTCAATACCATTTCCCACACGATGGGAGCCTCGTTCGCCGGTTACCTGGTTCACCAGGAATATCCCGCATGGGTGGCCCTCTTCACGGCGCTCTTCACCTTCCTCATCCTGACCGGTTCAGAGATCATTCCGAAGACTCTTGGGGCGGTTCACTGCCGCAAGCTGTCCGGATTTGTCGGCATCATGCTCAAACTACTCACCTACCTGATGAAGCCCATCCTGGTGCTGACCGGATTCCTGACGCGGATCGTTGGTCAGAGCAAGGCGGAGCACGTCTCTCGCGGCGAAGTCGAGGCGATGATCGACATGGCCAGGACCGATGGAACCCTCGCTCACCATGAAGAGATGCTCTACGGAAATATCCTGCGACTCGATGAGATTCTGGTCGGCGACATGATGACTCCCCGCACCGTGGTCTGGGACATGTGGCAAGCAGCCACCATCGGTGACCTTCTGGCAGAAAATAAGCGCAGTCAATTGCCGAGTCGAATCCCGATTCACGCCAAGACTCGCGACGAGGTGACCGGCTATGTCTTGCTCCGTGAGATTCTCACCGCCAGCATCGGTGGGCTGGAGGAGTCCACACCACTCTCCCACTTCAGGAGAGACATCCGCTTCGTTCCCGAAGTGGCGACCTTGCGTCAGGCACTGAGCGACCTGACCAGTGGCCATGATCCCATCGCCATGGTCGCCGATGAACACGGTGGAACCTGTGGCCTTCTCACCACCGAGGACCTGTTCGAGACGATTCTCGGTATCGAGGTGGTCGACGAACACGATCGAGTGGAAGATCTCAGGGATCTGGCCCAGGGACTTCGCGAAAAGCGGCTCACCAGACTGAGGGAGGCACGGGCATTCCACACCTCGGCTGATGATGGTGACCCGAACCAAGGAAACGAGTAACCTGAAGCGGCCTTGAGCAATCTCGCAACATGGGTGGGGTGGCAGAGTGGTCTAATGCACCGGTTTTGAAAACCGGCAGGGTGTAACAGCCCTCGTGGGTTCGAATCCCACCCCCACCGCCAACGCGCGTTCCTCATTCCGGAAGGAAATGTCGGTGAAGCTCCTCAATGTCCTGGTCATCATGGTTATTGCTCTGGTCATCTCATTCTTGTGGGCCGGTTCCAAGCACCAGCAACAGATCAACAACATCGAAAAGCAGCAGGGCAACCTGCAGCTCGAGGATGAGCGACTCTCTGGCGAAGTGAACCGGATCGATGAAGAAGTCATCGTCATCAAGACCGATCTTGCGGGAGTGCGGACCGGGGTGGCGAAGTTAGATGAACGGATCACCAGCACCACCAGCGAGTGGACCGAGAAACTCGATGCCCACTCGATCCGCTTCGATGCTCTCCAGTCAAAGCTGGACGAACTGGACAGTGCATTTTCCGGGATCGATGAACTCGCCAACGCCGAACTGGAACGGATCAAGGCAGCACTCTCCACCGAACTGGATCAGATCAAGTCAGCACTCGCCGCCGAACTTCAAAAGAGCCAACAAGCCGTGGATTCCGCCCACCAGAATCAACTGGAACTGGTTCGACGACAGCAGGAGACGGAACAAAGACTGCAAGATGTAACCACCCAGATGCAGGAGATTCTCCTGCGTCTCATCGAGCAAGATGGCACACCACCCGATCCCAGATGACTCCTCCTCTTCCTTCACGATTGGTATCCCCGGTCCCTTCACAGCCCTATACTCGGGCTCTCACATACCCTTCCCGGAGGCCCTGAAACGATGTCTTTCGACCCTTCAACGATCAGCAAGGAACAGGTCAGAGATCAGTTTCTCGCTCACCTACGGGAGAGGATTCTGGTCCTGGATGGAGCCACTGGCACCGCGCTCCAGGATCTTGACCTCACTGCAGAGGATTTCGGTGGCGAGGATCTCCTCGGCTGTAACGAAAACCTGGTCCTCACTCGTCCGGAAGTGATCGCCTCGGTTCATCGTCTGTACCTGGAGGCGGGAGCCGATTGCATCGAAACCAACACCTTCGGAGCCACTCCCTTGGTCCTCGATGAGTACCAAATCGGAGAAAAAACCGAGGAAATCAACATCCTTGGCAGCCAGATCGCTCGTGCTGAAGCGCAACGATTCGCCACTCCGGAGAAACCTCGTTGGGTCATCGGTTCTATGGGCCCGACCACCAAGACCCTTTCCGTTACCGGCGGGATTACCTTCGATGAGTTAAAAGAACATTTCCGAGTTCAGGCTCGAGGATTATTGAGAGGCGGATGTGATGTATTGCTGCTGGAAACAGTCCAAGACACTCTCAATCTGAAAGCTGCTCAGTTCGGAATCGCAGCCGCATCGGACGACGTCGGGTTCTCCAGACCGGTGGCGATCTCCTGCACCATCGAGCCGATGGGTACGATGCTGGCCGGGCAGGCGATCGATGCCTTTTACGCCAGCGTTGAACACTTCGAGCCACTCTTCATCGGAATGAACTGTGCCACGGGTCCTCGCTTCATGACCGACCACCTGAGAACTCTCGCAGGGATCTCCGCATTCCCGGTGTCGGTTTACCCCAATGCCGGACTTCCCAATTCGGACGGTCTGTACGAGGAAACTCCCAAAATCCTGGCCGACCATGTCCAGCCGTTCCTCGATCAGGGTTGGATCAACATTCTCGGCGGATGTTGCGGAACCACTCCAGACCACATCCGCTCGATGGCGCAAAGAGCCTCCGCAGCCACACCCCGCCGCTGGGAGACCACTTCCCAGGCGACAATTTCAGGCATTGAACTGGTCGAGGTGAATGAAGACACCACTCCGCTCGTGGTCGGAGAAAGAACCAATGTCATCGGGAGCCGCCGATTCAAGAAGATGATCGCTCGAGAGGAATTCGAGAAGGCAGCGGAAATCGGGAGACGTCAGGACAAAGGAGGTGCACACATCATCGATGTTTGCATGGCTGATCCTGACCGAGAAGAACTAGATGACATACTCAAGTTCTTACCGATGTTGAATAGGATGACCAAAGCTCCTCTGATGATCGACTCCACCGATGCAGATGTCATCGAAGCGTCCCTCAAATTGTGCCAGGGAAAATCGATCATCAATTCGATCAATCTGGAAGACGGAGAAGAGCGCTTCGAAGCAGTGGTCCCGCTGGCTAAGAGTTTTGGGACGGCACTCGTGGTCGGCTGTATCGATGAGGACCCTGAAGATGGAATGGCCGTCACCGTTGCAAGAAAACTGGAGATCGCTGAACGATCTCACGAGTTATTGACCAAAAAATACGGAGTACCGGAGTCCAACATCATCTTTGACCCCCTGGTGTTTCCAGTGGGCACGGGTGATGCGAAGTACACATCCTCGGCGAGTTCTACCATCGACGGCGTCCGTGCAATCCAGGAGCGATTTCCGCGGTGCAGTACCGTCCTTGGAATCAGTAATGTTTCCTTTGGATTACCGCCTGCGGGTCGTGAAGTCCTGAACTCCGTGTTTTTGTACCATTGTGTTCAAGCCGGCCTATCGATGGCAATTGTCAATTCGGAGCGAATGGATCGCTACGCGAGCATTCCTGAGAAGGAACGCACTCTGTGCGAAAACCTCATCTGGCAACGATCCGATGACCCCATCGTAGAGTTCACGGAGCACTTTCGCGGCCGAAAAGTCGCCACCGAGGGCCAGTCGCCTCTCCTCGATCTGCCGATTCCAGAACGCCTCGCACGAAATATCATCGAAGGAACCAAGGAAGGTCTCGAGGACGCACTCCAGGTCGCACTGGAGATGTACGATGCTCCACTGGCCATCATCAATGGCCCCCTGATGAACGGGATGGCAGAAGTTGGCCGGCTCTTCAACAACAATGAACTGATCGTTGCTGAAGTCTTGCAGAGTGCTGAATCGATGAAGGCTGCCGTCGCATTCCTCGAGCCACACATGGAATCATCGGATTCCATCTCGAGGGGGAAAGTGATGCTGGCGACCGTCAAGGGTGACGTTCATGACATCGGAAAGAATCTGGTGCAGATCATCCTCTCCAACAATGGCTTCGATGTCATCGATCTGGGAATCAAGGTTCCACCGGCTCAGCTCATCGATGCCGTTCAGGAACATCAACCTGACATCATCGGACTCTCTGGATTGCTGGTCAAATCTGCTCATCAAATGGTAGTCACCGCAGAAGATCTCCAGTCCTCCGGAATCAATTTGCCCCTTCTGGTGGGAGGGGCTGCACTTTCCGAGAAGTTCACCGCTCTGAAGATACAGAAAAAGATCGACTCCCCCGTGATCTACGCTCCGGATGCCATGGATGGATTACGAATCGTCAATGAGATCATCAATGAGAGCAAACGAGAT
>CAVOEM010000007.1:0-33647 GCA_963694575.1 Planctomycetes bacterium UBA1146 | reverse complement strand
GTCGAAGCATGGGATGAGAGTGGTCGTCTGGTCGGCGGCATGTACGGGCTGGCGGTCGGGGGGATTTTCGCCGGGGAAAGCATGTTTCACCTCGAAACCGGAGCGGGAAAGATGTGCATCGTGGCTCTTATCGAGCACCTTCACACTCTCGGATTCAGCGCACTTGATTGTCAGCAACAAACTCCTCACATGGAAATGTTTGGGGCTCATCTGATCCGAGATGATGTTTATTCGATGATGATCGCCAGCAGTACTCCTCCCGGAGACTGGGACGAGAGTCCATTTCCAGCACAACTCTGAAGCTGAATCAGACCGCTGACACGGGTTTCTAGAAGGGAAGCCCGTAAGAGATGGCCAGATTAGTGTCTCCCTCATCGGACCAGCCGATATCGGCGCGAAAGAGCGCCTGCCTTTCAAAGGTGAATCGTAATCCCACTCCGACTGAAGAATGAATTGCGGAATCCAATAGCGCCCCCATCTCCGGAGCCACCGAGCCCGCATCGGCAAAGAGAGCGAGACCTGCTCGCTCGATCCGCAGATCCCAAATGAGTGGGAAACCATCCTCCAGTATCCACGGTCGCCATTCGGCACCGGTCGCCCAGGCGCAACGATCACGCCAGCGACCGCGAATCGTTCCACGGATGAAGTGATCTCCCCCGAGAGTCGGAAGGGCCCAGAAGGGGACATCGCCGATGGTGCTGGAAAGAGAACAATATGCGGCACAGGAATCGATCGGAGGATGATTGAGGGTCAGGTCACCGCCATCGTGGAAGAGTGGCGTGACGGGG
This sequence comes from Planctomycetes bacterium UBA1146, assembly GCA_963694575.1. Classification (GTDB taxonomy): domain Bacteria; phylum Planctomycetota; class UBA8108; order UBA1146; family UBA1146; genus QNYK01. The sequence continues at coordinate 32,859 of CAVOEM010000007.1, read as the reverse complement.
CGGATCCAGGTGGCCATCAATGAAGCGATCGCCCCACCATTTCGATCTTGAACCAGAGGAACGGCACTGATCGAAACGCCGATCGAATGGCCCTGGTAGGGGAGGTGTTGTGCGTCGCGAGTATCGTGGCGAAGCCCTGCCTGGATCCACAGGGCATCGAAAGAATCTCCTTCTGCAAACAACTGTGGATGCTCGGACAGGACATCGAGCGCCCCGGTCACCTTGCCGCTGTCCAGATCGTCTGACTGCAGAGTACCCGTGAGATTCCAGATCCAGTCACCCCCTATCTCGGGGAACGATTTCTGGACATCGATCTGGATCGAGTTGGTTTTCCGTGAATAGGACGCCTCATCGAGAGGGGTGGACTCCGGGCCCAGGCCGAAGAACCGAGAGGTCAAGGTCTTCGAGTGTTGGACCGAGAAGCCCAAATAATCGCGATCTCCCTGGAGAGCGCCTTTTCCCGGTACATCGAGATGAGAGAGCCATTTTCCCCAGGAGAGGGAGAATCTTCGCTGGCCTTCAGAAGTGTAGGTGGCCCAGATGCTGGCGAACTGACTGCGCCGCTTGTTGAGGAAGTCGAGGTCGGTGATTCCGGCCCCACCTCCGGCCCCGACATCTCCCTGGAAGAAGACCACCGGAGTGATGAAGGAGGTCACCAGCACTCTATCGAAGAGGTTGCCCGAAGGCATCCGCTGCTCTGGAATCCAGCGCCAGCGATCTGGGTGATCGAGCTCTTGCAGCAACTCCTGCGGGCGTAACTCGAGGACTGAGTCGTCTTGGCCCGCAAGAGGTGTTACGGAGAGAACTGACAATAGTAGCCAGGTGACCGACATCGACCTCCGATGAGTTCTCAGGATCCGTGTGAGAGTGACTCGATTCCATCGAGACGAGGATGAGCGTTGCACAGATCTGCAGAGGTGGTTCCCTGCTCATCCATTCTTCTCAATGTGGCTACCAGTGCGTGAATGGCTGCGATGACATCTGCGGTGTGACCACTTTCCGAGATGGTGTGCATGTTGCGAATGGGAAACCCGATGCTAGTAGCAGCGCAATCGACACTGGCCAGAACACCAGCCATGGCGTCGGTGCCGGTATCTCTTCCGCAGACATCGACCTGGTAAGGGATCTCCTGCGCCTGGCAAGCATCTTGGATGATGGCGTTGAGTCCTGCGGTGACGATGGCGCCCACTGCAAGCGTCATTCCTTTACCCATCTTGAGGGGAGCGTAGCGGCGATCTCCGATGCCTGGAGCGGCTTCGTAGTCGTGATTTACATCGACACCGATGATGACGTCCGGTTTCATCACACCTGCCATGACGCGACTGCCGAAGCGTCCAATCTCCTCGTAGGCGGCGAATGCCCCGAGGTAGCGCACATTCTTCAGCGAATCTCCAGCTGCGAGGATTCGCGCCGCTTCCTCGACCACGAAGCAGCCGAGACCATTATCCAGGTAAGCGCCGACGAAACTGTCAGGCCCAAATCCTGGGCGAATCGGTCGATCGAGAAGCAGGGGATCGCCGGCTCGAATTCCCAGTGATTCAACCTGCTTCTGTCGTTCATCCCCACTGAGTTGCAGTTCGAGATAGATCTGTGTTGGTTTGATCCCCTTGGAACCATCGCGCATTGCCGGTTCAGCGAAGTGGATGGCACCGAGGGCTTCCACGGTCCCACCAGAAATGCTCCGGAATTCCCCAGGTTTTTCCGGGTTTTCCGAGAACAGGGTGACCTCGTGTCCGATCAGGGTGGTGGGAAGAAATGAATCGCTGTTGATCCAGATCTTTCCGTCGTCGCCGATGCTACGAACTTGCATGCGGATCTTGTCGGCGTGCCCGATCGCCATCACCGTCAGAGTTCCCTCGGGAGCATCGGGCATCGTGTCGACAACGATTCCAGCATTGCCGCGGAAACGGTGGATCTTCCACCCTTCAGGAATGAACTGCTCCAGCATCGGAACCAGCACTCCCTCGGTCATCGCTGCTTCGAGGCCGATGGGACTCGGTGCCGAGAGGATCTCTTTCATCCTGCTGAATTGATCCTTGGGCATCGACTGATCCCAGGGGTGATTTTTTTCTGACATTCAGTCCTCCAACAAAGGTGGTCTCGGGTGGGGAGAATCAGCAAGATCAGAGGGTAACGCTTCCGGCCAGTGCTGGAAAGGAAACCAGAATCGAGAGGGTCCGTTCACCTCGAAGAATGTAGACGGTATGATGGATGGGTCCATGAAAGGTTCCCGAATCACTGATTCCATGTAGTTGTGGAATTTGCGGGATTTCTCCGGGCAGGAGGATCGCAAACATGAAAAACCCGTTCCTGGCCCTACCACTGTTGCTCCTGTCCTCGATCGCCGGGGGGCCGCACCTCGATGCCCAACAGTTCCTGGAATCGAGCACCGGACGACTTCCGGTATTCAACGAATACTCGAGCCAGGTGGCGATCGCAGATGTGGATGGTGACGGTGATCTGGATCTCAGCTTTGCCAATGGATCTGGATTTTCATCCGCAGGTCAGGCTCAGCAAGTCAGGCTCTACATCAACGATGGGAATGCCAATTTCACCGACGAATCCGTCAACAGACTTGGAATCCTCACCGGGTATGGCCGCGATGTGGAATTCGGAGATGTCGATGGGGATGGAGATCTGGACATGGCAGTGGCCAACGATTTCCTGACGCCGCAGAAACTATTGATCAATAACGGTATTGGATTCTTCACCGATGAGTCCGCTGCACGGATTCCCCAGTTCAACATGTCCAGTTCTCACTGCTCCTTTGGAGACATCGACGACGATGGAGATCTGGACCTGTGGTACACCCGAGGAGGATCCACTCGATTTGGGTCGGGCCAGGCCCAGCTGTGGATCAACGATGGTAATGGATTTTTCTCCAATGGAACCTCACAGAGACTCCCTCAGCAAAATGTGTCGGCACCGATGGACTCGATCTTTGGTGACCTGGATGGAGACCTCGACCTCGACATGATCGAGGGCCATCGAGACAATAACTCCAAACTGTACATCAATCAGGGAGGTGTCTTCATCGATGCCACGTCCGGCAACTTGCCGGCGGATTCGAACACCTATTCCTATGACCTGGGAGATCTCGATGGAGATGGAGATCTCGATGTGATTGGGGCGAACTCGGGGATCGGATCGCGTGAGGCAGTATTCCAGAACGACGGCAGTGGTTCCTTTACCAATGTCACCACCACGGTGCTCCCCAACTCGTCGAACCCCAATATCGACGATAACGATAGCAAGTTTCTCGACTACGACGACGATGGAGACCTGGACGTGGTGATCTGTGCCATCGGGGGGCCAGAAAGAATGCTCCGAAACAACGGTAACGGCTTCCTGACCCTGGTGGGCGGAGTCATCTCTTCGGTGGGCGATAGCTCTCTCGATGTGGAGGTGGGAGATCTGGATGCCGATGGGGATCTGGACATGGTCACCGCCCAGGGGGAGAGCGGCTCCTTCAGAAATCGACTATATCTCAATCAAGGCCCAGCAACGGACACCCAACCTCCGACCATTCCGACCTGGGAAGAGGTGGGAGATGTCCTGGTGGGAGCGGGCCCGATCCGGGTTCGGGCGATGGTGCGAGATGACATGACATCGGACCGTGGTTCCTTTTTCCAGTCGGTCATCATCGAGTGGTCCACGGGAGCGCAATTTGCTCCGGTTCAGATGTCGTGGATGGGACACGATTTATATCGAGGACTCATTCCCGATCCGGGGTTTTCCACAACCGTGACCTACCGAATTCGTGCGACCGATTTCACCGGGAACTCAATGACCACCTTCGAGCGTTCTTATATTGTCGGTACACCGCAAGCGAACTTTAGACGCGGTGATGTCAATGACGATGGAGACAGGAACGTTGCAGATGCGGTGAGGGCCCTCTCCTATTTGTTCGGGGGAGGCATCGCACCTGATTGTCTCGATTCAGTGGATTGTAACGACGACGGCGCGAACGATATTTCGGATGTGGTCACACTGCTCGACTATCTTTTTCAGTCGGGAAGTACACCACCGGAACCGTTCGATTGTGGCTCAGATCCGACCGATGACCCTCTCTCCTGTGATACGACCCAGGAGAATTGCGTATAGGAGAAACCATGACTCAACATCTCGGTGCCAGAGAATTACGCGCTGTCCGGGAATCATGGAGTCGAACTTGGCTGAGAATCGTTACCGATCGTCATGAGTCCTGGGCAGTGATGCCCATCAGCGAGGGAATCGTTCAAGGTGAGTTCCCGGCGGCTGACCCGATCCACATCATCACTGCATGGAATCCACGCTGCGAACCGCATTCGGACCAGGAGAACCTGCGTTTCAGCGAAGACCTGGCGGACTGGGTCGATGCGAGAAACCTACCCCTGTGGGAGGGCACTGGTTTTGCCAGCGATGGCGGCTGGCGCGAAGAGGGATTCGCACTGGTTGGCTTGTCGCGCAAGGAAGCGCTCGAAGTGGGAGATCGCTGGGGCCAGACCGCCATCTGGGAATGGAATCCAGAGGCACTGATGACCCTGGATTGCCAAGGGAGTGGTGAGGCCCGTTACGGCTGGGTCCGCGCACCGCTGCCCTGTCGCCCCCCCTTCTTGCCGGGTGGCCTGGTGCCGCCCTGCTAGGGAATCGCTGACCAGCGTCCTTCCTTACAGCGATTCAAACGCTCGATTCAAACGCTCAATTCAAACGCTCAATTCAACTCCTCAATTCAACTCCTCAATTCAACTCCGGTACTGACGTGCTCGAGCCATCGGTACGGATCTCCCAACCGGCAACATCGGCCAGGCAATTCGTGGTTTGTCACCACACCAATATTTTATCCACGACAGCAAGATCACGGCCACGATCAGTAGCAGAAGTGTGAGGGCGTCTGGAGTGGGCCTGTTGAAGCAGGATCATCGAGGGGACCAGCGAATGGATCGTCCGGATCTGTGGCCAGTTTCGCTGGTTCTCCAGTGATCCGCAGGCTCCACCCTTGATGACGACCGGGGGGTCGGATATCCACGAGGCTCCGGATCTCGCCAGGAGACCCGAGGAAGAGGAGCAATATTGTCGATGCGTGAGGGAAATCCAGTTCAATCCAGTGCCACAAAGGTGCTTCAAGATGTCTTCGGATTCGAACAATTCCGTGTCGATCAGGAACTGATCATCGAGCGGATCCTGGCGGGAGGAGATGCCCTGGTCCTGATGCCGACCGGGGGCGGAAAGTCGCTGTGCTATCAGATCCCTGCACTACTGGGCCAAGGGATCACAGTGGTCGTGTCGCCGCTGATCGCGCTGATGCAGGATCAGGTCGAGGCTTTGAAGCAAGCGGGTGTCGCCGCAGCCGCCTTGAACTCTTCGATGGCGACGCAGGAGCGAAAAGAGGTCTGGGATCGTCTCCGTAGTGGAGAGCTCAAACTACTCTACGTCGCACCTGAACGACTCCTTCTCGATGGGTTTCTCGACGAACTCTACAATTTCAACCCCTGCTTGTTTGCCATCGATGAGGCGCATTGCATCAGTCAGTGGGGGCATGATTTCAGACCGGAGTACCAGCGTCTTGGAATCGTGCGCAAGCGATTTCCCGATGTCCCGATCATCGCACTCACTGCCACAGCCGATTCGCCGACCAGGAAAGACATCATCAAAGGACTCGGGTTCACCGATGACGACCTATTCGTCTCCTCCTTTGATCGCCCCAATATCCGCTACAGAGTGGTGGCGAAGGACCAACCCCGTCGCCAGTTGTTGGCGATGATTCGTGAACGTCATGGGGGAGAGGCGGGGATCGTCTACTGTTCGAGCCGCAAGAAGGTCGATGATACGGCAGAGTGGCTTCGAGGGGAGGGCGTTCGCGCGGTTCCCTATCACGCCGGCATGGCTGCTCAACAAAGATCTCTCAACCAGCAACTGTTCTTGCGAGAGGAAGGGATCGTGGTGGTGGCGACTGTCGCCTTTGGCATGGGGATCGACAAGCCCAATGTTCGGTTCGTGGCTCACCTCGACATGCCGGCGAGCCCCCAGCACTACAGCCAGGAATCGGGTCGAGCCGGCAGGGATGGATTGCCTGCGGAGGCGTGGCTCTGTTATGGCTGGAGTGATGTGGTGCTGGCTCAGCGAAGGCTGGCGGAATCGGATCTCGACCCGACCCAGCGTCGTATCAGTCATCATCAGATCGATGCAATGCTCGCCTACTGTGAGTCATCGAGCTGTCGTCGGGGGATCTTGCTGCGCTTCTTCGGCGAAAGTGAAATCGACTGTACCGCCGATGGAAACCAGTGCGATAACTGTGAGAAATCACCAGAGGTGATGGACGGAACGGTGCTGGCTCAGAAGGCGCTCTCTGCGGTGGTCAAGACGGGTCAGCGCTTTGGCAAGGGGCATGTCATCGATGTGCTTCGTGGGGTAGCGAACCAGAAGGTGACCCGATTTGGTCACGATCGCCTCAGTGTTTATGGCATTGGTGCGGAACTGGAAGGTCCTGGGTGGCATTCCATCTTTCGCCAACTGGCCTCGAAAGGGATGATCCAGATCGACCTGGAGGGGCATGGCGGCATTTCCGCTACAGGAGCCAGTCGAGAATTGTTGCGCGGGGAGCAGCAATTCGAGTTTCGAAAAGACACCATCACTCGCAAGGCGAGTAAGTCGCGAAAGAGGAAGAAGAAGTTGGAGGGTCTCGATGCGGTCCAGTCGAGCCTGTTCGAACAACTCCGACAACATCGGCTCGAGATTTCCCGCCAGCTGGAGGTCCCCCCCTACACCATTTTTCATGATTCAACGTTGGTTGAGATGTCACAATTGAGACCGCAAACGGCAGGGCAGATCTCCTCCATCTCCGGGGTCGGGCAGAAGAAACTGGAGAAGTGGGGGGCTGGGTTCCTCGAAGTGATCCGCTCCCACGGCAGTACATCCGGCGGTTAGCGCTGGCTCTGACCGGAGAGCCAGCGCTGCTGACCAGAGATGGCTCTCGCTAGCATCCGGGGATATGCTCAGGACTTCACCATCATCTGGTTGCCGGGAAGTGAGTTCGATGGAATATGCAATAGTTGGAGTTGTCACCATGATCGTGGCCTCGTTCGAGGGACGGGTTTTGCCGAAGGCGAGGGTGATCGAGAAGTTGTCGGTCAAGGAGGGTCTGAAGGAGTTACCTCGGATCGAGACCGATGTGCGTGATGCCGCAACAGCGGCGATAGACTACATTCCAGAACAACTGAACATTGCCGCGGAGCGAGTGGAAGCTGCAGATGAAGATCAGATCGCAATAAACGAGGAGACTCAATGAGGTGGGTGATTCTCTTCTCACTGGCCCTTCAAGGGTGTCAGCATTTCACTGTGACCGATCCGGTTGCCGAGGTGGTGGGTCCTGTCACCGAGCAGTTGCGATCGGAACTGCAACTGGACCCGTTCTATCAGCAGCACTCGGATGTGTGCGGATTCCCGGTGTTGGCCAGCGCCCGGGTGCAACCGGCTTCACTGGCAGAGGCGCGCTACTTGATCTTGAAGATGGTGGGGCACAGACCTGAACTTCTATCGGCGATGGCCGCCAACAAGACCCGGTTCACCGTGATGGCTCACGACGAGTGGACCACCGATGTTCCTGAGCACTCTGATCTTCGTCCGCCCGAATACTGGGACCGTAGGGCACGGGGGCTGGGAGCCACCCGATTTCGACCGTCAGTTTCCTGTGGCGAGGAGAACCTGTTGGCGATGAAGGGCGATCCGTACTCGACCGAGAACATCCTGATTCACGAGTTTGCCCATGCGATTCATGAGATGGGTCTCTCGACGGTGGACCCCACCTTCGATTCTCGATTGAACGAGGCGTATAGATCCGCCATCGATGCGGGATTGTGGAAGGGCGCCTACGCCTCGACCAATCGGATGGAGTACTGGGCTGAGGCGGTTCAATGCTGGTTCGATACCAACAGGGAAAATGACAACCAGCACAACCATGTCGATACCCGTATCGAACTGAAGCAATATGATCCTCCCGTCTCTGAACTGTGCCGGGAGGTCTTCGGGGATGGGCATTGGAAGTACATTCATCCATCGGCTCGGTCCGAGGAATCTCACCTCAGGGGGATTGATCGGGACCAATTGCCAGAGTTTCGCTGGGCCGAGGGAATGGAAGAAGCCTACAAGGCCCATCCGAAGTCGGAGTGAATCGCCTGAACAGACCACCAGATGAGTGTGGTGGAGTCCGTGTCAGAGTTTCAAGGGCAGGGGCCAGGCACCAGACAGCCGAGAGTGTCATCGGTGGGGTCGGTGCCGCACAAATCGACTCCAGGTGGTGCTGGCGGGGTTCCACCATTGAAAAGAAAACTCAAAAAGTAGATCGCGTCTGCGATATTCATGGAGTTGTCGTCATTGCTATCACAACCATCGATACAGCCGCTATCGGGCCCTCCGGAAAATAGACTCGCCAACAAGAAGACGGCATCGGCAACGTTGGCGTTGCCATCGGTGTTGCAATCTCCGCGCAGGAATTCTGGGTTGGCCACACCGCTGGAACAAGGGCCTACATCGGACGGGATCGCGTTGGCTGCGATGTCTGCGAAGACCGGGTTTTCGATGCAGATCTGTGGAACACCTGCAGGGCAGGCATCGCACTGGAAGCCGATGATGATCAGCACCTCGGGGAGAATGGCGGGTGGAATCTCCACCAGGGCCAAAGAGTAGCCCAGAACAGTACCGCTGGTCGGTCCCACTCCGACGGTATAGCCGAAGGTATAGGCCAGTCCATCGTAGGCCGAGGTGAGTAGAACTGCGGGCGAATCAAAGGTCAGATCGAACTGGAAGCCGGCGATGGGTACGGTACTGGTCATCATCATCTGTACCGATCCGGCTCCGGTGGCAGTGTCATACTGGATCGTGCCGAGCTCGAGCAGGATATCCGAGCCAGGGGGTATCGGAGGAAGTGGTCCCTGAGCAGGCACTGCTGAAGCGAGCAAGAGGAAGATGCTGACAAGAAAGAAGAATCTCATCTGGGAACCTCCAGAAGGAATGACCGTGGGAATCGTCGACCAGGTAGGTGAAGACTCCAAGCCTGAACCATTTCAGGCCCCTTCCATCGTTCCATTATAGAGGACAGTGGCCCTGGCCCCCATGAGTAAGTGGCTGCCGCGTGTGGTTCAGCGGTCGCCTACGGGCTTCATCTCGGACTTTGGCTTTTTTTCATCGGAATGAAGTCTGAGATTTTCCTCCGGTGGTGTGAGGATCAAGATGGCGATGATGCAGCCGATCCGGTGCTTGCCGAGGTAACCATCGCCGCCGTTGTTTCCCTTGCCGCCGATGTAGTGCACCGATCGATCGGGACGATGCATCAGGGAAAGATACCAGCGCCACTCCTGTAGAAACTTCGAGTATCCCGCTCGGTTCAGTCTCCACAGTGCAGATGGCGCGATCATCATCCCGAGTGAACCGACAGCATGAGCTTCTCTCATCCTGCTGGGATGGTCGGCGAGATATTCGCCCAGCTGCTGTGCCATTTCCGGTTCCCTGCCACTGATGGAGAGTGCCAGTGCCATCGAAGATGTGCGCAGAGATGCATCGCCGGTCCCTGTTCCCTTCATCGTCCAGTAGCGAATGCCGCCGTTGGGATCGATCGATCGACGGATCTGTTCCAGACTTTTGGACCACGAGTCTTCATCGAGGGTGACCCCTGCCTTGGCTCCGATCGCCCATGCCAGATGGGAGAGGGTGTTGATGACATTGAATCCCTTGTTGCTGTAGCCCGGCACGACGTCGTGACCAAACAGACCTTGGTCGCTCATCCTGGCGGTAAGAGCCTTGCAGCAACGCTCGATGACGGGAGGGTCGAGCGGGTCCTGAGTAGCGAGCCAGTGTTCAGTGAGTGCCACCACTGTAGAAGTGATGGCCCAGTTTCCGAGGTTGTCGGGCCCCTTCTGCAGTGAATCATCGAGGATCCAGCAATTGCCGTCGGGGCCGCGCAGCCAGCCCACCCCACGCTCGATCGAGTCCCGGTACCTCTGCGGGTCGGCGGAGAGGAGAGCGATCACAGCCCAGGCGCTCAGCACCCGGTCTCCGGTCAGTCCCACGGGAGAGTCCCACTGGCCATCGGGACGCTGGGTTTTTACCAGTTGCTGGCAGCAACTCTCGACCAGCAGCGCCCTGCCGGCGGCTTGTTCGAGACCGGGGCGAGGGGGAAGGGTCAACTCCATGGTCAGTTCATTGCCATCTCGGAGCAGATCGAGGGTGATCTTGCGTTGCTGCTCCGATTCTCGCGACGCGCACTCATCGAGGGCCTCGCCGAGGGACTTTTGTGGCCCCAGGCCTCCGACATCGATGCTGCTGGAGTGATCGGTGAAAGGGATACCATCGATTCCCCGCAACTGATCGCCAGTCTTCAGTCCCGCCAGGGACGCGGGAGAGCCCGGGTCGATGGAAAGTACCGAGATCAACGGGCTGTTGGGATTCACCTGTCCTCGTCCACCGAGAATTCCCAGGGGAAAGGCTTCCGAAGCCCCGGTCTCAGCGGGGACTATCAGGAAACAAAGAAACAGGATCAGTGTGATCAAAGTCAGTGCTCGGGGTCTCATTTTCCTCCTTCGGCAGGTATTCTGCCTCGAACGAGTGATGAAATCACGGACCACATAATTTAGATTGTTGCCCATGAAATACCTCAGCGATTCCATCTTGAGCAGTTTAGCACTCCTTCTCCTGTTGTTGGTTTCCAGCGCCCTTCTGTTCACCGGCCACGAGAATCAGGTCAGAGCTTCGGCACCACTCATCTCTGGAACACCTAAAATTGTGCTCGGCGAGAATGTGACCGATTACGGAGAAATGCTGCAGGGGGAAGTGATCGAGCGAGACATCTTCATCCGAAACGATGGTGATGATGTGCTCAATGTGTGGCGAGTGAATGCATCTTGCGGCTGCACCAAGATTCTCAATAATCAGAGCCAGATCGCGCCGGGAGAAACGGTAGCGATTCGCATCGAGGTGGATTCGAAGAAGATCAAACCGGGTGACACTCGCAAGGGAGTGACCTTCGAGACGGACGACCCAGAGAACCCGAGGCTACAGTTCATCTTCACGGTAAAGGTGATCGGTCTGTTTCGGACCGTTCCAGAGCCGATTTTACTGCCGGGACTGATGGGGAAATCGAAGTCGATGAAGATTCAGTTGTTCGCCCTGACAGACCTCGGGTTCGAGGTGAAGGGAGCGAGGTCTCGAAACGGCGAGTTCGAGATCACCGATTTCAACGAGATTGAAAAAGATCGACACTACGAGATCGAGGTCACTGTGGGATCTTCACCGACTCCGAGAAACATCAAGGATCCCCTCGACCTGCTGATTGCGGTCAAGGATGGTCGTGAGGTGGTGGTCGGGAGATACGTCGAGATCCAGCACCTCGATCCGATCCAGGTCACCCCCGCTCGGGTGTTCCAGTTCGGAAACAAGGACACCGATCGCTTGCTCGGAGATGGCGATCCAGTGGTGACCAAGTACATCCAGATCCAGAACCTCGATGAGACTCGACCTCTCGAAGTGAAAGGGGTCGAGCTGGAGGGCTTTCCCGATGGTCTGTTCCAGGTAGAGATCCAGGAACTGGTTCCTGGTCGGACATTCCGGATCGGTGTGACCCTTGGGGATTACCGCAAGGAGGCGCTGCTGCGAGGGTCGTTGCACATCATCACGAACGATTCTCGGATACCGAAACGCTCGCTCCAGATGGCTGTGAAATTCGGGCGTATCTAACCGCTGGACGAGTTCCCCGGCGGCGCGCCTGAGCCTGATCCAGAGGACTCGGCTCCACCGGGCTTGCGCCGACGTCTGCGTCTCCGTCGCTTCTTCTGGGTTCCGTCTCCAGCCGCTCCCGTTTGGGAAGAGCCAGAACTCGACGCTGGCCGGGAATCACCCGAGGGATTCGGTCCCCGCTGGTCACTCCCCTGCTCGCCACTGGCTGGCTTTCTTCTGCGCCTCCTGCGTCGTTTCTTCGGATCGGCGGGATCCCCGGTGGTTGTCGCCGTGGATTCGGCGATTTCTCCACTTGGTTTTCTGCCGCGACGAGATCTTTTTCTGGTGCTGGTTCCGCCCTCTGCAGTCGATCTGGAAGAAGTGCCTGGACGGGTCCTACCGCCGGGCACCTTTTTCCTGCTACCGCCTTTTTGTCCGCCCGATCTGCGGGTGGATGACCTCTGCGGCTTGGCCTGTTTCACTTCTTCGGCGAAGGGGTCGGGCCGATCGGTTCGCTCGATGGTGCGGGTGCGATATTGGGTCGGAAGCGATTCAGGAGCGGCACCAATTTCATCGTCAGCAAATTCTCGACCGCCCAGCAGGGTACGAAGTGCGTTGAGGAATCGATCGAAGGTGTCGACCGGAATCCCCGAGTTGTTGTCGACGCGCTGGATTTCTTCGCTTGGATCGGAAGTGGCAGTGGAGTCCTCCCCCGCTGGTTCGACAGCAGAGGTGGCAGCGGGTTTTTGTGTTGCGGGTTTTTGTACAGGAGATTTTTTTGCGGGGGGACTCTCACTCCGACCCCGTCCGCGCCCTCGTCCTCGACGAGAGAGGCGAGTTTCTCCAGGAACAGCATTGGAGCCGCTCGAGTCGACCAGCCGACCATCTTTGAGCAAGATCTCGACCGACCACGAGACGACATCATCGGTCTCTACAGGTTCTTCATCCTTGGGATCTCTGGCACGATCGGCGGAACGGTAATAGACCTCGTTCCAGTCCCAGATTCGGCTTTCGTCGAGCGCTTGCCAGAAGTCGATCCACTGCTGAGGTTCGGGCTGGACCTGTTCCGAGGAGACTTCTGTCCATTCCGGAGCAAAGCGGCGCCACACCACCTGGCCCCCCTCCCAGCGTACTTGCCAGGAGATGCGCCCATAGCCGCCGTATTTCACTAAGAAGTTGTCGGGTTCGACCTTTTTCAAGGTGATTCACATTCCCTTTCTTCGGAAGAAGAGAGATTACCACGGAGAGGGGGGGGAGGTCATCCCTACTCCCGTCCCAACTCGATGGCCAGCTGGCGGATTTGCTGGGGGTCGGTCACCATTCTTGGGGCATCCGACCCCGGGTCCAGCGACCCGAGAGGAACCGGCTTCGATCCTCTTTGCCGGCTCACATCCGCGGCGCTGGCAGGGCCACGAGCGCTCAGATGGAGCCATTGAACCCCACTCCTGCGGACCAGCTCTGCGCCACATCCGGGTCGAACTCCGCCGCCAGCCATCACCTCGATCCGTCCATCTGCAGCCTCGACGATCCGCGCCACTTCCTCGACCCCTTCCAGAGCCGAAGGGGCCCCACCGGAAGTGAGTAGCCTTTGACAGCCTGCGTCGATGATCTGTTCCAGCCCGAGAATTCGATCACAACAGTGATCGAAGGCGCGGTGAAAGGTCACGGGAGTGCCATTACAAGCATCCAGCAGCCAGCTCAGCGCCTCGGTATCGATCTCTCCGCTGGCCTTGAGGGCGCCGAGAACGATACCCTCGGCCCCTGCAGCGATGTGGCTGGCGATTTCATCGCGCATCCGGGAGATATCTTCCGGGTCGAGGATGAAATCTCCGGGGCGCAGACGGGTCATCGCGGTGACCGGGATTCCCGAGTGGATCGATCGCTCGATGGTGTTGGCGGTGGCAGTGAGCCCACCGAGATCGAGAGCACTACACATCTCGATCCGATCTGCCCCGGCAGCGGCGCTGGCGGATGCAAAGGAAGGGTCATCGATACATACTTCAATCCGTACAGTATTCGCCATGATCAGGCGCTTCCTTCCGCTGGAATTCCCCTGCAATCGAGACCCTCTTATGAGAAGATGCCCCGGGATGATGTCGGTTATTCGGTTCAGTTGCAATCCTCATGGATCCACAGCAGGGATCCACAGCAGGGCCAATATGAAGGCGTTGCGTGGGTCAGTGATCCTCGACTACAGTCCCTATCGTTGAAGGTCCGCCTCCCGTGTTCAGAAGAAAGAGAAGTCAGTGAAACCATCATCGCTCCCATTTTCAGTGTTGCTGGCGCTGGTTGCGCTGAGTGGCTCAGGATGCCTCGGTCTACCTGGCAAAGCCCAGCCGATGAGCAGTGATCAGAAGGCACTTTATCAGGAGTCTTTCCAGATAGTCTGTGATCGAATCGACACGACCTTCTGGGATCCTGACACACTCGGAGAGAAGTGGGAGCAGTCGAAGGAGATCCATCGAGCGCAGTTGGAGGCCGCAAGCACTGCAGGTGAAGCACGCCAAGCGATGCATGGGTTATTGAGTGGCCTGAATCTGTCTCACTTCGGGATCATCCCCGGAAGCGCTTCCGAAGGACTGGGAGAGGGCGGCAGCGCCGTGACCGGAGTCGTGCTGCGAGTGGCCGAGGGCCGTGCGGTTGTCGTCAGGATCGAGGATGATAGTCCGGCACAGCAGAGTGGGATACTTGCAGGAGAGATCGTGGTGGCGGTCGGCGAGAAGCAGTTGGAGCCTCTCATCGAGCGATGGGCTGCCGATGGCAATCAATATCTTCCCGTACAGGGCATGGCATCGACGATGCAGGGATCCGCAGGGGATACTCGCACTTACACGATTGAAGATGCCGATGGAAATCTGCGAGATGTCGAGATCACGCTGGAAACTCCGACCGGAACCGGTAAGCCGGTGAAGTTGGGTCACATCGGTCCGATCCCGCTACGGCTGGAAAAAAAGCTGGTGGAGGGTGGATATCTGTATCTGAGTTTCAACATGTTTCTCGGGCCGATGCAGGTGATGCCTTGGTTCCAGAAGGCGCTGGAAGAGCACGTCGATGCTCCCGGACTCATCCTCGATTTGCGGGGAAATCCTGGCGGGTTGGGTCTGATGGCTTGCGGTATCGCAGGCTGGCTGATCGAGGGGGAGGGGCTCGAACTGGGTGTGATGCAGTTTCGAGACTCGAAGATGAAATTCGTGGTCAATCCGAGACTCGACCCATGGCAGAAGCCTGTCGCCATGCTGGTGGATGAGGGCAGTGCCTCGACCACCGAGATTCTTGCCCAGGGACTGCAAGATCTGGGAGTGGCGAGGATTTTTGGTCGTACCACCGCGGGAGCCGCCTTGCCGTCGATGATCATGAGGCTACCCTGTGGGGATCTGATGCAATACGCCATCGCCGGTTATCGATCCCATTCGGGACGAGTGCTGGAAGGCGATGGTGTGATTCCAGATGAAGTGATCGAGGTCGACGCAGAGAGAATTCGCGAGCAAGGAGATCCGGAGCTAGCAGCAGCACTTCGCTGGATGGAATCGTTATCCAGTCCAGAAGATGGAGCCGTTGTTCAACCGCCGGATCAACAGTAAGTTCACCAGACCCGGAATTGAGATCCGGTGAAGAGGAGAGATGAAATGATACGAACGATTCCAATGATTCCCGGCCGGCTCATGGCCCTTCTGTTGATCACGGTGATGAGTCTTCCCGCGCTCTCAGTGCGCGGATCCTCCGACACACCAGCACCGACAGATGGTGAACTCCAGGAGAATGTACTGGAGGCACTGCAACAGAAGATGATCGGTGCGATTGGCGAGAAGTCCGCTCTGGAAAAGATCAAGAATCGCCGCATAATTTCAACGGTTTCAATTGTTGACGCCGGCATCGAGGCGAAGAACTTGGGTTTTGTATCTGCGGATGGAGTGATGTCCGAATCCCTCACGATCGAGGGTTATGGAGATTTTCGCCAGGGAGTTCACGGCGGAGTGGTCTGGACCGCTGATCCCATCAATGGACCGGCGCTTCTCTCAGGGCCAATGAAAGATCAAATTCTTCGTAGTGCTCACCTCTTTCCAGCGCTGCACTTGAAGGAGGACTACGTCTCGGCGACCCTGAGCGGTGAGGAGTCGGTCACCGATGTGGAATGCGATATATATCTTCTCAAGTCAAAGAGCGACAGCGAGGAGAAATACTGGATTTCAAAAGCGGACCATCGGACGATCCAGGTCAGCCTCGTTGCGGACTCACCGATGGGTAAGATTCCGATGAAGATCCAGTTGGGTGACTTCAAGAAGGTCGATGAAATCTGGTATCCGCACACGATGACCATCGAGCAAGGGATTCAAACGATGGAGCTGGAAGTGAGCGAGATCCAGCATGACGTTGAGCCTGAGGACTCCGAGTTGACTGCACCCCAGTCGGTCCAGGCACTCATCGAGCGCAAGAAGGCCTCGAAGAAGGAGCCAGGTGCAGAGAAGGAGTCCGGTGCAGAGAAGGAGTCCGGTGCAGAGAAGGAAGAGGTGAAGGATCCCGTGACCGAGCCCGAGAAGCAGAAGGAAACCGATCGCTAGTACAGCGGTCGATCGCCCTTGGAGCATGGTACTAAAACAGATCGTCAGATCGACAGATCGATGATCAGAGAACGGGCAATTCGATCCCGGGAATGAAAACCTCGATGACGGCATCTTTCCAGAGACTTTGCTCGAACTTCTTTCTCTTCTTCTCTTCCAACTCGCGAGTGAGAATTGCACGGATCTGATCCTGCGCCCGAGAAAAGTCGAGCAGTGTTCCGGCTGAGATTTCGATCAACTTGATATTGTGTGCGTAGCCCCTGCACATGAACCAGCCCGAGTGCTCACCGGGCTTCAATTTCTTGACCATTTCAGGAACCGGCGGAAACCTCGAATCGAGGTCCTTTTCTGTCATCGAGTAGAGACCACCGATATCTTTACGGGGGCCCATCGACCACTTCTTGACCAGGCTCTCGAAGTCTTCTTCAGCTTCCAGTGCACGATCGATCTCGATCCGCATCCTGCTCGAGTCGGGATCATCCTCAGCTACCAGTAGTTGACGAAATGAGATACGACTCTCGCTCCTGAATTCATCTGCGTGTTCCTTGTAGTACGCACGTAACTTTCGTGGAGAAATATTTCGAGTGCTCCTGAGTATTCGACGGCGTAACTCGTCGATTCGAAGTTCCTCGCTCAGGCGCTTTCTCAACTGAACTTCACTCTCTCCGAATTGTTTTTCCCATAGTGCAAGATAGTCATCTACGGAGTAGCGAGTCCCCTCTGCTTTACTGAGCACTTCTACTCGATTCTGCAAGAAGTTTTCGATCGCCTTGGGGGGAAGATTGATTTCCTCATGGATCGCCTTTTGGATCAGTAACTGTCTTTCAACCAGGATTCGCAGTACCAATGGACGGAGGCGCGTTTTTTCGTACTCGATCTGGCTCTCGGAGATCTGTCCCCGTGCTGAGGAGATCTGCCTTTGAACTTCCAGATTCAATTCCGCCAGGGTGATGACCTTCCCATCGACACGAGCGGCAAATCCATTTTCGTTGACGAGCTCTTGGGCCCAGATGAACGAGGTGGGTAAGCAGCAGATGAGGTTCAGCACCAAGCACAAGAATCCGACCCGCTTTGAAGTCAGTGCTGGAGGCATGGCGCTGGCCGCTCGACCGCTTTGAAGGTTGAAATTGTTCTTCATCATGACTTTCTTCTCAAAGATTCCAGGGCGGGGTCAATTGCTCCAGAGCGCTTCTGGATTCCTTCAATGGAGGATATCCGCCCCGGATCAGTCGTCCAAACGGTTGCCGTTGTTGGCGAATTCTCACTTCAGCACTATCATCCGGTTATTGGAGGGCTGGGGCCAGTTTTGGCCCGGAACCGACCGTTGCAACTGCTGGGAGAAATAATGCTACGTATCGTCATCGTGGGTGCAGGGGTGGTCGGAATCCATCTGGCAGAGCGACTCTCTGCTGAGGGGCATCGGATCACGATCATCGATGCTGATATTGATCTGATTCACCGGATCGATGATCGCCTCAACGTACGGGCGATTCATGGAAATGCAGCGAGCCCTAGAATACTCCGAAAGGCGATCTCTGATCGTACGAATCTGGTCATTGCTGTGACCGATCGAGATGAGACCAACATCGTTGTCAGCTTGCTCGCGAAAAAACTGGGAGCAAAGAAAGTAGTAGTTCGCCTGCGCAATGCGGAACTCTCTTCCCAGGGATCTCCACTGTTACCGGAGGCATACGGAGCAGATCTGATCGTCAATCCTGTAGACGCCACTGCGGAGAAGTTGTACCGATTGGTTCAAAACCCGGGCGCTTTCGATGTCTTCGATTTCGCAAATGGAGAGTTGGTGCTGTGGGGATTTCAGATCTCGGAAGGATCTCCTCTCGATGGAGTAATTCTGAAAGATCTGCGTCAAAGATACGATCGGATTCCCGGCTTGATTGTTGCTATCGTAAGGGAAGATGGTTTGGTGATTCCCAGGGGAGAAGATGAACTCAGGGATGGAGATCAGATCTATGTCCTACTGAAACGCACCAAGACCGCTGACTTCATGGCCATAGCCCATCCCGAATCGGAAGTGGTCCAGCAGGTGTTTATCGCCGGTGCTACACAACTGGGCATCGAAGTGGCCAGGAGGCTGGAGGGTACGGTAAAGTCCATCGTACTGGTGGAGAAAGATCGGGCCCAGGCAGAGAGGGCCTCGGAGATTCTAGAGAAGAGTCTCGTACTGCACGGCAACATCACGGATGCAGACTTTGCCGAGGAAAACAGGATCGGAGATGCAGACTTTTTTCTATCGCTAGAAAACGGAGATGCAGAGAACCTGACCAACGCCTTGCTCGTCAACAAATTGGGAGTTCGGCGAATCCTCATCCGGACCGAGCAGAATCAGTTCCTGCCGATTCTCAAGCAGGCAGCAGTCGGGGAAGCCGTCAATCCACGTAGAATCACCGTGAGTGCCATCCTGAGGGAGTTGCGAAGTGGCCGAGTGATCGCCGTGTCGCAGGTGGGGGACTCCGGTGCTGAAGCGAGAGAGTATGAGATCAGCGAGCAGGAAACGGTATGCGGAAAGAAAATTGCAAATCTGAATCTTCCCAACGGTTCCATCATCGGTGCGGTTCAGCGAGGGGATGAGGTATTCACCGGAACAGGCGACACGGTCATCGAATGTGCAGATCATGTCATCGTGTTTGCCCTTCCCGAGGCGGTGAAGGACATTGAAAAAATGTTCACTCGCAGAAAAGGTATGCTGAAGTGAGATTCCGTCCCCTTCTGGCGGTCCTGGGTCTGTTGATCTTGACCATGGCTGGAATCCTGTTGATTCCATTGCTGGTAGCGGCGGCGCTGGACTCTGCCCTGGAGCTTCCAGCTTTCTATACCACCATTGGAATCTGTCTCGTTACCGGAATGATCCTTTGGGGTGCCAACCGCGATTACCAGAAGAAGCTTCGATCCCGCGAGGCATTCGCCGTGGTGGGGTTGGGGTGGGGAGTCTTGAGCTTCTTCGGTGCTCTACCTTTCTGGTTAGCCCCCGGTGGAATCCCTTCACTGCTCGATGCCTACTTCGAGACGATGAGTGGATTCACCACCACGGGAGCCACCATCCTCATCGACATCGAGGCCTTGCCTCCCGGACTTCTGTTCTGGAGGAGCCTCACCCAGTGGTTGGGGGGCATGGGAATCGTGGTGCTGACGGTTGCTGTTCTGCCATTACTGGGCTCCGGTGGGATTCAAATGATGCGGGCGGAGGTGCCCGGTCCGACCACCGAGAAATTAGCACCGCGAGTGGCTCAGACCGCAATGATGCTGTGGGGACTTTATCTTCTTCTCACTATTGTTGTTGCCGGACTGTTGCTACCAGTGATGGATTGGTTCGATGCGGTAACACTGTCTTTTTCTACACTGGCTACCGGAGGATTCTCGACCAAGAACTTGAGCGTTGCTCATTTTGATAGCGCATATGTAGATGCAGTGATCACGGCTTTCGTTTTGATCGCAGGAATGAATTTCGTTCTTCATTATCGAGCGATCTTTCAGGGGCGTCCGGTGTATTTCCGCAACAGCGAACTCCGTTTCTTTGTCGGCCTCATCGTCTTTTCGATCATCTTTGTGACCTTGATGTTGCATCTAGGGACTTATCCTGACCGTATCGAAAATGCTGATAAGTACGGGACATTGGGTCAGTGTTTTCGCTATGCCAGTTTCCAGGTGGCATCCATCGGCACGGGCGCTGGTTTCGTCACCGCTGATTACGATCATTGGCCCAATGCATGCAGAGTCGTTTTGATTGTATTGATGGTCGTCGGAGGTTGCGCAGGGAGCACCGCAGGTGGAATCAAAATCTTCCGGGTCCTGACCCTGGTGAAATATGGTTTACGTGAAATTGCATTATTGATCCGACCCCATGCGGTACTTCCGATCAAGATCGGTGGAGAAGCCGTCGAGCGGGAAGTGATCGCCAGGGTGATTGGATTTCTTGCCTTGTGGACGCTGTTATTCCTCGTTTCGGTACTGGTGCTCTCTTTCGTACTGGATCCCGCCTGGTCCGAAGATGCCGGTAGCCTCTCGGTAAGTGGTGCGCAGACGGTCAGCGGTGCCCTGGAAGACGATCATCTGCTGACTGCGTTAGGGGCGACCCTCGCGACGATAGGGAATATTGGACCTGGCATTGCCGGTGTCGGACCGCTCGAGAACTTCTCTGCCATCCCTGCAATCGGAAAGGTCTTGCTGATCTTCCTGATGCTGCTGGGACGTCTCGAGATCTATGCGGTTCTGGTGATCTTCTTGCCGATGACCTGGCGTCGGTGACCAGTTTCAGGGCAGATCAAAGAGCAGAAGATCGCTTTCCTCGACCACATCCATCCGGTAACTGTCCACCTCATCGATGGCGGCTCCGTCGCCCGATGCCAGCGTGGCTCCATCGAGTTGAATAGCTCCGGAGATCACCTGAATCCAGTGCCCCCTCCCCTGAGAGATGCTGTTCTCCAGCGTCGAGGGGGTCTGTAGGCGCCGATAGATGCGAGCATCCTGGGTGATGGTCAGTGACCCGCTCTCTCCATCCTCGGAGACGAGCAATTGCCAGCGTCCGGTGCGATCGAGCGGATCGAAGGACTTCTGGTCATATCGAGGAGTGACTCCGTGCTTTGCTGGCTCGATCCAGATCTGATAGAGATGCAGTTCCTCCGGATACGGATTCGATTCACTGTGAATGATGCCTCGCCCTGCACTCATCGTCTGAACATCTTTGGAGGTCAGGATTCCGGAGTTTCCCATTGAATCTTCATGAGCGATGGCACCTGACAGCACCACGGTGATGATTTCCATCTCGCGGTGCGGATGCGATGGGAACCCACTCGAAGCTGCGATTCGGTCCTCGTTCATGACTCGAAGTCCGCGCCACCCCATCCAGTCTGGATCGTGGTATTGGGCGAAACTGAAAGCATGTCTAGCTTGAAGCCAACCATGATCCGCCTGACCTCGCTCTGAAGCAGGTCTGAAGCGAATCATGGAGAGATTTCATCGAGGAACCAGGCCGCTGTTTCAATCCCACGTTGATAGTCGGGGAGGTGAAATTTCTCATTGGGGGAATGAGCATTGTCGTCGGGCAGTCCGAGCCCGAGCAGGATGGTATCGATCCCGAGGATTCTCTTCAGATCACTGACCACGGGAATCGAGCCGCCCTCGCGGATATACACCGGTGCCTTTCCGAAGCCCTTCTCCACCGCTCGAGCAGCCGCATCCAGCCAGTGACTGTCCCGTTCGACCAGCACCGGTTGGGCTCCGTGGTGACTGCGCACCTCGATGGTGCAACTGGGTGGGCACAGCGAGCGGAGATGGTCAGAGACCAGAGTTTCGATGACATCGGGATCCTGATCTGGCACCAGTCGCATCGATAGCTTTGCACTGGCATGGGCGGGAAGAACCGTTTTGGCACCTTCACCGGTCCAGCCGCTGAGCAGACCGTTGATATCGAGGGTCGGTCGGGCTCCTTTTCGTTCCAGCGTCGTCCAACCCGCCTCACCATGTACTTGAGGAACTTCGAGGTCATCTCTGAAGCCATCTTCATCGAAGGGCAGTGAGGCGAAGTCCGCTCTCTCCTCGGGGGTCAAGTCTCGGACACTCTCGTAAAAACCAGGAATGGTAATTCTTCCCTCTTCATCCCGAAGAGAGCCGAGAATGCGCGTCAGCACATTCGCTGGATTTTCCACCGCACCACCGAAGGAACCGGAGTGCAGATCACGATTGGGACCCTGGACGAAGATCTCCAGATAGACGAGACCCTTCAGTGCCACGGTGATGGCAGGGATTCCTGGAGCGAACTGGGAACAATCTGAAATCACCGCAACATCGGCGGTCAGTTCTTCCTTATGGGCTTCGATGTAAGGGGCCAGATTTGGAGATCCGATTTCCTCTTCGCCCTCGATCAAGAACTTGATGTTGACTGGTAGTGATCCGCGTTGCTGAAGAACGCCGCAAATTCCCCTCACGAGAGCAAGCACCTGGCCCTTGTCATCGGTGGCACCACGGGCGATCAGGTTGTCATCTTCGACGGTCGGCTCGAAGGCTCCATGGCGCCACAGTTCGAGGGGTTCTGGCGGTTGTACATCGTAGTGCCCATAGATGAGTACCGTGGGGGCACCTTCGGCTCCGTTCCAGGAAGCAAAACAGACGGGGTGGCCATCGGTCTCATCGAGTCTGGCAGCGAAACCAGAACTGGCCAATTCCTGCTGAATCCACTCTCCAGCGTCTCGTACATCCCCATTCCTCTGGGGGTCGGTGGAGATGCTGGGAATCCGTAACCACTCCACCAGCCTGTCGATATGTAACTGTCGTCCGCTGGCGAGCTGCTCGATGACATCTTTCATCTGGCCTCCTGACCTTGGTGGGTCTGCTGGTAGAGATGCGATTGAGTCTTTACCATAAACGACCCAGCACCCTGGGTGGAGTCAACTCGTTGGAACTCAGAAGGAATGGAGCGAGAGATCATGGAGATTAGCATCGAATACTGCGTGCAGTGAAACTACACGCCTCAGGCCACCAGTTTGGCGGCCGAAATTGACCAGAAATATCGAGTAGCCACTCGCCTGATCGAGAGTGGTGGCGGAGTCTTCGAGGTTTGTGTCGACGGAGACCTGATTTTTAGCAAGAAAGAGCTGAGCCGATTTCCGGAGCATTCTGAAATCTTCAATGCGCTCGATGCGAAACAGGCCTAGTACAACAATTATTCAGGAAAGAGTAGTCAGAGATGAGTAACGACCGACAGGAAGTCATCTTCCAGGTACAAGACGTGTATCGATCCTTTGGTCCCAAGGATGTTCTCAAGGGAGTCACCCTTGGGTTTTTCAGGGGAGCGAAGATTGGTCTGATAGGAGTCAACGGAAGTGGTAAGTCGACTCTTTTGAAGATCGTTGCAGGAGTGGATGACGGATATGATGGCACGGTCACGATCGCCAAGGGAGCGACCATCGGATATGTCCCACAGGAACCAATGTTGGATGAAACGAAGACGGTACGTGAAAATGTTGAAATCGGTGCCGCTTCAGTTCGAAAACTTCTCAACGACTACAATGAAGTGACGGAGTCGCTGGCAACCGAGCTCTCCGAAGGTGATACGCAAAAAGCCTACGACAAGATGGCGACTCTTCAGGAAAAGATCGACGACTCGGATGCCTGGGAGATCGATCGACAGATCGACCAAGCGATGCATGCACTGAGCTGCCCGCCGGGCGACTCTGAAGTCGGTCATCTCTCCGGTGGTGAAAAACGTAGGATTGCTCTGTGCAGGACCCTGCTTTCTCATCCGGACATCTTGTTACTCGACGAACCGACCAACCACCTCGATGCAGACACCGTCGCATGGCTCGAACGACACCTGGCCAACTTCAATGGCACCGTTTTGCTGATCACTCACGATCGCTACTTCCTCGACAATGTTGTCGGCTGGATGCTCGAGATGGACCGGGGCCGAGGCACTCCATTCGAGGGCAATTACAGCCAGTATCTCGAGCAGAAGACGAAGGAACTCGATGTCGAGAAGCGGCACGAAGATGACCGCCAGAAGTTACTCACCAAGGAATTGGACTGGATTCGCCAGACCCCCAAGGCCCGTGCGACCAAGAGTAAGGCGAGGGTAGAGGCATTTCATCGACTTCAAGAACAGGTGTACGAGTCACGCAAGGAACTCCCAGCACTGGTCATCCCGTGTGAGACTCGTTTGGGTGACAAGGTTCTGGATGTCGAGAAGATGTCGAAAGGCTTCGACGGAAGAGTCCTGTTCGAGGATCTCAGTTTTTCCTTGAGACCGGGAGCCATCGTCGGCGTCATCGGACCCAATGGAGCGGGCAAGACCACCTTGATGCGTTTGGTGGCAGGACTCGATGAGCCCGACTCTGGCAGTGTCGAACTGGGATCCACGGTCGAGATCTGCTTTGCTGATCAGAGCCGGCAGGACCTGAATGATAACAAGACCATCTATCAGAACATCTCCGAGGGGTATGACGTCTTCAATGTCGGCAAGCTAGAGGTGCAGAGCCGAGCGTATGTCGCTCGGTTCGGATTCACCGGAGATGACCAGGAGAAGTTGGTCGGCCACTGCTCTGGAGGAATGAGAAACAGGGTCCAGATGGCCAAGATGCTTCGTCGTGGTGGAAACCTGGTGATCCTCGACGAACCGACCAACGATCTCGACATCCCGACTCTTCGATTGCTCGAGGAGGCACTGGAGGCTCTTCCGGGTTGCGGGGTGGTGGTCAGTCACGATCGATACTTCCTCGACCGTGTGGCCACACACATCCTGGCTCTCGATGGTGAGGGGAGCGGCCGATTCTTCGAGGGGTCGTATCAGGCCTATGCCGAGAAGATGCGCCAGGAACGGATCGATCGAGGAGAGGATCCTGATCTGCCCCGGGGAGTGCATCGCCGCTTCGCCTGAGGATCAGTCGCGTCGGGTATTCCAGATGGCCTGGTAATTCGACCGATCCGGTTTGGGCTCATCATCCGGAGGTGGATACTGGCTCATGCCTCGATAGGGCAACGGGCCCACTCCCCGGCATGCTCCGGTGAGTGGATCCAGATCCTTGCACCAGCCGAAGGTGTCAAGCAGCCAGGTTCGTTCCCAACCAGGCAACAAGTCCGGAAGCGCCGAAGCGTCGAACTCCAGGATCAATTCGTCTCCACCCCCGATGACGACAAGTTGGTCATCCACAGCGGCCAACAAGGAATCCACCCGCCCGTATCGAGTGACATGTCCTTCCTTCATCGGTCGGTAATCGAGAAATGGATCTCGTTGATCGTAATGGTATGTCGCAGGCAAGTTCCCATCGTCTGAGAATTCACGAGGGTAGCCACCGTCACGTAGGATTGCTGAATGTAACGGAATCGAGTGGATTTGTTGTGGAGCAGGAGGCTGGATCGAGGCGAGGAATGCTCTGTCCCAGTAGAGCTCCAGATTTGATTCGATACGGAACTGGCGAGCGCCATGTGCGACGATGTCGGAAATATCGAGCACCATTGTCTTGGGCATTCCTGCCGGATAACCGAGTTCTTCCGCCAGTAGTTGCCATGGTTGATCGCTAGCCGTTCGCCAGCGAAACGTCGGAGCAGACAATCGCTGTCCACCTTGCCATGCAGCAAAGTTGATTCGCGAATATGGATACTCGATCCAGCCATCTAGCAGCAGGGCAATGCTGGATCCCTCGGGAACGGTTTCGAAGTCGAACTCCCACACCTGGTTCTCGCAGTAGCCGACCATGTCTGGAATCAAGCCACGGGGACCTGCGTAGAGTCGATCCACTTCAGCGACCAGAGATGCATCGATGGTGCCATTGGCATCGCGAACCGCCGAGGGGAATACCCTGGTCTCTTCCTCGATCATCAACGGTTTCCCTGAAGGGGGGGGAGCCTGAATCGGAAAGAACTCCTCGGGGAAGCAGGATTGTGTCTCGGGATGATCCACCGCGATCAGCGACAATCGATCGGTGTAACAGATCTCTTGCATCGGCTCCATGATGCTCAGCCGAAGTCGACCGTTGATCGGTTGTAGTGCCCCGGGAGCGATTCGTACCACCTCTGTCGGTTCCGGAGGGGAAAATTCGTCGGGTCCGATCCAGAATCCAAGTCCGCCACCACCCATGAAGTCGGTGATGAAGTTCCACTTCTGACCATCGAAGGTGAACAGGATCGGGCATGACGATGACTTGCGTTGGATCTCTTCGATCTCCTGGCAGCGGTCCACTTTGACATCCATCTCTGCCTGGAGAACTCCATCGGGCCACTCGATGATGAGGCTGTCGAGGTGATCGGAACCATCGAGTCCCACCACCACCGGGAGCAATCCTCGGGCGTGGTGACCACCCTTGCCCTCCTGGAATGCGAGTATCACCTGGTCTGAATTACGAAGTTCCAGCCTGGCGCCGAAGCCGAGCAAGTTGGTACGACGATCGTCCCCATCGCGTCGCCCCCCCAGATGAGCGCGAAATGTGTGGAGCCGCTGCGATTCTTGTTCCAAGGGGTTTCTCATCAACCACAGTGAGCCGTCAGTTTTCTCCATAATCAGATCAAAGTCGCCATCGCCGTCGACATCCGCGCTGATGATCGACCTCGCCGGTGAGAAGGTATGGACCGAGAGAGTCGGCTTTCCATCGATGAACTGAAGGATGGAGGTTTTATCAGCAGAGGAGAGTAGTAGTTCTTCGGTTCCATCGAGATCCAGATCTTGAGCCGTAATTGTCACGTAAGTGGCGGATTTGACCTCGGCCGGTAAGGCGACCTCACCATCGAACAGTGCCATCTGCTCGGCATCCTTGTGGTGATTCGAGGGCCGTAGGATCTTCAGTTTCCCTCGTTGCAGGAGTACCAGTTCTTGCTCGTGATCTCCCACCAAGTGGACCAGCAGTGCGGTATCGACTTCCAGCATCTCGACCGAGACCAGCGGCTGTCCGGCGGGATCTTCCTCGAATTTCCACTGGGGAGCTCCGGAGATCCAGGAGATCCGGTCCCCGACCAACAGCAGGTCGTGATCGAGATCCCGATCCAGATCTCGAACCGCGATGATCCGCTTCACCGGAATGGTTCCAGCCAGGTCGGGTGAATCGGAAATCTGCCGAAACTTGTGGCCCTCATTGAGGGACAACTGAACGGGGCCGGTACCCGAGGCCAGCAGCAGGTCCAGATCTCCTTCCATGTCGATGTCTGCCAGCAGCAAGTCGCTGGCATTTGCTTTGACGGTGGAGATCAACGATTCGAACTTCGGAGTCCGGCCTCCTTCGCCCTGGAGGACTTGAACTTGTGCGCCAGTGGAGATGGCGAGGTCAGGGAGGCCGTCTTCATCTACATCCGCAACAGCGAAGCAGATGGCATCCTTCAAAGAGGGGATGGGTGCGATTTTCTCGGGTGATTCTGACAAGCTCCACGCAGAGGGTTCAGCTCCTGCGATCCAGAGATCAGGAATGCAATCGAGATCTGCATCGACCAGTGCATGGGGTGGAGCGCCACCAGGGCTTGGAGAGGTGATCTGGACCCAGGTGAAATCACCTTTCGGAAGCCAGGGCTGCGCTGAAGAAGCGGGAGCAAGCCAGTCGCGGATCGCTTCCGCCAATTTTCCCTGCTCGGTGTATTTGGTGCTGTGGGCTCGTCCTCTTCCGGATGCTTCCAGTTCCCGGAAGGTGGCGAGAGCTCGATTGGCATCCTCGAGCTGACCATTTCTTCGCCACGACAACTGCAGATTGTTCCAGGCTCCGCGAATGGTGGGGTCGAGTTGAACCGCCATCTCGAAGTGCGGGAGAGCTTGCTCATCGTTGCCGCTTCGAACCAGGCCGATGGCGACTTGATAGTGGCAGTCCGAATCGCGCGGGGCCAACTTGAGGGCCTTCTGGAATTCAGCCAGAGCGCTGGTTTCGTGGCCGAGGAAGCGTCGAATGATCCCGACAAGATAGTGGACCCGTGGATCATCCGGTTTCAGGTCGACAGCCACCTCGAGGGTCTCCAGCGCTCGCTCGGTACCCTCCTCCGCCTGATTCAACTGACTGACGGCAAGATTGAAGCGAGGAACAAAGGCTGAAGGTGCGAAGTCCACCAGTTTCAGGAGGGTCGTCTCTGCCTCGACGAACTTGTGCTGGGAAATCTGATTGAGTGCGTCGAGATGGAGTTTGAGCAATTGATGGGTGGGAGGAGGAGGAGCAGTGCAGCCACCGTGAAGTGCCAGGCATCCGAGTAGCAGAAGTAGAGAGAACAGACCAGGCTTCATCGGATCCTCCTTGCCTCCATTCCTGACATTCGGAGCGAAGGCCGGATCATGGTAGATGGCATGGGGGATCAGCACAATTCGGTTCTGAGTCCGAGTCCTGGGTGCAAATTCACCGCAACTGATTCCTCAATGCCGCTGGAAGATCGGGGCTCAGAAATTGAAATCCGAGTGAATTCAATCTGGCAGGAGTGACTCGCTGGCCCTCCAGGAGTAGCGATTGCCCCATCTGGCCAAAGAGCATCCGGATGATGAACGCCGGAATTGGTGGGGCGACCGGACGGTTCAACGCTGCCGCCAGGGTGCTGGTAAAGTCGATGTTTCGCACCGATCCCGGGGCAACGCAATTCAGCGCGCCGTCGATCGAGGAGTCCTCGATCGACAGTGAGACGATGCGGATCAGGTCATCCAGATCGATCCAGCTCATCCACTGGCGACCGGAGCCGAGCCGGCTTCCAAGGCCCCAACGAAAGATGGGAAGTAATTTTTCAAGGACTCCCCCAGCAGGAGTCAGCACCAGCCCGATCCGAAGGTGTACCACCCGTGTTCCGACCCTACCCAGCGGCACACTGGATTCTTCCCAATCGCGGCACAGATGACCGAGGAAGGTATCAGCCAGAGGAGACGCTTCCGTCATCTCATCATCTCCATCTGCTGGATACCCTCCGATGGCGCTGGAACTGATGAAGGAATCTGGAGGTGAAGAGGTTCTGCTCAACAGAGAAACCAGATTTCGAGTCGCCTCGATCCGACTCGATCGAATTCTAGATTTCTTCTTCTCACTCCAGCGACCGGTGGCGATGTTTTCACCAGCCAGGTGAACCACTACATCGAGATCTTCAAATGCCTCGAGTTCTTCGGTGGGCAGCTCTTTTGCATCGGTCAACGGACGCCAGCACACTTCATCCGGGGTCAGAGGCGGCCTGCGAACCGCTCGAAGGACCTGATGGCCCTGCTGCTCGAGCAGCGGAATTAAAGAAGAACCGATCAGGCCAGAAGCGCCTGTGATCAGGATACGAAGTGCAGAGCCACTTACGTTTGGATCGAGGGGTGAAGTCATCGAGGTGATCTGCTACCGGAGCAGCAATGATTAGGGTTCATCTGGCCGATCATATTCCGGAGCCCGCACCCTGGATCAGGGTCACGGCTTTGATGTAGCCCGGCGAACCATAGGCCTGATCAAAACTGGTGGGAACGGATTCGAGACCCGATTCAAGGTGTGTGACAAGATCAGCGACCTCGATCGTCCCATCTTCGATCAACTGCAATGACCTGCGGTAAATCGACGGCCGTCCATCCTCATCGAACCCACCGGAGGCTCCGCAGGGGCAAAGCAAGGTGGGTACGCGGAACTGGACTGCATTCATCGCCTCGAGGCTGGTCCCGCCATGGCCGTGGGCATACATCAGCACCGTCGCCTGGGTGCGGATCAGTGCCGGGATTTGTTCAAAGATGAGACCGACACCGGCGGCATCGATGAAGAACTCGCAGCGTCGCCCACCGGTACGGGTGAGAATCTCATCGACCAGGTCGGTGGATCCTGGATCGATGGTCTCTGCGCCGTATTCGCCAGCCAGTTTGCGCTTGATCGGATCGGGCTCACTGACCACCAGTGATCCCTGGTAGTTGTAGATTTTCCGTAACGCCTGGATGAAGAGGAGTCCTGCGGGTCCGGCTCCACAGATCAGCGCACAACGAACACGCTGATCAGGATCGACAGCATTGAATTGATATCGAGCGGGTGCCGCCATCACCGTTTCCAGAGAATGGAGAACGCAGGCGAGAGGCTCTGTCATCACCGTTTCCACTGCAGGTCGATCCGAGTGAACCTGAATCAGGTTCACTGCAGGAACTGCGATGAACTCAGCGAGGCCGCCAGGAAGTCCCGTGATACCAAACTCGCGGTACCATTCGCACTGATGCGAGAAGCCGCTGGAGCAGTATTCGCAGAGATGTTCCTTGCCTTCGCTGACACAACTGAGGCCCTGATCGATGACGACTCGATCCCCGGCTGCCAGATCTAAAACACCATCTCCAACATCGACGATGGTGCCGGTGACTTCATGACCCAGAATTTGTGGGTGAACTTCGAGGGGTACCGGCAGACCTCGCTCGTCGACATGGTAGTTGGCCTCGCCGGTGTAGATGTGGTAATCGGAGCCACACAGCCCGACGGCGTCCACACGAATCATGGCATCTCGTGGACCCATGATCGGTAACGGAACATCTTGAATCTTCATCGTACGAGTGGCCTCGAGGACACTCGCTTTCATCATCTTGGAATCGGCCATCGATGACTCTTCCTCTACTGGGTGATCAAAGAGATACGGACTGTTCCGCCCAGATTTGGAATTCTCGGTGTTTGTGGACCTCCGCATGAGCGAGAGCAGTCCCTCCAGCAACTTCGATGACTCGTTCGAAGATTCTCTGTCCGACCTCGGGGATCGTCTCGGTTCCATCGATGATGGAGCCGGCGTTGAGATCGATGTCGTCGGGCATTCGATCGAATACCGGAGTGTTGGAAGCCAGCTTCAGCACCGGACAGATGGCGTTCCCGATGGTGGTTCCTCGACCGGTGGTGAAAACGACCATGTTTGCTCCGGCGGCGACCATGCCGGGAACCGATTCCTGATCGTAACCAGGACCCTGCATCAGTTGCAGGCCTCGACCGCTGGGTGGCTCGGAGTATCCGGTGGTACCCTCGACCCGGGTGGTTCCGCCCTTGGCGATGGCTCCTAGCGATTTGATGGTGATGTTGAGCAATCCGCCTTCGATGTTTCCAGGGCTAGGATTGTCTCCGAGGACGGTTCCAACGGTTGCTGCGTACTTCTTGTACCAGTCGACCAGATCGTAGACCTCCGAGGCGACCTGCGGATCGCGCGATCTCAGCGCCAGCACATGTTCGGCCCCACAGAATTCCGGCACTTCACTGAGAATCACGGTTCCACCGCAACGGACGACCATGTCCGCTGCATGTCCCAGTGCTGGATTTGCGGAGAGTCCAGAGAAGCCATCGGATCCACCACACTCGAGTGCCAGTACGATCTCACTGGCAGGCACCGTTTCGCGCTGGAACTGATTGACCTGGGGTAGCAGTTCCTTGACCGCTGCAAGTCCCTTGCTGACCACCTGCGCAGTGCCTCCGGCGGACTGCACTCCAAGCCAATGGACCGGCTTTCCGAATCCATCCATTCCGCGCCGACTGAGGTAATCTTCCATCTTGGTCAGGTTGGTCTTTTCACAACCGAGTTCGATCATCACCACAGCACCCACGTTGGGGTGGGCAGCATAGTTGGCGAGCGTCCTCAGAGTGACATCGAGATTACTGCCATCGGAACAGCCGCAGCCCTTGTTATGTGGAATGCCCACGACTCCGTCAACATTGGGGTGCAGCTGAGGATCAAACAGTGTGTGCTCTGCGATGATGGAGATCTGTTGAGCCTCATGACTGGCACACATGCTGGTGGGGATGATCAAGATGTGATTGCGAGTCCCCACTCTACCGTCTTGGCGTCTGAATCCCTCAAAGGTGGGAATATCTGAATCTTCATAGTACTGGGGCGCAGCTGTCGAGAGTTGGTCTGGAATCATTCGAACTACCGGAACATCGTTGCTCATGTTGGTGGGTGTCACCACCTCCCCGGCGGCGATTCCCCGCGATTTTCCGATCGGCTGGCCGTACTGGATCAACGAATCGCCTGCGGCGACGTCCGCCAGTGCAAAGCGGTGACCAGCGGTGGGTTTTCCACGGATGACCAGCGGGTCACCTTCGGGCATGGAGAGATGGGTTCCTTCGTCGATACCAAATTTGATCACGGCCACATTGTCATCTGGGTGAACCTGGATGGCGTGGTCGGAAAAGGACAGAGGATTCACGAGGTCGGCCATGAGGGTATTTACCCTTTCATCGTTGAATTCTGGAGTCAGGTCGGAGCATCCAGGTGATGGAAGCAGTATATCGACCGAATCGGCTACGGGGAATTGGCACTGTCGAGGTTCGTTATTGCCGTGGCTGCGGCTGATCTCTATCTTGAAGGGCATCACGGAGACCAGAAGTGGCCTCAGGACCGTGTTCCGAGAGGGAGGAATGGATGGATCAGCCAGAGATAATCGCCAGTTCAAGGAATTTGGACGGTGTGGAGATGAACCGTCGGCAACTGCTCCAGGGGGCCGCAGCGGCTACGGTGCTCTCGACGGTGGCACTTCCCGGGGGATTGGCTGAGGGAAGTACCCATGAGATCGATGGGAGCAAGATCCGTCAATCGGTCGCGCACTGGTGCTTCTCTGAACACTGGTCTGTCGAGCAAACCATCGATCACGCCGTGGAACTGGGCTGCCAGAGTGTCGAACTGATCGAGCCGCAATATTTCCCTCTGCTTCAGAAGAAGGGGTTGGTCTGTGCCATCGGCCAGATCGACATGGCTCCTGATCCGCCCTTCGTCAAAGGATGGAATAATCCGCGTCACCACGAACAGCTGCTGAAAGCGACCCGAGATAGCATCGATGCCTGCTCCGAGTTTGGTTTTCCCAATGTCATTGCCTTCACAGGCATGAATGATGGATTTTCAAAAGATGAGGGAGCCATCCACTGCATCGAGGGATTCAAGAAAATCGTTAGTTATGCGCAGAAGAAGAAGGTCACGCTCTGCCTGGAGGTGCTAAACACCCGGGATGATACCCATCCGATGAAGGGGCACCCTGGATACATGGGAGACGACACGGAGTATGTGGTCGACATCATCCGCAAGGTGGATTCTCCAAACTTGAAACTACTGTTCGACGTTTATCACATCCAGATCATGAATGGCGATGTCATCCGGAGGTTGCGACAGTACAAGGATATCCTCGGCCATGTTCATGTTGCCGGAAATCCAGGACGCAACGAAATCGGTGCGGGTCAGGAGATCTACTACAAGGCGG
>CAVOEM010000006.1:0-34160 GCA_963694575.1 Planctomycetes bacterium UBA1146 | reverse complement strand
ACCTCATCGAGGTGTGAAAGGAACAATCTCGTCATGGCCTATCCGATGCATCGTCGTACATTTCTACGCGGACTCGGCACGGCGATGGCGTTGCCCTGGCTCGATGCGATGAGTCCTTTGACCGCTCTGGCCAGCAAGATGCCGCCCGCCGATGCAGTACTTCGAACGGTATTCCTGTTCATTCCCAATGGTGTTCACCAATCGGAGTGGTCTCCTGCGGGTGCAGGGGCTGACTGGGTCACCTCGCCGATTCTCGAACCGCTGGAGGCGGTACGCGATGATGTGCTGGTGGTCAGCGGGCTGGCCCACCACAACGCTCGCGCCCTCGGCGATGGTCCCGGTGACCACGCCCGCTCCGCCGCCTGCTTCCTGACCGGTGCCCATCCGTACAAGACCGCTGGCGACGACATTCATGCGGGGATCTCTGCCGATCAAATCATCGCCTCCGCAGTCCGTGAACAGACCTTGATCCCATCACTGCAACTGGGCACGGAAGGTGGAAGACAGTCGGGAAATTGTGACTCCGGATATTCATGTGCCTATTCCTCAAACATCAGCTGGGCTGGGGCAAACCAACCTCTTCCCCATGAAACTCATCCTCGCCGTGTCTTCGAGCGAATGTTCCTCAGAGGTAGTGCCGGCGAGACCACCGATGCGCGTCGAAAGAGAATCTCTCGGCGATCCAGTATCATCGATTTCATCCTGGAGGATGCCAAGGGACTCGAGAAGCAACTCGGGATCCGCGACCGTCGGCGGCTGAATGAATATCTGGCTGGCATCCGGGACATCGAGCGTCGTATTGATCGACTGGAACAGTTGGAGCAGTTGGAGCGGCAGGAGGGTGACCTCCCCGATTTCGGACAGGTCCCACCCAGCGGAATCAGTGAGCACATTCAGTTGATGCACGAGTTGATCATCCTGGCATTTCGCCTCGACCTGACCCGAGTCTGCACCTTCATGTGGGCCAATGAAGGATCAAATCGAACCCATCCCCATCTAGATGTGGGAGAAGGCCACCACACCCTTACACATCACAAGGGAAACAAAAATCAGGTCGACCAGATCAGAACCATCAATCGCTGGCAGGTCGAAGAATTTACCCGCTTCGTGCAACGACTGCGCGAAGTCAAAGATGGGGAAGGGTCGTTACTCGATTCGACGGTGGTGATCCATGGATCTGCCATCGGCGATGGAAATCGTCACAATCATGACCACCTGCCGGTGCTGATCGCCGGCCGCGGCAACGGCCTGATCGACACCGGTCGACACTTGATCACCCCCAAGGACACTCCGATGTGCAACCTGTTCCTCACCATGGCTCATGCTGTGGGCTCTTCTGTCGAGAATATCGGAGATAGCAGCGGCACCTTGCCGGGACTTCGGCTCTGACCAATCCAGCGATTTTGGATCTCACCCTCAGCCCTCTGGGGTCTCTTGAACCCCGTGAATTCGCTACCCGCCTCTTGCGCTCCACAATGCTGGGGGCGAGTTGGGCACCTCGCTGATGAGATCTTGAACTTCGTCCTACCCTGCAGCCTCGGATCGCGATCAGTGCTAGATCCTGGGTCGGAAGATTCGGCAGCGACTCGGCAGATCAGTCGGATCAGGAGACTGCCGAGGTGGGAATCGGCTGGCAGTTCGGCCTTGAATCCACCGCTTCCCATCGAAGAAGTGTGGCCACCTTCGAAGAGACACCGCTCGATGCGAAAAAATTGGAGCTGCGTATCGTCTCTCAGATCTGCATCCGCCTGGCCAGACTCCAGGCTTCTCGAGCAGCGATGACCGCCGCACAGCGTCAACTGGAAGCCGGGGAAGAAGCGATGAAGCTGACCGAATCACGCTACAAGGCTGGTGCCGCACTGCTCGATGAACTGCTCGATGAACTGCTCGATGAACTGCTCGATGAACTGCTCGATGAACTGCTCGGACGGGAAGCGGATCTCGCCGCAGCTCGAACCGCTTCCCTCAATTCCATCATCTCTCACAACCAGCCACGATTCGATCTGATACTGTCGGTCGGTGGCCCCTGATCGGTTCGCCCTCAATCGGTCTTGAAGGGCGCCGCGGGCAATCCGTGACTCGAGACTAGATTGGCTCTTACCGGGTTGTCTTGCCATGCGTATCGAACTGCCGTGGGTGACTCTACATCCGCATGACTGATGCGAAGTTGTCCTTCATCCATCACCTCGACTTCTCCCCAATGCCAGGATCCATCCGATCCTTGCAGTGCGAACCCATCGATCTTCATCCCGCGACGGCCGGTCAATCCATCTCCTGCATGATCGAAGGAGAGCACGATGCTCTTGCCATCGACTTGATGGCTCCGGTAGAAGGGCCCCGATTCTGGCAGGTCGGACCTCTCGTGACAGCGATGAAGTGCCCAGTCGGCGAGCCTCTTGCCCACCGCCTGCTTGTTACGAGGATGGATGTCGCGGGCATCGCCGACATCGGTCAGGACCACCAACCCGGTGTTGCGAACGACCCGGTGAGTGAAGTCCTGCGCATCTCGAAGTGTGGCCCAGCCACCCTGGACCGGGTCGTCGCTGGTCGCCTTGAACGCTGCCAGTTGCACGATGCCGAAGGGGAAATCTCCCTGGCCCCAGGTCTCTCTCCACGATCCGATCATCAGTGGTAACAACTCTGCATACTCGGTGGGCTGTCCCGCATTCGATTCTCCCTGATACCAGATGGCTCCGCGGATTCCGTATCCGCTGAAGGGTGAGAGCATCGCATTGAACATCACACCTGGATCACCAGTCTTACGACCAGGAGCCTCGGGTACCGCTGGAGGATTCGGTCCTCGATCACCAGAGAAAACGTTTCCTCGGTTGATCTTCCAATTTCCAGCCAGAGGAATCGCCTCGTCATCCTTGGCACTCACCGGACGGATCTTGATCGCCGAAGGCGCTCCGGTGATTCCGCCGGCTCCACCGGTATCGAGAGCGGCAATGGCGATGGTCGCCTCACCGGCCTCGACCATATCACCAGAGATGGTGTAACTACGCATCAATGAGTGTTGATTGGTGGTCCGACCGACTTCCTTACCATCCCAGTAAGTGATGTCGGCATCATCGATGGCTCCCGGTTGCAACAGCAGATCCTGGCCCTTCCACTTCTCCGGCACTTCGATGGATGTCCGATACCAGACGAATCCGTCCCAACCCTGGTTCTTCCCCTCCCATAACCCTGGAACTGGCATCTCCTCCCAGCTCTCATCGGAATAGGAGGGATCAGCCCAGGAACCGACGACCCCTGGATCTCCGTCCAGTTTCTTGTTCCACCACTCGCCGGTCCTTTGTTCGAACTGAGTGACCTGATCGCGATACAGTTTCTCGATCTCTTCTGTCGATCGATCTCCCCAGCGCGCCACTTCTCTCTCCATCTTCGAAACACGTTCTTTGAACCTCGGATGACGCTTCATCGCCACCGTCGATGTCCACGGTTCGATGCGAGTTCCACCCCAGTTGACATCGAGTATTCCAACAGGGACTCCCAACTCCTCGTGCAGTCGACGCGCCATGAAGGTGCCAATCGCCGTGAAATTCCCGGCCGTGGCCAGAGTCGAAACTTCCCATGCCGCAGCGATATCGAACTCTGGAGTTCTCGAGAGGAGATGCGGTGCCTTGATCCTGCGCAACCAGGGAAGATCTCCGGCGGCAATCTCTTGATCGGCATTCATCGAACTCCGAAGCTGCCATTCCATGTTCGATTGACCACCGCAAAGCCACACTTCTCCGACCAGAATATCCTTCACCTCGATGGTGCCGTCAGAGCCGACGATGATCATCGACCTGCCCTCTGCACTGGCGGGGATCGGGTCGAGGATGACTGACCATTGGCCCTGATCGTCCACCTGAGTGCTCTTTTGCTGGCCAGCAAAGCTTACGGAAACCTCGGTGCCAGGAGCACCGGTGCCCCATACCGGCAAATCCAGGTCCCGCTGCAGTACCGCGTGATCGCTAAAAACTGCCGGAACATCGATGGCCAGAACCATCGTGGAGTAGAGCAGTAAACTACTGGTGAGCAGCCACTGGGCGCATCGGATCAGCTTCATCATCAAATTACCTCCTGGGGAATCGACACCCTGAGATTTGGCACCTCGGTAGGAGGCACCACTTGAAAGGGGAACCGGAAAATCGGTATCCCGCAGAATCAACATCAGATGTGATCGTCGGTGCTGGCCATGGTCAGGTCAAGGACGGTCAGTAGTGCCACTGAGGGCGGCCTCCAGGCGATCCATGGCCTGTTGCTGGATCTCCAGATAGCGCCGATGCTCTTGCCCCAGTGAATCCGCCACCGGCCAGACCACGCTGATCAGGCCTGTCTGACCGAAGATCTCCTCCACCAGTTCCTCCGCCGGCAGCTGATCCCAGAGCAAGATCCGGGCACCGGTACTCGCCTGAAGTTGCTTGAGATCTGCGGCCAGGCCATCGTTCCACTGCCCTTGAGCGTCGAGATCGATGCGTTGTGTCGACCACCCCATCTTGGCTGCGGGATAGACCCAGAAGGGGCCGCTGGTCAGGACCGGGAGTTTCGGATGGGTACTGGCTAGCTGCGACATCCGTTTTCCCAGCGCCTCGAGTTGGGTTGCCAGAGTTTTCCAGCGCTGCTCCACCTCGGCTCTGTGATCGGGCAACTGTTGAATCAATCGATCACGAATCTTTTCACCTTGCAGGAGCAGGAGGTCTGGATCGAGCCAGGTGTGGCCGGCGATCCCCTCGTAGGAACTACTGCCTTCTGGACCGTGACTGTGAGTCACGACATCTGGATAGTGAAGCCACTGATCTCGGCAGGCGCGTGCCACTTCGACACTCTTGACGATGGGAAGTGAGTACCGACGTGCCCACCCCTCCAGGTTCGCCCCGTTGAGAATGATGAGATCCGCCGCTGCCAGCGCAGAAAGCGTTGCGTCATCCGGTGTCCAGCGGGCGGGATCGGCACCCGCGGGCATCAGCGCCACCACTTCACCCAATTCCATCGCCAGTTCGGATGAAATCCATGCCAGTGGTGAGACGGAAGCTATCACCTGCAACGGAGCCGCAGACCCAGAGATCGGCGAATCGCCGGTTCCCGAGACAGGAGTCGTTTCCGCCGAACAGCCGATACAGACGGATACCACCAACAGCAGTAATCGTGGGTGCAGGGATAGACGAGGTAACATCGGGCAGTCCTTCATCATGGTAAGAGCAGCGGACCATCGGCGATGAACCGGATCGCAGCGATGGCCAGCAAGTACGACAGGATACCACCGGCGAGAACCACGATCGAAACCTCGGTGAAGAGCAAGCGAGCGACAAATCCTCGTGGCGCTCCGATCCGCTCCAGCGTTTTCACCT
The DNA here is from genome assembly GCA_963694575.1 of Planctomycetes bacterium UBA1146. Taxonomy (GTDB): domain Bacteria; phylum Planctomycetota; class UBA8108; order UBA1146; family UBA1146; genus QNYK01. The sequence goes on along the minus strand of CAVOEM010000006.1, from coordinate 28,824 downwards.
CTCGCTCCCGGACCTTTACATCGAGGGTGACAATCAACATCAGAAGTAATGTCGTCGCCACGATGACCAACATCGAATTGGCATCGAGAATTGCCTTCGCTCTCATCACGACGGTCAGTAGTTCTTTGAGTTCTACCATCGAGTCGATGGTTTGCAGGTCCTTCTGCCGGCGAAATCTCGATCGGAGGATCGTCGCACCCTCGTCACCCTTGGCGTCGATGATCAATGCAGTGATCGGCAACTGATCCGGATCGCCATGGAAGTGGAAGCTATCCTCATTCTCCGGTGTCACCTCGACCGCTTCCACCACCGCTGCAGAGGCCGTGACGTGATTGCTCTTACTCTCCAGGACCAGGTGGAAATCCTTCTCCGGGTCGATTTCCAGGTGCCCATGCCCTTCACCAGTCACCACCCAGGAGGTGTGCAGACTGACGAACACCGCGTCATCGTCAGGATTTCCCATGGCAGGCAAGACCGCTGTCACCTTCAGCAACAGAGGATACGATCCCGCCAGATCATGGAGTTTGTGGACGTCTGTGGCGATGGTATCGCCGACCGTCAGATCGAGGCTCCTTGCGACTCCTGCTCCCAGTGCCGCTTCCGCCAGTCGTTGTGGCCAGTGATGATCTTGGGCGAGACGGATCCCTCGAAATTCCTGGTAATCGGGAGTGGTGCCGACCAGCGGGTACTGATTCACCGATCCCTCCAGATGAATCGGAATCGGCACACCAAGGCCGGACTCACCCGCCTCCATCGCCACCTTCATCTCGATAGTCCGCTCCACCTCACCGCGGTAGTAGAGTGCATGGATCAACAGGTCTGAGCGACTTCCCGGCGCTCCGACCACCAGCGGGGTCGACAACGCTCTCGCCTCCAACCGCGCTCGATACAGATCCAGCAATCCGTCAACTGCAGCGGGGAGAACCCCGACCAGCGCGATGCACAGAGAAAGCACCACGGTTCTTACCTTGTGATGAGCCAGCGAGCGCAGAGCCAATCTCAGCATCGGGCCACTCATGAAACGCTCCCTGCCAACGCTTCGACTCGATCGAAGCCGTCCAGGATGGTCGAGTCATGGGTCACAACGATGACGGTAGCCCCGGTCAAATCCGCTTCCTCGAATAACAGATCGAGAACCGCCCTGCCCGAGACCCCATCGAGACTACCGGTCGGTTCGTCGGCGAGGATCAACGACGGAGAGGTCATCAATGCCCTGCACACGGCAGCACGCTGTCGCTCTCCCTGGGAGAGTGCCCGCGGCTTTCTGTGCAAGAGTTCCTCGATTCCACAGCGGCGAGATCGCTCGAGTAGCTTGGCGTGTTCTTCCTCGGTCGGTTCACGACCATCGAGCCACAACGGAAGAAACGAGTTCTCCATCACATCGATGTGCTCGAGCAATTCGAACTCCTGGAAGACCAGCCCGATGTGCTCGCGGCGGAACTTTCTCCGTTTTGCATCCGAGAGCTGGTCGATCCGGGTCTCTCCGACCTGCACCTCACCAGAGGAGGGGGAGAGAATTCCGGCGATGCATGAAAGAAGCGTCGTCTTCCCACAACCTGACGGCCCCATGATGGCCACTTTTTCTCCCGCATCGATGACGATCTTATCGACCCGAACAGGATGTTGTTGGCCGACATGGCGATGAACCAAGTCGATGACCGATACGCTGGAACCCGTCACTTGATCAACTCCTGACCATCATCCAGACGTCGCTGTTCCACGACATCCACTCCATCGATCCGCCAGCCTGAATCAGGAATCCAGCGAACATCGTACAGCGCGGTCGAAAGATTCTTCCGCCAGTGAGTGTGTCCCCAGTGCTTGACCGTTCCAATCACTTCCCACCGTGCACGGACCTGGAACATCGGATCCACCACCGTCTTGATCACGATAACCTCGGTGTCGAGAGATCGCACTGCTCGAACATCGCAAATCGCATCCTCTTCGATTCTCATCATCAGACTTTCATGAATCTCGTCGTAGATTTGCTGCAGCAGTTGCCCCGAAACACTTCGTTTGAGAAGTCGATAAATTTGATGCTCATCCTCGTAGTCGAAGGCACGGTAGATGTTCCTGTGAAGGCTCTCGAAAAGTGCTTCTGCTTGCTCGGGAGGAGGCAGTTGCACAGGTGACAACCAGAAGGGGCGAACCTCGACCTTGCTGGTTCCCAGAGTGGCTGCGGCAAGAGCCACACAGATCAAGGCCACGACCACCGTGGCTCTGGAGAACTTCTTGGCTCTCCAGACGATACGCAGACCGATGATGCTGAACAGGATCGGAAGTAGATCGAGAGTGAACCACGGCAGGCGGATTCCCGGTGCGACCAGATCCGGGTCGATCATCTTCTCCACATCGGGCGGGCTCCAGCTCCAACCAGGAGTATCTTCCTGAAATCGATAAACCTGGTAGTCATCTCTGGTCGAGAGCACGTAATAAACCGATTCGAGAGGGAACCCATCTTCGGTGTCAAATCGACTCCAGATGAAGTCGAGTTGTCTGGGCCGTGCCTTGGTCGGATAGGTCACGGTGATGGCGGCGAAGTTCATCAGGTCGTTGAGATCGAATCCTTCCTGATACTCCAGATCGGTAAGAACTGGAATCAACTGCACCCCATCGACCTGGACGGGTGCATGTAAATCGAGCCATTCCACCACTCGATTTCCGTAATCTCCCCAATCCTCTTTCAGGTCGGGATCGAGATCTTCTATTTCCTTTGGATCGAGGGATAACCAGTGGGTGAACAGCGTTTCATCGATGAGCAGGAATACTTCGGTTTCTGCTTCTCGCACATCCACTTCGATATTGATCGGCTTGGGAACATGCGAAGTGATGGCATCGCCAGCATGCACCATCTCGGTTGAGCTGGCGATGCTGATGAGTAGGCACATCGAAACGATGATGGAACTCATGGCGAATTCATAAAGGCGTTCGGGTCGACCAGTGATTTTCGGTCGACTCGAACGCCTGATAGTCTGCACCGCTGGATTGTTCAGCGAACAGCTCCCCGTTTTTTCTCTTCCTTCTTCTCTTCCGCGGGCTTTGCGGGTGCAGCGTCATCCGACTGATCTCGATTTGGTCGCGGCCACTCGATGATGGCTTCCATCTTCTTTCCATCGCGCTCGAAAACGACCTTGCGCTTCGCTTCGCCCGCCATGATGGCACGGATCAAGGAGCGGCGATCGTCCACTTCCTCATCGCCAATCTTGAGGATCTTATCCCCGGCCTTCATGCCGGCCTTGGCCGCTGTGGAATCGGGCATCACCTCGGCAAGAGTGGTTCCCTCGAGCATCACTCCCAGTCTCCGACCACCGCCGCCGCGCCTGCGTTCTCCACCCTCTTCCAGCATCCCTTCGCGGGACAGAAGACCGTCGAGATTACCCACTCCCAGTGCGGTGAGAGCGATGACCGTCGTCGAATGCTCCAGGTACTCCGGAATCACTAGATCAAAGGTGTCAAACTGGGTGTGAATACCGTGCCACGTATCTGCACGGCCTTCCTGGGTCCAGAAAAACCCTGGAACACCGCGAGCGAGGAAGGACTCGTGATCACTTCCGATGCCGCGGGGGATACCATCTACATCGGTGAGTTTGAAGGGCAAATCAGGGTTCAGGTTCATCACTGGAGTGAAGACCTTTTCAAAATCCTCTTTCATCGCAGCGGTTGCCGGAAGACCGGCAATGGCGTTGGGTCCACCGTCATAGACAAACACCGCCGAGATCTTGTCGAGTAGTTCCGGGTTCTGGTCGACCCATGCCTTGGATCCGAGCAGGCCCTGTTCCTCACCACTCCAGAGCATGAATCGAATCGTGCGGCGAGGCTTGGCCCCGGTCGCCATCAACATCCGTGCCGCCTCGATGGTGGTGGCAGTACCCGTTCCATTATCGGTGGTCCCTGTAGCCCCATCCCAGGAATCGATATGACCGCCGATGATGACGTACTCATCCGGAAACTCGCTGCCGACGATATCGCCGATGACGTTGTAAAACTTGGCTGGTCCTGGCTGGAAATGGTTGCGAACATCGATGCGAAGAGTGACCTCTTCATCCGCTTCCAGATTCTCGACGATCGTATCGTATTGATCCTTGCGTAGGTTGATCCGCGGAATTGTCGGAAGGTCATCCCAACTGATCCGATGATTTCCATAAACGTTGATGTTCTCGCCACGGGTGGGGTAGATCCAGCCGGCGATTCCCGCAGTTTCCAGCTTCTCGGTGACTTCACGCTGAGCTTGCCGCGTCTCGCGATCCTGACGCCCTCGCTGGGCTGGACGGACGATCCAGGCGCCCTTCATCGAATCGACATCGAGCCCCTCAATCGTAGTAGGCAGCATCACTGCAGGACCCTCTTGCACACCTTTGGTCCCCGCAGACCAGGCTGGAGTGCCAAACTCAAGGTCCATTCGGTCGGGAGAGATCATGTGACCTCTCCACGCACCTCGCTGGAAGCCAACGTTGAATTCTCCGGCTTCCTCCATCTTGACATTTTCCAGACCATACTCGATGAACAGATCTCTCACCCATTCACAGGCGAGATGATCCTGATGACTACCGGTCAACCGAGGACCGATACCATTGACCAGTTGGTCGAGGACTTCGACCACCTGATTGTCTTCGATCCCGATATCGATCAACTTCTTCTGCATTTCCGAGAGTACTGGTTCGGCTCCATCGGCTGCCACGGTCATCGCCGGCATCGCCATCAGGGAACAGAAGAAGAGCGTGAGGGCAAATGTTCGCATGATCATTCCTTTCAGATGCTCCCCCCCCAGCGAGGCCAGAATTGACCTCAAAGAGCGAAGCAACCCGGACGGACTCAAGCCGTCAAGATCGATCAGAATCGCAAGTATGATGGGGGCGGTCAAGGTGGCGATTGGGGGATCTCTGGCCCGCTGGACCGCTAGAGCAGCAGTTCAAATCACCACCCCTGGCTAAAGCCCGGTCGATCCCCGGCCAGGCGGCTGTCCCCTCCCACCGGCTCGATCCTCAGGAGTTGGACTGCCTCTTCTCCTGCTTGGCCCAGGAATCCCTCAGAGGGGCAATCCTGGCCAGATGAGGAGCTCCTTCTTTCGACAACTTCTGGTCCGCCACGAAGTAGCCTACTCGCTCCAACTGGAATCGATCACCGGCGGCCGCCGCAGCCAGCGATGGCTCGCACAGCGCGGTGGTCTCGACCAGAGATTCTGGATTGAGAAAATCGATCAGAGATTTCCCCTGCGGGACATGATCCGGGTCCGCCACGCTGAACAGTGGTGAATAGAGTCGCACCGGGATTTCGACGCAGCACGACACCGGAACCCAGTGGATGATACCTCGCACCTTGCGGCCGTCCGGCGTCTGTCCTCGAGCAGTGTCGGGATCGTATTCACACCTCAGTTGCAGGACCTTACCACTGTCTGGATCCTCGATCACTTCCTTGACCGTCACGCAATATCCGTAGCGCAATCGAACTTCTGCACCGGGTGCCAGACGACGCCACTTTCTCGGTGGTACGAGACGAAAATCATCACGATCGACCCAAACCTCTCTCTCGAATGGTAACTGTCGAGTTCCCGCATCCGGATCTTCTGGGTTGTTGACCGCTTCAACCATCTCTTGAAGGTCTTCTGGAAAGTTCTCGATCACCAATTTGAGTGGATCGAAAACGGCCATCCTGCGAGTCGCGACCTTGTTGAGATGATCACGAACTGAATTCTCCAGGACCGAGTATTCGATGGTCGAGTTGAACTTGGCCACTCCGATCCCTGCCATGAAATTACGGATCGACTCAGGAGTGTATCCCCGACGTCTGATCCCCGACAATGTCGGGAGGCGTGGGTCGTCCCACCCTTCGACATGACCATCCTCGATGAGGGTTCTCAACGATCTCTTGCTCATCACGGTGTAAGAAAGTGCCAGTCGAGCAAACTCGGTTTGTCTCGGTTGCTCCTCGAGGCCAATTTTATCGAGGAACCAATCGTACAACGGTCGGTGATTCCCGAACTCAAGGCTACACAGGGAATGGGTCACTCCCTCGATGGCGTCGCCTTGACCATGAGCCCAGTCGTATGTCGGATACATGCACCAGGTATCGCCGGTACGGTGATGCGTGGAGCGGTGGATCCGGTACATGACCGGGTCCCGCATGATGATATGGGCTGACTCCATGTCGATCTTGGCCCTCAAGGTCTTTGCTCCGTCGGGGAACTCCCCGGATTTCATGCGGCCAAAGAGATCCAGGTTCTCCTCGATGGATCGATCTCGATTTGGACTGTTACGACCGGGCTCGGTCAAGTTGCCACGGTGCTGACGAACCTCTTCACCCGTGAGGTCACAGACATAGGCATCTCCCTGGCGAATCAACTGGGTGGCCCACTGATAGAGCTGGTCGAAGTAGTCGGAAGCAAAACAGAGTTGATCCCATTCGAATCCGAGCCAGCGAATGTCATCTTGAATTGAATCGACGTACTCCTGCTCTTCACGAGAGGGGTTGGTGTCATCAAAACGAAGATTACAGCGACCAGAAAACCTGGCAGCCAGACCGAAGCTGAGACAGATCGCCTTGGCATGGCCGATGTGCAAATAGCCGTTGGGTTCGGGTGGAAATCGAAACTGAACTCGCCCTCCAGCGGGGCTCGCTGACACATCTGAGGAGATCATTTTCTCGATGAAATTGTCAGGCTTGTCCGAATCGTTGGCCGACTCACCTTGCTTTTCAGACATCAGAAGCAGCTCCAAACAAATTCGAGGACCTTTTGTGACGATATAGCACAAATATCAGGACCGGTCTCTTCAGCACCTTGTGAACTGCTCCTATCAAACAACACTCCCGCCCGCTAGTATTTAGGCTAAGAGGTAGTATGCAACTGGTCAGCCTGTTTCAAAGGTCGATCATCACGGGAGGTAGAGTCCGTTACCAGGAATCTCAAGGTAACGCCTGAAATATTAGAGGAGACGGTAACCATGAAATGTCAAAGTGTCCATGCTGCAACACTAGCAATCCTGCTGTTGTTCCAGTTTCCAACCCTGGCCACGGCCATGGGTGGTGGTTTTGAAATGAGTTTTAGCAGCGGCGCTGCCGCCGAGGGTGGACTGGTTCCCATCACTCTGACTCTCACTCATGCTACAGCCTCAGGGGTTCAAGGTTTCTCTTTCGGAGTTTGCCACGATCTCAACTTGCTCGATCTGGAACCGTTCGGAACCGATCCCGCCGATTTGGACTACGTGATCGACTGGTCCACCGAAATCGAGACCATCAAGAACGGTGAGGCTCCCGACTTCATGCAACAGAACATCGAAACTGGTGGCTGGGCGGTCGGCTGCGTGATTTGCTTCACCTCCTGTGCCGTCATGGACGCCGGCTCGACGGAGATCGGAACCGCTTTCTACCGCCTGACCGGGCCGGTCGGATCGGTGACCACGGTTGGCCTCTGCAACACCCTCGGTATTCCACCGGTTTCCAGTGTCGCAGTGGTGAATGGGACCTCGAATCCGATGACTAGCATCGATGGCACCATCGAAATTCTTGAACAACCCCCAACGCTGTTCTACTTCACCGCTCCCTACAAGCAGGTCAACTACGATCCTCTCGACGGTTCGGCCAATTTCAGTGCGACATTGACCATCACAGAAGACCCATCCAATGCGACATACCCATCCGATACCCAGGGATTTTCGATGAGTTTGTCAACCAACCCGACTTATGTCATTCCCACAGGAGCGGCGGTCACAGGTCCGGTGGCTCTGACGAACCCAGCATTTTCGGAATCGATCTTGACAGAATCTGGCTGGGCCATCGGGGTGGTCTACGCTTTCCAGTTGCCGGTCTACATCCAGTTTCCCAACGCCACGGATGCCGTGAATATCACCGGTTCTACGGTGCCTTCGGAACTTGCCGGGGATGAAGTTGGAGTGACCATTCCACTCACCTGGCAAAGTCACAGCACGCCACCGATTTTCAATGTGGTGACCTTTGGCAACCAAAGCCTTTCACCAGTGACCTATGATGGTTCACTGATCCTGCATCCTCAATCTGTGCTCGATTTCATTCGCGGCGATGCCAACGGGGATGGGATCCCTGATGTTGCGGATGTGGTCTGGTCATTGCAGGAAATCTTCAACGGAGGACCTCAGGGTACCTGTCACGACGCCAAGGATGCCAATGGTGACGAACTCTTCGATGTTGCGGACCCCGTCTGGCTGATCTCCTACATCTTCACCAACGGAGCTACTCCTCCACCTCCATTCCCGAACTGTGGAAACGCTGGAGAACCGCAGAACTGCTCGATCTATAACGGCTGCTGATCGATACCGGCTGAAGAGCCACCGATCAAGCCAAACACCCCGCCCGGCGTCATCGCCAGGCGGGGTGTTTTTCATTCCACGGAGCCGAACTCATCCAGGGCAGGAACCACCACCCGAAGCTCACTTCAGAGAGCCTACTTCCGCACACCGCCATGCTTGCTCGCCTCTTCTCGAATCCGCTTCGCCGTCGCTGCCCATGAACAGATCTTGCAGGTCGACAGGTCGTGGCCCCTGGCCGGGCAGTGCTCACGACCAAAGTAGATGAACTGGAGATGCAGATCATTCCACAACCGCTCGGGGAATAACTTCTTCAGATCCGCTTCGGTTTTCTCGACATTCTTTCCACTGGAGAGGCCCCAACGCGCTGCCAGGCGATGGATATGCGTATCGACCGGGAATGCCGCAACACCAAACGCTTGCGCCATCACCACGCTGGCAGTCTTGTGCCCCACTCCGGGAAGTGCTTCCAGGCTTTCGAAGTCATCCGGTACCCGAGAGCGATGTTTCTCGATCAGGATTTGCGATAGATCACGGATCGCTTTCGCCTTCCTCGGGGCCAAGCCGCAGGTCCGGATCTGTTCGAAAATATCTTTTACTTCCAGTTCGGCCATCTTCCTGGCAGTTCTGGCTCGCCGAAACAGCCCCGGTGTTACCAGATTGACCCTTGCATCGGTGGTCTGTGCCGACAGCAACACGGCAATCAACAAGGTGAACGGGCTGTCGTGCTGCAGTGGGATCGGAGGATCTGGATACAATCTGCCCAGAATAACAGCCGCCTTGTCTGCTTTATCTTGACGCTTCATGAAGCCACTCCACTCCCCTACAACCAGCCTGATGACACAGGTTTACACATCATGAATCATCTGCCAGAGCGCCATGGAATCGGGGACCCTTCTCTGATAGTTTTCTATCCAGTTCTACTGTGATTTTCTTCGACACCGATAGGATTCTGGAACAACTTCGCGCTGGTGAGCGTCCACTCCAATGTCCAGTCATCCACTGTTCAACAGACGAGGGCAATCAGTCCCTTGCGCCAAAGATGAGAGAAACATCGATCTCGCCGCAATGGACCAGATGAAAGAGAACATGATCCGCAGATATAACCGTCTACCAGATTCCTTCTTCCAAACCACGGGTTTCGGCTTCCATGACACATGGCTATTTCGCACAGGTTACGCCCACCTCGCCCCCGCAGAATCGATATCCAGATGAATTCTGAAGCCAGACCTCGAATCCTGCCGCTCTTTCCACTCCCTGACGTGGTCCTCTTTCCAGGGCAGATCATACCCCTTCACATCTTTGAATCTCGTTACCGTCAGATGACCCGTGATCTGCTCGACAACACTGGCGAGATCATCCTCGGCACTGTTCTGGGAAAGGACAAGGAGAGTCTCAAGGAAACGGCATCGGTCCAGTCGATCGCTTGCCAGGGCAGACTCCAACAGTATCAGGCTCTCGATGATGGGAGATACCTCGTGATGATCCTGGGAGAAAGGCGCGTCAGGATTCATCCCCATATCGGACAGCAGTTGTATCCCGAGGCTCGGGTGGAGGATCTTCCCGAGCCATCGACATTCATCAACGACCACAAAGTTCTCGCTCTTCGAGAAGCGATCCAGAATCTCAAGAGCGATGTCGAACTCCCCGAGGGCACCTCGGCTCAACAACTCTCCGATATCCTCTCCATGATCACCCCGATGAGTACGAAACAACGGTATCACCTGTTTTCAATCCCAGAGCTCGCCGAGCGGGTCGAAACAGTTCTGGAAATGCAAACCACCAGCGATGAAGATACTTCCCCTGAGTAATTCAAACTGAGTAATTTCAACCTGAGTAATTCAATCAGGGTGATCACTCCGGTCAGTTAGAAGTGCAGTTCCAAGTGGTTTCGCTACTGATCCGACCGAGTTCGCTGGAGGAAGGTCTACATCGATGGCGTTTTCCCATTCCCTCCGTTTCATTATCCTGCTGACACTGATGACAACCCTGATGCTCGGCTGTCGACAGGTCGAAAGGGTCATCGAGGATCGAGGTCTGCCGCTGGTCGCCTGGGAGCGGGATCTCTACCAATCAGAAGGAGTACTGGTCTATGCAACCAGTTCCCGTGCAGCTCGTGAGATCGCCGAGCATGCCGATGAAGCCGCGACAGTATTTCATGAGTTGTCCGGGGAAGATCCGCGTCGACTGATCTACATCGCTGTAGACAAAGATGACTCCATCGATGACCAGATGCTGGAATCAGGACTTCAGGGGATCTCTCGAATCTCCGGGAAATCGATACCAGAGATCAAGAACAAGATGTTGGATTCGGCAAATCAGAAGGGCGGCATAGGGTTGGATGAGCAGGCTCTACAAGCATTGCTCGGCCTGATTCCAGGGGTGCTCGACGCGCCCGCCACTCGCCCCGCTGACGTATGGGGCGATGCACTGGTCATACCCACTTCGTCCAGGATCTCCAGAAATCTCGACATCATTATCGAGGGCGCGATGGCGAAAGAAGATGTGAATACCCTCAAGCGAGTGCTGTTGATTCCGGTCATCGCCATCGCCAAGGGATACATCCGGAGGATCTTGGCTGATATCCGTGAAATCATCATCATCGGTGTCCACGCGCGGGGTCGAGACGGCTGGTCCCAGGAACGGATCGATCAGATGCTCAAAGACACGCTACAAGAAGGCGAAATCAAAAATCTGTTTCAAGATGCCATGCACCCACAAAAGGAAGACACTTCGGGCGGAAATCAACAGCCTCCTACAACCTCTTGACTTGATCTTCGTGTGCAGCACGATGCACCTTACGGATGCTTGGATACCCTACCGATCATTACATTTCCCATCGTAACGGAATAGCATCGCAGCCGGCGAGATTATCGAGGAGATCAGAATGCGCTTCTTCCCCCCCCGGTGGAGCTCCATCCGTCAGTTTGCCCTTCTGCTGACAGGGATCTCCCTACTTACATCTGGTTGTGGACTGCTATCCACATCCCAGACCAAGACAGGCTCCATCGAGCGGGTGTTCCATGTCCGATATGTCAGTTCACTGAAGAACTGCAACATCGGTGACGATTTCAAGCTCTGGATCCCTGTTCCCCACGATGACGACCATCAGGTCATCTCGAACATGAAGGTGCGGGGGCCGATTGCGGGAACTCTTTCCAGCGAGCCCCGCTTCGGCAACTCGATGTACTTCTTCGAAGGAAAGTGCTCCGCTTCGCAGATGAACTTCACCATCGAATACGATGTCGATCGATATGCTTACTCGGTCGATCTAGCTCTCGCTGCTGAACAGACCACTGATCATTCGAAAGAAATGATGGCCAAATACCTGACCCCCTCATCTCTGTGCTATGTCACATCACAGGTGAAACAAGAGGCGGAGATCCTGACAGCCAACAAATCTACGGTGCTAGCGAAGGGACGTGCGTTTTTCGATTACATCCTCGAGCAGATGGCCTACGACAAGAAGCATCAGGGCTGGGGTCGAGGAGACATTTCCCATGCATGCGATGTTGGTAAGGGAAACTGCACCGACTTCCACACCTACTTCAATGCTCTGTGCCTGGCGAGTGGTATTCCATCGAGATTCCAGATCGGAATGTGGGGGAAATACGAATCATTGATCGGCGAGTACCAAACCGGCGGTTATCACTGCTGGGCAGAGTTCCATGTGCCCGGCCAGGGTTGGATACCGGTGGATATCTCCGAAGCAGATAAAGATCCACAATACGTCGGACGTTACTTCGGAAGCCACTCGGCAAACCGCGTCACCCTCAGTACCGGCCGCGACTTGACGCTGGCTCCCCCACAAGCCGGCCCGGTTCTTAACTACTTCGTAAATCCATACCTCGAGATCAATGGGCATCCTTCCAGCAAGGTCATCAAGAAATGCTACTGGAACGAAAATAGCCAGTAATCCACATCTGAACTTGTTAGATTCAATCTCCGCAGAAAGGGACGACGTCATGAATCAAGAACCGAAATCCGTCGACAACAAACCAGTGGTCATAGAACTGGCCGCCGGAAAACATGCCTGGTGTGCCTGTGGCCGATCCTCCAACCATCCATTCTGCGACGGAAGTCATTCGGGTACCGGTATGACCCCGGTCGTGTTCGAGGTGGAAGAAACGAAGAAGGTGGCACTCTGCGCCTGCAAGAAGACTGCTGGTGCGCCCTTCTGCGACGGTTCTCACTCCTGACGTTTCTTTCTGCGATGAGCGATTCAAAGTTACTGCGATACAATTTCGACAGTAGTTGAAGAGTCCCGATCGGGCTATCATGCCTGTTCGGTTCAGTTTCCATCTTGGCAGATGCCTTCATCTTGGAACTTCCAGGATGCCTTCACCGACTGGATTATTTCAAATCGGAACGGTGGTTCACATGCGCTTCATTACAACCCTCTTCCTCTGTCTCCTTCCATCCATCGGACTATGCCACGATCCCCACGATGACATTCCCCCGCCATTTCTCGCCATCGACAAGATCGATCGAGAAGATCCATTCCGTCAGCTCGATGACGTGCTACCCACGCCCACCGAGGCACGGCTGGCTTCAGGCGCTCCTGGACCGGGATACTGGCAACAACAGGCAGACATGAATATCCAGGTCACCCTCGATGCCAAGAACCATCGAATCCATGGCAAGGAACGGGTCACTTACCACAACAACTCTCCCCACACTCTCACCTATCTTTGGATGCAACTGGATCAGAATCGCTTCCGTAACGACTCCATCGGCAATACCGGGGATCCAGGTGGCCTGGAAGATGAACAGAGCATTCGCTGGTTGCGGCGATTGGCATTCGAAGAAGAATTTCAGGGCGGCTATGAAATTCTATCTGTACACAGTTCAGCAGGTACTGATTTTGACCACATCATCGTCGACACGATGATGCGCATCGATCTCACCTCCCCGCTCAAGTCTGGAGAGGTTCTCGAGTTCGATGTGGAGTGGAATCACTCGATCGTCAATGCTGATGTCTTGAGGGCTCGCGGTGGATATGAGTGGTTCGATGATGCGGGAAATGCGATCTACGAGATCGCCCAGTGGTTCCCCCGTATGTGTGCCTACACCGATTACGCCGGCTGGCAGAACAAGCAGTTCCTCGGCAGTGGCGAGTTCACCCTGGAATTCGGCGATTACCACGTCGCCATCACCGTCCCTGACACCTTCATCGTCAGCGCAACCGGTGTGCTAATCAATCAAAATGAGGTTCTCACAGCGGACCAGAAGGATCGATTCTCTTCCGCGAGAGACTCGCACCGTCCGGTGTTCATCGTGACCCCTGAAGAGGCTCTCGCAAACGAGCAGGTGGAAGCCAAGGGGGTCAAGACTTGGACCTTCGATGCCAAGAACGTCCGGGACTTCGCATGGGCGGCATCCCCCAAGTTCATCTGGGATGCGATGGGAGTCTCCGTTCCAGGCGGAGAGACCACGATGGCGATGTCCTTCTACCCCAATGAAGGAGAGCCGCTGTGGAGTCGTTATTCGACTCATGCAGTGGCTCACACCATAGAGGTCTACTCCCAGATCAGCGTTCCCTATCCCTACCCCGTCGCGATCAGCGTCAACGGCCCGGTCGGTGGCATGGAATATCCGATGATCTGTTTCAATGGCCCTCGCCCCGAGGAGGACGGGACCTATTCTCAAAGAACCAAGTACGGATTGATCGGTGTGATCATTCATGAGGTAGGGCACAACTGGTTCCCGATGATCATCAACTCGGATGAGCGTCAGTGGACCTGGATGGATGAAGGCCTCAATACTTTTGCCCAGTTCATCGCCGAACAACTGTGGGAAGAAAAATATCCTTCTCGCAGGGGTGAAGCACGAAACATCACTGGTTTCACCACCAGCACCGATCAGATGCCCATCATGACCAACAGTGAGCAACTGTTACAGTTTGGTAACAACGCCTACGCAAAACCGGCTACCGCTCTCAACATCCTCAGAGAAAGCGTGCTCGGCAGAGAGTTGTTCGATTTCGCCTTCAAAGAATACTCCAAGCGCTGGGCATTCCGCAGACCAGAGCCCGCAGACCTGTTCCGCACCATCGAAGATGCCAGCGGAGTAGATCTGGACTGGTTCTGGCGCGGTTGGTTCTACACCACTGATCACGCCGATTTCGCCGTGGAGCGAGTCGTGCGTTATCACCTCGACACCGGAAATCCCGATGTGGAGAAGCCTCTCCAGAAGGAGGCTCGTGATTCGGATCCAGAATGGATCAGCCGGCAAGGAAATGCGGGCATCACATTACGATCGGATCGATTCCCCGAACTTCTCGATTTCTACAACTCCTTTGACGAGCTAGAGGTGACGGAGGCGGACCGACGAGGGTACGAGCGATTCCTTTTACGGCTCGACGATGGGGATGCGGAACTGATTCAGAGAGACTGGAATTTCACCGTGATTCGCCTGAGGAACTATGGTGGCTTGCTGATGCCTGTGCCCATCCGAGTCACTTACGCATCGGGGAAGACCGAGGATTTTCGCATCCCTGCCGAACTGTGGAGGTCTGACCCACGAGCCGTTTCCCGGCTGATGGTCACCAACGAGCCGGTGGTCAGGGTAGAGATCGATCCCAGGCTGGAGATTGCCGACGCTGATCGTTCCAACAACATTTTCCCGCAAGAGATCGATCAGCAACGCTTCCGGATCAATCCCGAAGGAGATCGCGATAACCCGATGCAGCGCAATCGAGATGAGCGGCTTCGTATCGAGGCGCAGATCGCTGCCAGTCGTCTTGGAAGCACGATTGCCGCCAGTATCAAGGACCGCCAAAGCGGAACCCCGGTTCCTGCCGCAGCGCGGATTCTTGACTTCATTGACGAGACCGCTCTAGCCGATCCATACGGGCAACAGCTTTCGGTCTTCAATGCTCCAGATGATCAAGGAATTGCACTGATCGTCAGCGTTGGTCCCGACGGAGAACCGGGGACCGAGGATGATGTCAGCTGGATTGTCGATGAAGATGGAAGCATCGAGGAACGAGCACGCCGGAGCGAAGACTAGCGATCACTCCGATTCGATTTCGATCACTTCTTCGACAACGACGCCTTCGATGATCTGCACGACAATGGGGTCGACAGGTAGAAAACCGGTCAGATCGGGAGTAGTGACCAGATACAAACCTGGTTCACTGACCAGGACTCGATATCCATTGCCGGTACGGCCACGAGTGACCACGGTACCGGTGTGCCCCTGGGCACTCACTCCCGGATGCCATGCCAGATCCCAGGGAACGGAAGTTCCGTTCTCCTCCAGGAAAAGTCGCATACCCATCGCGGGTTCCAGCGGCAGCGTGAACTCGTTGGGCCCCGACATGGTGACCTGAACTTGTTGGTGCGTGGGTCGGTACGCCACATCCGAGCAGGAGATCAACACCGCCCCCACCGGGACCTGGAACTGAAAGAACCCGTTGATACCCGAACCCACCGGAATAGCCCCCGCACCCGGTGTTCCTGGAGGACGCACCGGTGCCCAGCGGATGAGGCTCGGTGTCGCAATCCCCGATCCATCTGCGAGAACCGTCTGTACCGAGATCTCGACCGGGGCAGGCAATTCGATGTTGGCATCGATCAGCCCATCTTCACCGACCTGAAACAGCCCACCGACTCCAACTGGCAGGACCAGGATACCGTAACTCCCCTGCTTCACTTGCACCGGACCCCAGTCCCAGAGAAACCCTCCCGCCATCGATGTGCTCTCCATCGAAGCACTTTGTAATTCGATGGTGTCATTGATGGGATCACTGCCAGGGCCAGTCGGGCGAATTCTCACCGAGAAGTGATTCAGTTGCCAACCCTCTGGAATGAACACGCTTCCCGACAGATCGACCCGTTCTTCATCATCGAACGGAATCTCCAGATCCAGTTCGAAAACATCTTCCACCGTCAATTCAAAGGCGAACTCATCGAAGACTTGCGGTTGATGGGCCCAGTGCCCCGACTCGAGAGTTGCAATCCACGATCCCGGTAGCAATCCATCGAGTTGTCGAATCGAGACTCCGGTGACGGATACCTCTGCATGAGGTGATCCTGCTCGACCCTGCTCTCGCAGGCGCAGTACCACTCCTTCCCTCTCTGTATCCCCGAACAATCTCAACGAGACCGATCCACTCGGCTCGAGGCTCAGTTCTCTTTCACCTCCGGCCACCAGATCTACGGTGATCCTGCGCCACTCGTGTCCTGCAGCCCGGGCGTGAAGTGCCACCGCGGATCCGATCGATCCGATACGTCCGTCCAGTGCCACCGGGCTCTGCTCCGAAACGATTATGGGGTCTTCCGATTGCGGCCACCCCGGGTGAGGAAGCGAACTACGCGAGTAATCCTGTACTCGGATCACCTCGACGTCAGTCAACTGTTCACCGGTGACGGCTGATTTCAGGGAGAGCATCGTGAGTGCGTCGTATCGCAGAACCACCTTCACCACGCCCGCGGATCGAGCACTGATGGCACCGATCGGAGAGACCACCCGAGCAGGGCGATTCTCCAGCACCGCGCCGAAGAACTGAATCGCTCCCTCCTCCGGCGTGACCAGCTGAAAACGTCCAGAAACCACAGCAACCGAACGAGATCCACCGAGGGCGCCGATCTGTAGCTGGCCTGACAGTTGTGTCAACACTACGGTGGCAGCATCTTCCAGTACCACTTCACCTCTGATCCGGATCATCCCAGGAGGAACTTGACCCGAAGAACTCTGGCTTCCTCTTCGAGGCTTGCCATTGGAACCCCGACTCCCCGATCCTCGGGAATCCCCGCTACCTCTACCGTTGGATAGCGGGTCCTGCCCGGAAGAAATCGTTCCCGATCCCACGTCAGGCGATGCTCCATTGGAGCCTGAGCCAGGATTGCCAGTACGAGTCCCGGATGTGCCACCATCACCACCCCAAGAGCCTCCGCTGGTGCGGTCTGATCCTCGTATTGTGGAAGATGAGTTCCCACCCCCAGTTCCATCCCTGCGACTATTGCCATCTTCATCGAGGGTGGTGCCCGAATCGTTCCGGGTCGATGACTCCTGGGAGAGCCCTCCTACCTCGCCAATCGATGGCCCGTCATCGGGCAGAAGAATCACCATCATCGTGACGAACACGAGCAAGATGAAACATGCGATGATCAGGTTACGGGGATTCACTGAGAGGTCCTCCAGGGGGCAGTCGGGATCATCTGATTGTACCCTTCATGCGCATTCCATCACTCCTTGGCTGGCTCACCTGAGCTCAGGCGCCCATGACGCCGCTCTAACTGGATCGGCCGGCCCTGTACCAGTGTCAGATCCAGTTTCTGCCCGTCACTCGACAAGGTCAACGAAACATCGCGAGATGGGAGTAGCCGCACCGATTCGATGACTCCATCTTTCCAGCGCAGGGAAACTTCGACCCCAAATCGGGTACGCAATCCCGTCACTTCCCCATCCGCCCAGCCAGCAGGAAGTGCCGGAAGTAATCGGAGAACCTCTCCATGAGACTGGATCAGTGCCTCTGCGATCCCTGCGGTCGCTCCAAAATTCCCATCGATCTGGAAGGGTGGATGATCATCGAGCAAATTGGGAAGAGTCGATTTGGACAGTTGCTTCTGCATGCTCTCACCCACCGACTTTCCATCGCCGAGGCGCGCAAAGAAGTTGAGCAACCACGCTCGACTCCAACCGGTGTGCCCACCTCCGTTCGCCAGACGAAACTCGATCGAGCGACGCGCTGCGTCGACCGATAGGGGTGTCTGCTCAAGGGTCCATTCCTCACCGGGATACAGGGCATAGAGGTGACTCATATGTCGGTGCCCCTTCTCCACCTCTTGCCATGGTCGTGACCATTCGAGGATGCGGCCGTCTTCACCGATCTCGGGTCTGGCGATCCGGCTTCGGGTCTTCCGGATGGTGTTCACCAGGTCATCTTCAATACCGAGTACCTCGGCACTGTTGAGGGTCATGGTGAACAGGTCCCAGATGATTTCCTGGTCCATCGCATTGCCCATCCCGACATCCGCCACCTGGCCATCGGGGGTCTTGTAGGAATTTTCAGGGGACGAAGATGGTCCACTGACCAATTTTCCTGTCGCAGGATCCTCGACCAGGTAAGCACAGAAAAACTCACTGGCACCACTCAACACTGGCCATGCACGCTCACGCAAGAAATCTTCATCCCCGCCATACTGGTAGTGCTCCCAAAGATGGCGGCAGAGCCAGGCCCCACCCAGCGGCCACAATCCCCAGACCGTTCGCCCGATCGGAACGGTGAAGGCATGGACGTCACTGGTATGGTGCGCCACCCACCCGGGGGCATCGTAGAGTTCCCGGGCGGTTTCTTCACCTCTCACCACCAGTGCATCGATGAAATCAAAGAGCGGTTCGTGACATTCCGGTAGGTGCGCCACTTCAGCAGGCCAGTAGTTCATCTGGAGGTTGATGTTGATGTGATAATCACTGTTCCAAGGGGCGGAGATGTGAGGATTCCAGATCCCCTGAAGATTGGCAGGAAGGGATCCTCGACGAGAAGAACTGATCAGCAGATATCGACCGAACTGAAAGAAGGTCGCAACCAGATCGGGATCCTGTTTTCCATCTCGAATATTATTCAAACGGATGTCAGTCGGAATTTCACGAAGCGACTCGCCTCCCAGTGACAACGAAACTCGATCCATCAGAGACCTATGATCGGCCTCCTGAGTCCGTTTCAACTGCTGATAACGACCGGCAGGATCGACTTCATCGTCGCCCGCATGATGGATGACCGCCAGTTTCTCCGGGTCGAACTGCCCGGCTGGATCGCTATCTGCGCTGATCAGGAAGAGCACCGAATCGGCCCCCACGACCGAGACTCCGGGACCGTTCATCTTCAGTATTCCACCCTGCACCACGATGCTGACCTGGCACTCGAAATGAGCCCCTGGTTGCTTCTCGCCGTGGGAAGCCCGACCACCAAATCGCATCCAGGCGCGATTCCCAACGACCCGGATCGGTTCGAGCAATGAACCGCCGATCTCTCTGGCGAGTTTGCAATCGATGGAAATCGATGCCGGTTGATCCGCTTCGAGGATCGCTGCCACGCATTCATCCGGCTTACTGGCCAGCACTCTTCTGCGAAACCGCACTCCTCTTGAGGTGAACTCTTCGGTCACCTGGGCTTCATCGAGATCGAGCCAACGGCGGTAATCCCTCGACTCCTCGATGCCGGACTGGTCGACCTCCAGATCCGCCAGGGTCTGATAGGAGCGGGATAAGCGCTGCGACATGAACTGCTCTTGTAACAATTTCTGGGCCTCGACCACCGCTCCCGAGAAGATGAGATCTCGAGCCCGTTTCAGATGAAGGTGTGCCCCCCGCCGTACTCGGTTGGCAGGAGTCCCCGCCCACACGCCGTCCTCGTTGAGCTGAATCTTCCAGTGGCGGGAATCTCCCAGGACCATCCCACCCAGCCTGCCGTTGCCCACCGGGAGTCCTTCGGTCCATTGTTTTCCCGCCGGGCTCCGGTACCAGAGGATCTGATCGCCGCCGGGGCGGTGGGCAGATCCCGAGGTTTGCATCCCCCCACCTGGGGCGCGCGCTCCATCTCCCTGGGTCGACAAATACTTCCGCGCCAGCAAGGTCGCTTGCAACGATCCCCGTGGGACGGGCCAGTCCTTCCAGCCAGGATCATCTCCCTTGCGACCGAGCCAGGTTCCACCTTCCAGACTGATACGACCATCCGGCCCCTCGATGAACACGCTGCCGCCGGTGATTCCGCCATTTCCCCCGGTGTCTTCGATACGGATGGCAATCAGGTTGGCCCCTTCATGAGCCAGCTTCGCATCGATGGGATAGATTCGATCTTGATTCCAGACCGATCCTTCGCCGATCTTCACACCGTTGAAATAGGTCTCATCGCGATCATCGATCCGGCCCGCGTGGAGCACCAGTTGCTGGCCCGCCCAGTCCGCTGGAAGGATCAGGTATGCCTTGAGCCAACCGTGGCCATCATGAGCCCCAAAGGCGGCCTCCCAGGCGCCAGGGACCGGCACGGGAACCCAATCGTCCTCCATCCGCACCGTAGTGGCACCGATCGGAGCAACAAAACATGGCCAGCAGCAGAAGCACAGGATCATCCAGCGGATTGGTGACATTCGCTCTCCCATCAGTGCGATCAGGATGCACCTTGAGTACTCTTCGACCAAGGGCCGAACCAGGAAACACCCTTTCGATGCAAGCTGGGCCCGGACGTGATCACATCCGGGCCCAGCTGGTTTCATTGAAATCCTCGAAGCGAAAGTAACGTCGTGAACTACGACGCGTATTTCACCGTTCAGCCGTAGGGCTTGGTCCGAGGAGTCGAAACTTCCTTGTTGGCGAGCAACTCATCGAGCGCCTTCTTGACGTAGTTCTCTCCCGAACGACGGTTATCGAAAGCACCCTGGTAGAGGATCTTGCCATTCTTCATGATGAAGACATGCGGGGTTCTCTTGGCTCCGAATCGTTTCCCCACCTTGCCATCAAAGTCGGCGAGAATTTTGTGCTCGATTCCGTATTGCTTGGTGAACTTCTTCAGCCCCTCGATGGTGTTGTGCTTGGTCGAGCAAACTGAGAACCACTGAACATCCTTCGCCTTGTACTCGGCGGCCAACTTCTGGACCTTCTTGGTCTTGTACAGCGGCTTCACCGCAGGACACCCGGATTCGGTCCACTCCAGCACGATGTACTTGTCCTTGAAATCCGCCGATTTGAAGGATTTGCCATCGAGATCTTTCAGATCGAAGGACATCTCGGGAGTCTTCTTGACACTTTCATCGTCGGCCTTTAGCGCAGCACCACCGCACAAGCAGAGAGCCAGAGCCAAGATCGTTGCGACACTTCTCATCAGCCGCTTCCTTTCCATTTGCAGCAGCCCGTCGGGCTGCTGAGCAGTAGTACTTACTTCGGTTGCTTTTTCTGTGGCCCATCCAGTGTGACCGCAGGCATTCCCGGGACCGGCCCTGCAGCCTTTCCCGGACTGGGTACCAGTGTGACACTCAGTAACCCGGGATGAAAGCCCAACCCCAGCTCCTGCAACTGAAATCGGACCTGCCAGCCCACAGGTCGACCATTCTCGACACTCGACTCCCGATTCCACCTCTCGACCTTGGCCTCGGAGATCAAGCCCTCCTCGATGCCATGAGGAAAAGCGATCCACTGCAGCGGAACTGCAGGTCGTCGATCGTCACCTTGACGCGACCAGCGCACCACCCAGGTGCCCTTTCGAATTGGAGTCGATCCCTGCTCCGGGATCCACTGCTGCTCGAAGTGAAAGCCTCGAGCTTTCTCTGCAGGAACTGGATACCGGTCTCTCCACCTGGCCAGGATCGAGCTGCCACCCGTATCCATCGTGATGCTCTCGTCACCTCGCGAGATGCTCAACTCAGTTTGGCTCTTGCCGTAGATGCAAACCTTCTCACACACTTGCCAGATCACCTTCACCGGGATGCAAATCTTGCGGGGATCATCGACATTCGAACGGCTCGATGGAGTGAGGATGAATCGTAGAAGAAATGGTTTGCTGTAGCCAATCGAGATCAGATCGCCCTCTTCGACCATGCGCTTTGGAACCGGAAAATCCGCTTCGCTGACCTTCCATCCTTCTGGCAACGACCAGATCACATCGGGGGCATCCCCTCCATCGCGAGAGGAGTGCCAGTATCCGTGCCAACCGGGTAACGGCTTGATCAGCACACCTACCTGAAATGGAACTCCAGGCTGGAACTGTTTGACCGAGGAATAGATGCCGATGGAGCAGGGATCTTCTGCTTCGAACTGGTCGAGAACGCTGTCCTGAGCCGGCAGCGCCGGAAGACCCAGTCCCGCGATGGCCAGCAGAAGCAGCAGTTTCAGCAACGTCGGATGAGGCTTGAGGTTCATCATTTCAGTTTTTCTACCACACGTCTGCAGCTTTGACTCGCTCGGTAGCGAGTGCCTCTTCGACACTCGGTGAGCACTCCAATCCGATGAAGTCACGGTAGCCGAGATTCCACGCCTCCTTGAAAACACGGGAGTACTGGATCTCGCCTGTTCCCGGTTCCCTGCGGCCGGGGTTGTCGGCCAGTTGCAAGTATCCGACCTGATCCCATCCCTCCCGCAGCCGACGGCACAGATCGCCCTCGGTGATCTGCATGTGGTAGAGATCCCAGTTGATCTTGACCATCGGAGAATTCACCTCCTGACAGATCCGCACCGCTGGCGGACTGCCGTAGAGGCAGTGCCCCTTGTGATCGACCCGGATATTCATCGGCTCCAGGATCAACATCACCCCGGCATCCTCTGCCATCGGAGCGACTCTCTTGAGTCCGGTGATGATGTTCTGATGCATCTGCTCCTGGGTCATCCCCGGCTGATCGTTGCCCCCCACCACCGTCATCTTGCGAGCCTTCAACTTCTTGGCGGTCTCGATGGATGCGGCGATCTCCTGCTCGAATTGATCATGATTCTTCGGGTCGTTCATGCCGGGAGAGAAACCCCATGCAGTGAACTGCGCCACCTCGACGCCCGTTTCATCACAGGCCTTGCGGATCTCTGAGATGTTCTTGCCGCGCCACGGCCACATCTCCACTGCGGGATATCCCAACTTCGCTGCCGCCCGAATCCGATCTTGATGGGGCCCACCACCGAATCCCCACATCTCGATGTTGACTGCAAATCGTGTCTTTCCCCAGGGTAAAGGTATGAATCCATCATCGCCTTGTACCGGAGATGCGCCTGCAACTCCGGTAGCGCTGACTGCAGCGAATGCCGCTGCGCTGGTCAGGAAATCTCGTCGGTCGATGGTCATCTCGGACTCCTCTCGCTTCCATGGAAAATCGTATCTGGTTTCAGTTTCGCTTCTGAACCGTGCCTCAGAGTTATTCCTGAAGCAAGGACGTGGTCGAGCCCGCGTAGACTGAACACGCCAGATTCACACCTGATAATCGATTCCGCTCTCCATTACCTCGACGCCAGGAAGCGACAATGCTGCCAGTTCCTCGACGATCTCGTTGTACTGATTGGCCTTGAGGTGGACCGCGAGAAATCGTAAATGATCGGGATCCGGGGCCTTGGCCCGGTCGGCCTTGAATGTGCTCGGAGTCAGGTGCTTCGACGCATCCGCGAGCCACCGCAATCGCTCGGGAAAGGCGCACTCCAGCACCACGGTGGTCAGCCCCTTGACCTGGTGGCATCGATTCCAGATCTGATCCGTCGGCCCGGTATCGGTCACGATGGCGCAAGCGCTCTGATCGTCCTCGATGATGTAGGCCACCGTCTCGACGATGTGGTCGACTGGAATCGCCGTGATGGTGATTCCTTCGACCTGAACCGCAACACCTTCTTCGATGACATGAAGCCGGACCAGATCTCGGCCCGATTCCTCGCAGATCCGGATGAAGTCGGGCCAGTGTCGATCGTTGAGCATATCCTGCCGCAGGGAAGCGATGGTGGTTTCAGTGCCATAGATGGTCACTGGAACATCGAAATCACCGTCAACACCAAAGTGAGCATCGAGAAAGGTCGGCAAGCTGGCAACGTGATCGCTATGGGAGTGAGTGATGAAGAGATGCTTGACTGCGATCTGCTGGGAGAGCTCTGCATGAAAGCCGATGCTACCGGCATCGATGCAGATGTTCTGATCGATCAGGTAAGAGCTGAGCAGTTGGGCTGGGCCCACGCCACCGATGGTGGAAGGCAATAACTGTAGCCTCACGGATCAATTCACCCTTCGATGGTCACTCGACTGGAGCCGCATGGCGATCAGCCGCGCCAACCCCAGCACCATCCGATAGACGGTGCGATCCTGCATCTCCAACAACTCCTTGAACTTTGCGATCGAGAAGGAGCGCAGCCGTGAGCGGGAAACCGCCACCACACTGGCGGTATGAAGGTTCTCGCAAACCAGTCCCATCTCTCCGAAACTACTCAGATCGGAAAGCCTCGCCAACACCTTTGGATTCTCTCCGTCGGACTTGATCACATCGAGAGTGCCTTCGGCGATGATGAAGAAGTGTCCTGGGGTATCCCCCTCACTGATCACCACGTCCCCCGCGTCGACGATCACCTCCTGCGAATACCCCAGTAATGCGCCAATCTCTTCTGGCTGCAACCCTTCGAACAGGGGCACCGACGAGTATCGCTCATATCTCGGAGCATCCATCGTTCCTCCAGATCCTTGATCGCCGTCCTCGAGTGGGTTCATCCCACGAAATCGTCAAGGAACACGCTACACCGACCCATCCCTTTCAACAACAGGTAGAAACGTAGGACGGAGACGGGGAAGTGTCTCATCCATGAGCCCGGCTCGAGAAGAAACAGCGAGCGCAGAAGAGGCCAAGCGAGGCAGTGGTTCAATTGACGGGTGTAGATCAGCGTGGCAGTGAATCCGTGCAGCACTCGATGAGTGCGGCAGTCGATCAGCGCGGCAGTCGATCAGCGCGGCAGTCGATCAGCGCGGCAGTCGATCAGCGCGGCAGTCGATCAGCGCGGCAGTCGATCAGCGCGGTAGTGAATCAAAGACGGCGAATCAGGGGCAGCCCGGATAGGACAGGCAGTCGAGGGAGTCCGCAGTGGAATCGAATCCGCAACCGGGGAAGGGGCTTTCCGGTGGTGGAGAGCCGCTACAGTAGAGTGCGCACAGGACCCGAATCGCATCGGTGATCGAGACATTGCCACTGTCGTTGGCATCGAGAGAATCCAGGCAATCCGCCGCGCCACCGATGAACAGGTACTGGAGAATTCCAACCCCATCCGCCAGATCAAGAGATCCATCCTGAGAAACATCTCCACGGATCAACGGTGCTCCATCGTGGGGTGTCAGGGTCACGGCTCCGCTGACCAGGCTTGGTTCAAAAGAGGCTCCATCCAGCACGAGCACGTTGACGACCGGTGGTATTCCCAATGTATCGACAAAGTCGAGGCTGGTGGAGGTGGTCGTGGTCGCTCCAGTCAGAGGGCCATCCACCAGCTGGTACTCCACACCTACGAGATCGGTTTCCGTCTCGAAACTGATCGTGTAACAGCCGACGAAGCAGAGGACCACTCCTTGGGTGACTCCGTCAGGGTAGATGTCGACATCATTGAAGTCGATCTCCTGGCCATCCGCCGGCACCAGTAGCGTCGTGACAACGGTGGGCATCAACAGTGTCGAGTCATTTCCAACACCCAGTGAGTAGCCCTGTGCCGGGGCGATGACTCCTGTCACCTGGTGCACCGAGACCACCGTGCTCATGCCATAGGACATTGGGTTGGCCGCAGAGTAGTCGACATCTGCACCGCTGGCTCGCAGGACAAAGTCGCTGCCGACCTGTCCGTACAGACCCGGAACCCACATCCCGAAGGAGAGGATCAGCAGCACCATCGTGCCGATCAGGCGCGTGGAATTGAAGTTGTAATGCATCATCGTCATCTCCATCTCTACGGACACGGGATATCCACCGTCGGGGTCGGATCTGGACCCGGATCGGGGAAGGGTGCCAACGGAGCCGCGCCGGCGTTGAACAGGAATGACAACAGGTAGATCGGATCCGCAACGTCGATCAGGTTATCGTCGTTGATATCCATCCTCGCCAGGCAATCCACTCCGGGTTGCCCATTGAAGAGGTAGCCGAGGCACTTGATTCCATCGGCGATATCTACCAGCGCATCTTCGTTGGTATCTCCACGAACAAAGTTACCGGTCACCTGGACCTCGTAAACGGTTCCACTGGTATTTCCTGCGATGACGAAATTTTCGCCATCGAACAAGATGCCACCGGGATCCTCGATCGCCGCCAGGCTGATCCCCTCACCATCCTGAGTCGCCACGCCTCCCTCGACAATCACCTTGATGATCTCGAGAGTGCCATCTGCAGTGATGCTGGTGATGTAAAGCGGTGCATCTTCACAACCGATCCAGCCGGAACTACCGGGGCAATTGCCGGTGGTGCAGCCTTTTTGCTGCGCCCCCGGGTTGGGGTGCGCGAACGATTTACTGGCATTGGTCGAACCATCTCCTCCGTGCAACATGCCATACACCTCACAGGTGGTAGGACCGGTGATGTAGAGATGACCTGAGTTCTCGTCATACCCCATGCCCCCGGATTTACCGGCGATCGCCCCGGGCAACATCGTGTGGTCGTCCCCCGGTGCCCAAGGTGCAGGGTTGTAGAGGAAGTAGTCGCGGATCCACCACCCCTCGCGGGTGATCTCGGACAGGTAAAGCTGACCCCCATCCGCACCATTGCCCACCACCAGCGATCCATTTCCTGCATCCCCTGTGGGGATGAACGTGATGCCGGTGACCGGCACTCCGTCGGGGAAGGGACTGGGAATCACCGCTAGCACATCGAAGTTCTCATTGCAGGCGTAGATCTTGCCGTTGAGAGAATCGGTAGCGTAATACTTGACCCCTCCCGGCTGAGCAGCGGGATCCGCCGCAATATCGTAGATTTCGGTCAGTTCACCCTCGTCGCTGCCCGGCACATCGATCGGTGTCTCGCTTTCGGTCTCGCCGCCGCCGACCACCAGCACAGAGGTCACACAATGGGAGCCGCCCTCTATGACCACGATGATGGCGTATTCATGAACACCGTCGGGCAGGCCATCGCCGCCATTCTCATCGGTCCAGCTGGTCTCGGTTCCGGCGACCTGCACCGGAAAACCGGCGGCCAGCACCCCATCGGTGGTGCGGGTGATCTCGTAAAATTGAGGAAAGTCCGCCGTCGGAGAACTCCAGGTCCACTCGAGGAAGGCAAAGTGATTGTCGCCGATGATCACGCCCGAGAAACTGTCCACCGGCGGCGTGTAATCGGCAACCTCATCGGTCGGATCGTCGGTTGAATCGAACGGGTTCGAGCCGGCGGCCTGCTCGTTGCTGTTGGAATATCCGTCGCCGTCGAAATCATCATCGGAAAAGGCGGACACGGCAGGCACCGCCGCCGAGTTCTCGGTCAGCAGGATCGTCTGACCAGGAAAGGTCAGATCAACGCCGGTCGGAGTGCCATCGCTGTTGTAGGAGGTGAGCGTGGCATCGCTGGTGCCCGCCTCCTGGCCGGAGATCCACAGCTGGCGATCGCCATCCCAGGCGATGCTATCGAGACCTCTGGCGTGGGTGATGGTCGGCCCATCGAGCACGACGTTCTGGTGATTCCAGTCCAACTGAAGTACCTGATTGCTGGATGGGTTGAGCACGGCGATGCGGTCGATGCGCTCATCTCCTGCCTGGATGGTCGTCACCGCCAGCCGGGTCGGTGCGGTGCCCGTGGGGAACTCGTGGCTGGCCACCAGTGAACCGTCGGCAGCCCGCTTCTGGATACATGTGGTCACAAGCACGAACACCGATCCATTCGGCCCCGCAGCGAGGTCCTGAATCGGATATCCAGCGCCCATATCGACATCCACCGCCACGTTTCCATTGGGCTGGATGCGCAGCAAACTCTCGCCGCCTCCGAGCCAGTTGGTCGATCCCAGGCCGGCAGCGAAGTGTGTCAAGTCGAAGATGGCGTTTCCGATATCGATCGCCGCTCCCAGCACACCGTCCTCGGGGCTATCTCCGGCACCGTCGCCTCCGAACAATACCGAGCCATCGGAGTGCGTCAGCTGCATCGTCCCATCGGAGTGGGTGATGAAGACACCATCGCCACCCAGCGGACCCAGAACGCGCGGCTCGGGTCCGGTACTGACGACGATCTTCGGTTCTGGAGTGACACCGATGCGACTCAGCGTCTGGTTCTCTGCGCTGAGGATCCAGGTGTAGCCATGACGATCGACCAGCAGATCGGTCGGGGCCCCGGCCGCGATCACATCCGTTTCGGCGAGCACTCCATCGGGAGTGAATGCACTGTAGGAGCCATTGAAAGCGACTCGCACCCTATTACTGGGAGTTCCCACTGGATCGGGCGCCAACACCGCCACCCCTCCTGAAGAGACGGCCGGTATCACTTCGGTCGCATCGGGAAGCGAGTAGACCACATCGATGGGGGGGGAGCCTGCGGTCCCTGGGGTCACCACGGTAAAGGATCCCTGCCCCGAGGAGTTCACCTCGTAGGTGGCAAAGGCCGCGAGGCTGACTCCACCGGCGGGGAGCACTCCCTCCAGCTGGTAGTCGACCACCACTCCGAGAGCCAGACCATCGGGACCGATTTGTACTCCGATAAAGTCGGGGATCTCCGCTCCTGCATACTCGATGTTGATGGCATTCAGAGCGACCGGATCATGAATCAGACCAAAACTGTATGCGGAGATATCCACATCGTTTTGGATCTCCACCGGGAGATGGACCGTCTGACCCGGGGTCGCAGCGGTGGATCCCACCGATACGATGTTCTGGGCGTGAATCGGAGACAGCAACAGGATCACCGCAGCCGCCACATTCAGCGGACCGATCCACAGAGATTTGATTTCTACACACCGCTTCTTCATCTGAGCCTCCGCGGGGTCTGAACCCCGTAACTCAATCGCTTCATTTCCCCTGAAAGTCGAAAAATCTACTTCTTACGCAGTATCGAGGCCGGTAAAAACCTGGCCGATCAATATCATCACAATTTAAGGACATCATCGCATAACGATACAGATGTCCTCCATATCGCATTGTACGGGGTTATCCGGT
>CAVOEM010000005.1:0-35748 GCA_963694575.1 Planctomycetes bacterium UBA1146 | reverse complement strand
ACAGTGGGCCCCGACGCAACCGGCGTCGAGGCCCACTTTCTTTGGCAGTCGTTCAGCCCAAAATTCAGGAGGAACTGGTTCTCTTTCCAGAGTCCCCTTCAAAATCTTCCTTGCGGATTTCATGGCGCTTGAGCAGATTCGACAGCTGAGGACGGTGGATTCCCAGTGCCTCAGCAGCCCTGGTAATATTCCCTCCGGATCGAAACAACTCTGCAATGATATATCGACGCTCGAGGGCAGCCTTGGCCTCTCGCAGGGTCAACTCTCCTGAAGTCAGCCTGGCGACTTCCTGATCGAGATCTGGTTTTTGCGATGATCGAAACAGGTCCGCTCTACCACTCCTGAGTTCGGTCACCTCTTTCGATCCGACGGGATACCATCTCGGCAAGATGTGAATGGCTACCTCCATCGGCAACCCAAACTCCTGACGAAGATCATGGAATGCGTGCTGAAGGTCGCGACTGCGCTGGCGCAGGTCATCTTCTCCCGGCCCGATCAGTGCACAGACCAGATGATCTCCACCGGTGTGGTAGACCCCGGAGTTCGGTTCCAGCATCTGCAACAGCCGTTCGACAAAGGTTTCGTCCTGACGCTCTTTCAAAAGGATGTCGAGACCAGGCAAACTCATCTCGAGAAACCCCAGTGGTTCCTTGTCGCGATGATGTCGATCGAGGAACTGCTCGAGGTCCGCATCGAGCGCGGCCAGCGAACCGATCCCACTCTCCTGGTACTCGAGCAACTGCGCATTCTCGGCCAGTGCCCTCATCTGGCCCTTGACCATCGAGAGCAATCGGACCACCTCGGCGACATCCTGCTCCTGGAACGGATTTCCAGCGGTCGGACGCTCCAGTACCAGAGCAGCAGACAGCACCCCTTCGGCACAGAAGGGGATCGCCAGTAGGCTTCGGCCTCGCACCGAGGATTCCTGTGGGTGGTTGTGGATCCACGACTCCCAGACCTCGGTTCCACTGCGGATCGCCACTCCCCGATCGAGGCACTCCTGGGCAAGGGCTCCGAGAACTTGATGCTGCGGAAGCCAATCCTCTGTCGGTCCCATGTCGATATCTGCCAGGCTCTGCCAGCGGCGTTTTCTGAGCGCCGCGATGAAGCCTCGAGGACTCGGTACAATTTTCCTCGATTCATCGAGGACTCCATCGAGGAAGGAGCGGAGTTCGGTTCTCTTTCCCAGCCGGGTCGCTGCATGCACCGCAGCAACTAGCAGGTCGGTGCCTTTGTTTGCCCCGTGACCACTGCCCCCGTCCAGACCGTGGTCGGCGAAAGCGATCGGTCCCGGACCGATCGCTGGAGGGAGAGAATCGGATTCCCTCCTGAAGCGCTGGAGGTCGGCGAAGAAGTTCTTGCGCCTGCGATCATTGAGATAGACGACCCTCATATCCTCGGGCAGTCTCTGTGAAATCCGTTCGATGATGGCGGCTGCTCGGTCGTAGTAAACACATGCGCCTTCGAAGTCATGTGAACCCTGCTGAACCCTGGCCAGGGCGTAGTGGATCTGCCACTGAAGAGGCAACAGCGAATCTCCGCTGATCATTTGAAGTGCTTTCTCGTAACTCTCGAGAGCCTTCTCTTGCCCCTCCTCATTTCGCTGCATACTGATCGATCCCTTGAGTAGCAGTCCGCGGATAATCAGCGGTACCGATTGGAGCGATTCGGCGGTGAGCAATCCTCGACTGACCAGTTTGAGAGATTCCTCGTACTCTTCTCTCTCGATCCCCAACTGGGCGCGATCAAAGAGGTTGGCGGCCACCACTCGATCAAGTCCTTGCTTCTGGCCCAGGTCGAGCGCCTTCTTCAGTTCGCGATCGGCGACCTTCCAGTCCCTCCGCAGAAGTGCCAGGTTCCCCAGCAATCGATGACCTTCCGGCTGGTGCTTCGGCAGTTCAAACTCCTGGGTGAGAATGAGAATCTGACGAGCCAGATTCTCGACCTGCTTTCGTTCCCCCAGCGCAAACCAGGCCCAGCCCAGGTGCAGGAAGGAACGAACGATTCCCTCGGTACTGCCAAACTTCTCGCTATTGGAGATACTACGCTTGAAGAAACGAATCGCCCGATCGTAATCGCCCGAATGAGCGTGGAGGCTACCGATGGAGTTGAGAGTCGGAGAAATCTGATGGCTGTCACCGATCCGCTCCCGCAAGGTCAGGGAACGACGGAAATGCTCGAGGCTTCGTGAGAAATCGCCGCTGTTCCTGTAGACCTTTCCGAGTAATTCAAAGGTCGCAGCGAGAGCTCTGACATCCTGAGATCGGTCGACCACTTCCAGCGCTCGAAACAGGTACCTGGCGGCGCGGAAGTGTTTTCCTCGCTCGTAATAGACTCTCCCGATGATTCGAAGTACCGATCCAAGTGCCACCGGATCCTCGCCTCTTTCCACCTGATCGAGTAACCGCTGATAACTGTTGAGTGCGGCAGCAGAATCGCCCCTGGCGAGATGAGTTTCCGCCAAGATCTCCAACACCTGACGTTGCAGCGTCTCCACTCCCTCTCGCGATTCGATCCCCGAAATCTGCTTTTGTGCCTGCAAGCAATGGCTCATCGCCCTCTTGATATCTCGCCGTTGCAGTCGTAGACGAGCTCGCAAGATCGTCAGCCTCGGCAGCGCAATTGGCCCCGCAGCGTCCAGATCGGAAGAACTGATCCGGTTGAGACCTCGGATTCCCTTCAACGGCTCTGCCAGTCGGTGGTAGATCTCGGCAAGGTAGAATCGTGACTCCACTCGATCCGCTGGAGCCAGGTCCGGATCTTCCAGCAGCATTTTGAGGTGCAACTTACCCGACTCCAGTTGACCGACCTCGACCTCAAGACGAGCCAGTCGACCGAGAATCTCGCCACGTAGCTTGGAATCTGCATCGCCCTCGAGCAGTTCGAGCATCTTTTTTCCGATGCGAATCGCCAGAGGCTCGGCGTAGGCATCCGCAAAGTAACTCATGGCGATGAACCCGTACGGGATGGCCAGTTTCGGTTCATTTCCAGCGGCCAGTAACTCGTGCACTTCGTAGGCCCGAACCGGATCCCGGCTTCGTACATCCTCGCTGAGAGTCAACCCCAGTTCTTTTTGCAGATTCCTTGCCGCTTCGGGTCGAATCGCTGAGCGGATTCCTCGCATGTGAATCTCATGGCTGATGTGGAACCGAACCTTGCCTCTCGATTCATGGCGATCGACGAATCCTCGCTGGACCAGTTGCGCCAATGCTCCTTCGAGGCGCTCCTGAGAGACTCCACAACAACGAACCAAAAATGAAGATTGAACCGGTCTTCGTAACATGGCCAGTTGCTCCAGCACTCGTCGCTCCAGTGGCGGGAGAACTGCCACTCTGCGCTCGACCAGAAGCTGTGCCAGATCCCCCCCTCGAGCACTCTCGAGTAGGGCTTCGACACTCTCCGCCTCGAGCGGCGAAGCCACGCCGCCTTCCTCGAGCAACCGGCACATCTCCAGCACCAGCATTGGATTGCCATCGCAACCTTCGGCGATGGTCTTGGCCAGCTCCTCAGGAGGCTCGCTCCCGAGTTGTTGATTCACCAGATCCGAGACTTCTGGCACGGTCCAGGAGGGAAGATCGATGGTTCGACAGAAGGGCTGACTCGCCAACCGCTGCAGTTCGGGAGCACTGGCGGTGAAGCTCTCGGAACAGTGATCTCCTACGATGAGGAGACGTCCCTGAACCGGATCCGGTGGAAAAGTGGTCTCCTGATCCGGCTCGACGATGGAACTGGCGAACTCACCGGAGCGCCCCTCCCTCGCACGGATCTGCTTCCAGTCGCGGTTACCCTCGCCTCCATCCGGGTTTCCTACCCCCTGGGCAGGCTGCCGCGAGAGGGCCGAGTTTCTGGCCAGGTATTCGACAAACTCGATGGTCCCGGGATCACTCCGGTGCAGGTCATGGAGGACCAGGACGAGAGTCCGATCCTTCGCCAGCTCCCAGAGAATCCCCGTCAGGGCCTGGTGAAACTGGATCCGGCCGCGAGTTCCCGCCAGAGGCTCCTGGTCGACGACACCTTTGACCTCCTGTTGCAGCTCGGGAAAGACCCGCACCAGAACATGGGCGTAGCGCCGCCACAGCCCTCTCGTCTCGCCATGTTCGATGATGAGATCCTTGACCAGACGTAGCACCGGAAGGAATGGAATCCCCTGACGCTCGTGGCAATGAACCCGACAGCTGAGGATCGGTCCTGTTTCTGCGGTGGGCTCCGAGAGCGCCTGTGCGATCAGGTGAGTCTTGCCGATCCCGCTGGCACCGCCGATCAACGCCAGAGAACAGTGGGTGGCCCCCTTGCGAGGAGTTTCGGGGTCGGGATCGAGTCCGCTCTGAATCCACTCACGAAGCCGAGTCAACGCTTGCTGGCGAGGGGTCGCTTCCAGCGCTTCTCCGCTCGATTCAACCACTTGGCTCTCTCCATCCATTGAACCCTCCTCCGCGAATCGGCGCTTTCTCAGCACCCCCATCCGACCGTAACAAATCCTGACGGATAGGATATCGAGAGGGGGCTCTCCCGTAAAGAAAAGTAACGGTGGAAATCGGCCTCTGCTGGGAGAAAAAGCTCCTCGCCGTCCCTACTCGGCGAGGAGAAGCTTGGGTCTGAAAGTCGCTAGGACTTTGGGAAACCTGCCCAGGAAGTGCGTAGGGACGAGCAGGCCGATGTGCATGATTGGCTGGGAGCAGTCAGGGAAACAGGCCTGAGGCCAAACCGGGAGTCGGTAGGGCTTTCCTCGATCCAGCAGGCGGCAGCAGATGGAAATCGATCCAGCAGGAACGGGTCCTGCGATCAGCGGTGCAAGACCGCTCTTTCTCTTCCCCCACGCTGCCGTCTTCGAGTCGCCGTGCCTGGCACGGCTCCTCGATCGGATCCCCTGGCCCCACAGAGGGGCGTCCCCGTCCAGGCTCCCCAGCCTGGTCATCCCGCTTCGGGCGAAAGGCGCTTCCGGCCTCCGCCCCGTCCCCGATCCACGACCCACATCCGCCGATTCTCCCATTCCCTGCTTCAGTGCACAGGCGGATTCTGGGGCCGAACTCCCCGATCGATTCCCCCCCTGGGAAACCGCATATTCAAGTCACTGATCTGATACCTCTGACCGATCGCCGCCGACTCCAGTGTTGGACTCCAGTGTTGGACTCCAGTGTTGGACTCCAGTGTTGGACTCCAAAAGCGGACTCGAACCGGTCGAGACTTCTCAATTTTTTCGGAGGGGAGTGTTGGAACTCTCAGAGCGGGTGGTGATGCAGGCGGAGAAACACATTCCCACAATTCTCGAATCCACTTGGTCAGCCAGAGCCAGAGGGATGGGTCCAGATCTTGGGCTGGCAGGAATATGGGGGGTGGTCAGCGACAGGTCAAGGTGTGGAAAGAAAAGATCCGGGGCCGACGGTGGGTTCCGTCGGCCCCGGGAGCACAGGGGGGGACTCTAGTGAAAGGAACCGACAGCAGGGAGGCCACAACTGGGCTTCTGAAGAACCCAGGCTCCGGGAACATGGACCCGGTGGGAGACCCTGCGGGCCCTTCCCGGGATCCGGATCCGTTGCTGGTATGACCTTCGAGAAGGAACTCCACAGCGAAAGACGGTGCGAAAGCGGGTCACCGTACGAAATCGATCCGGACTGCAGATCTTCCGGTATTCGAAGTGCGAAGTCGCCGGTCTCCAGACCTGCGTCATTCCGTTCGAAAAGGTTCGGACACAGCCTCCACCGCGTCTGGAGTAAACGATGCCGGGCAAGATGTTGTGCGAATGGTCATGAAGGGAACATGCCCTGACCGAATGACGCGCGGTGGCCGAGACACCTCGCAGCTTGCGAGGCGAGGAAGCCTCGACTTTTGCGGCTGCCAAGAGCATCGGTGACACCAACAGGGCCATCACTAGTAGAGAACGATTCGACATTTCCGACTCCTTTCTCGAGTGTTTCCCGCGGCTGAATCGCCACGATCATTCACTCGAGAGGGATGACGGAGTAAGTGGGCTGTTATTCAATCCAATCATCTATTCAGGAGGCGCCGGTGGTCCCAACATCAGGTGATCTCGCCCCTGCTCGACAAATCGACCCCCTGCTCGCCACTCTCTCCTGGGAGCGGTCATTCGCTGAGCATCTGCCCGACGGATCCAGTCCCGACCTCGCACCGGATCTCCCAGGCGATCCCACAAGGCCCCGATGCGTAACGCTAATCCCGCAGATGATGAGAAGCGGGTAGTGGCTTCCTCCAGCACCTGGAGTGCCTCTTCATCCATACCCCTGGCATGATAGATCTCTGCGTCGAGCCAATCGATCCAACCATCGAAGGGGCGAATGCGACGTGACTTCGCCAGCGCATCGACAGCCCCGTGGATGTCTCCACTGCGCAATCGCGCAAGCGCCAGATGGAACCAGGCATCCGCATCCCCTGGATCCTCCTCCGCGATTTCTGCAAATGTTTTCGCAGCGGCTGAATAGCGCAGGAGATACATCTGAGCAGCCCCACGACTCCAGCGATCAAATCGATCGAGAGGTTCCAATTCGATGCTCCGTTGAAGTTCCACAAGGCCCGCCAGATCCCCCATTTCGAGTGCGGCGATCCCCAGTGTTGTCCATGGACCCGGCCGAGACGGATCGCTCCGGAAGGCATATTTCGCGGCAAGCCGCGCCGCTCGTGGCTTGCCTGCACGGATGGCTACCCACGCCAACTGACGCTGAACATCCGCATCGCTGCGCAAGGAAGACGCCTCTTCTCCGTGCAGATCGAACAGCGTTTGCCCCAACGAATGCACGGGAACATCCTCAGCATGGCTCGGAAGCGGTCGTGCCAGCATCGCCGAGGAGAGGTTGCGAATCAGATCCGCAGTTGCTGGACCTTTTGCGCTCGACCGTCCCAGCCAGGCAGCCAGAAACAGCAGAGCGATCACCCAGAAGTATCGGCCCCAACGTCTAGTCGGCCGATCCTCCTCAACAGAACTGTTGCGGCGAGAACGGGGTCGCGCTCCATCTCGAACCGCATCGAGCATACTGGCGAAACCTCGGAGGGTGGCGGGACGAACCTGTGGGTCTCGAGAATGTGCGTCTCTCAGTAATCCGCTCAGACCCGGAGGATCGCTGACTCGATCGGAAATATAGTAACCCGAGTCTCTCGACAGAAGTCGATCGGCGACTTCCGCGGCGGTCCTGCCAGACCACGGTGGAGATCCATGAGCACATTCGTGGACCAAGACGGCCAGGGCATAAACGATCTGGTTCTCTTCGAAGGGAATGGGATCTCTTGAGAGGAGGATCTCAGGGGCAATCCTACAGGCCATCTCATCGATGCTGGCATCCAGATCGACTACGATTCGATCATTCCTCACCCGAAGTCGTCCATCACTACCCAGTACCAGCGCCGATGGTGGAATCACGTAGAGCGCCACACCCTGTTCCCTCAGAAAAACCAGCAACCGGGCAAGATGGGCAAACTGCTCCACCAGAGATCTCAATCCTCCCGGGAGAATCGTGGTCCAGTGGTCCCCCGCTGGAGCGCGTGCTCGATCGATGAGCTCCTCGAGTGAGGTGGTCGAGATGTCAAAAACCTTGCCTTGCTGATCGGAGTGAATCAGTAATCGACCGGGATAATGTGGATCCCCACTGTTCTGCTGCGCCAGGAGATCCAGTTGATCGAGGCGATCACCGCCCCCGACCCCTCCCAGGAGCTCCGAGTACTGTTCCTGTGGATGGAAATTTTGGTAGAGCCGTTCGCTCATTTGGCCGTTCCCCCGCACCGATGCTGCCCCTGCTCGATGGCAGGTGCAACCAACAGGGATGGCGATCCACGATTTGGCGAGTTTGTCGATCGAGAAGGCTCAAAAGAGTCCCAGAGGAGTCCCAGAGGAGTCCCAGAGGAGTCCCAGAGGAGGCTCAGAGGAGGCTCAGAGGAGGCTCAGGATCCCTCCAGGCCCAACATTCCAGGATCCACGTCCTTCGGCAATTTCGGATCCTCTGCCGCATCCGCCTTTTTTTCTGTCGCTGTTCTCGAGGCTGCAGGCTCTTCGGAATCTTGGATCATCTCGGCCAGTTCAGATGGGACCTCGATCCCCATCAGATCGTAGATCTCTCGATCATTGAGAACTTCCTTCTCCAGCAACTCTCTCGTCAGCAACTCGAGTTTCTCTCGTGACTCTCCGAGGATCCGCATCGCCCGCTGATAACCGTCCTCGAGCATCGCTCGGATCTCTTCGTCGATGAGCATTGCAGTGTGCTCACTGATATTATTCGAATCCCCCAGTTCACGACCGAGGAAGACATGCTCCTCGCTCCGCTTGAAGGAAACCGGACCTATCTTCTCACTCATTCCCCACTGGCAGATCATTCGTTCTGCCAGGTTGGTGGCCTGCTCCAGATCATTCTGTGCGCCGGTGGTGAACTCCTGGAAAACAAGATCCTCTGCTGCTCGACCTCCCAGCAAGATGGCGATTCTGTTGAGCAGATATGTGCGAGAGTAATTGTGAATCTCTTCTCTCGGCAATTGCTGAGTGACCCCGAGTGCTCTACCGCGAGGGACGATGGTCACCGAGTGAACCGGATCGGTCTCCGGTTGCAACAGTGCCACCAAAGCATGTCCCGCTTCATGATAGGCCGTCAGTTCCTTCTCACGTTCACTCATCGCTTCATCGCGTAGAGTTCCAAGCTGGATCTTGTCCTTGGCCCGATCGAAGTCTCCGTGGGTGATCGTCTGGTGACCCCGACGCGCAGCCATCAATGCCGCTTCGTTGGCGAGATTTTCAAGATCTGCTCCGGAGAATCCAATCGTTCCTCGTGCCAGCAGTTCCATATCGACGTTTTTGTCGAGGGGCATGTTCTTGCTGTGCACCTTCAGGATCGCCCGGCGACCATCTTTTTGCGGCCTTTCGACCACTACCTGCCGATCGAATCGTCCCGGTCGAACCAGAGCCGCATCGAGGACATCCGGTCGATTGGTCGCTGCGAGGACGATTACGGCCTGATTCGACTCGAAACCGTCCATCTCCGACAGGATCTGATTGAGGGTTTGCTCTCTCTCGTCATGGCCCCCGCCCAGACCTGCTCCTCTCGACCTTCCGACCGCATCGATCTCATCGATGAAGATGATGCAGGGTGCACTCCGTTTGGCCTCTGCGAACAGTTCTCGAACCCTGGAAGCTCCGACACCAACAAACAACTCGATGAATTCTGAACCGGAAATCGAGAAGAAGGGCACCTCTGCTTCGCCGGCCACCGCTCGCGCCAGAAGCGTCTTCCCTGTGCCCGGAGGTCCGACCAGCAGAACACCCTTGGGGATCTTTGCACCCAATTTGGTGAACCGCTCTGGTTCCCGGAGGAACTCGACGATTTCTGACAGTTCTTTTTTGACATTCTTCAGGCCAGCGACGTCATCGAAAGAAACGGAATGGTCATCTTTCTCGAATCGCTTCGCCTGATTGCTGGCAAACTTCCCGAAAATTCCGGGGCCGCCCATCTGGCGGCGAACGCGGTTGCTCATCCACCAGAAGAATCCGACCAGGATAATGATGGGGAGTAACCCTCCAACGATCACTTGCCATGCAGGAGCAGAGGTCGGCAGAAAGACCACCTCTCCCTGGGCTGCGGTGGTGACTTCGAAGATTTTTTGCTTGAGGGCAGGGGGGATGTTGGATCGCAAACTCGTTGTCGTGACCTGACTTTTCCCCGTGAACTCGATCACTTCAACTTCGATGGGCGTCTTCAGCGTGGCCACAAATACATCCAGTTCGACCTCTTCGAGTTTCTGGATGTTGCTCCGGCTCGCCTGTGTGAGCAGCTCCGACGCGGGGACCTCTCGAGAATCTCCGGTCGCTCCTGAATCGGCCATCTGGATCATCACGACCACGATCATCAACATGATGAGGAACCAGACCCAGGGTCGTTGACTCCAGGCACTCTTCTCCGACGGGTCGATTTCCTCATCTTCGGGGGACGGATCATTGTGATTCTGAGATCTCAAGAATACTCCTCGGCTCTGGTTTCAGACGTTCTGAATTCGACGCATCGATTCTCCACCGACTACAACGGAGATCTCCTGCGCAGGGTTCCTACAGACTCTCCATCAATACAATGCCAGATTTCTCGCTGCGTGGGCCACCTTCTCTGGCTGAGGGAGGATTTTTTCCTCCAATTGCGGCGCATAGGCGACAAAACAGTCCATCGCAGCCACTCTGCGGACGGGAGCGTCCAGGTGGTCAAACAATTCATCCTGAATCCGCGCGGCGATTTCCGCGCCATATCCCCAGGATAGGCTTTCCTCATGGGCGATGAGCACCCGATTGGTCCGCATCACCGACTCCCGGATCGCTTCCCAGTCGTAGGGAGCAAGGCTTCTCAGATCGAGGATTTCCGCCTCGATCCCCTCCTGCGCCAGCGTCTTGGCTGCCGTCGAGCAACGATGGACCAGCGCTCCATAGGTGAGGATCGTCAGGTCTTTCCCTTCCCTCACCCGAGCCGCTTTTCCGAACGGGATCATGTAATCAGGCCCAGGATCGACACTCTTGTTGTGGGTCTGGCGGTAAAGGTGCTTGTGCTCGAGGAAGATCACCGGATCGTCGCAACGGATCGCAGTTCGCAGCAAACCATTCGCATCTTGAGCATTACTGGGCATCACGACGCGCAACCCAGGAATATGAGTAAACATCGTCTCCGCCGATTGGCTGTGGTAGATCGCACCTCCTCGAAGGTAGCCACCGCTGGCGACCCGGATGACAACCGGGCACCGATCAACGCCGGCGGATCGCCAGCGCAACAGGGCAAGTTCCGAACGGATCTGATGGAATGCCGGCCAGATATAGTCGAGGAACTGGATCTCGACCACCGGCTTCAATCCACGAACCGCCATGCCGATGGCACGTCCCACGATATTGGCTTCTGCCAGTGGCGAGTTGTAGACGCGATCATCACCGAACTCTCTTTGCAGTCCGGCGGTCGCCTTGAACACGCCCCCTTTGCCCTTCACATCGGTAAGCACCTCGGAACGACTGGCATCGGCAACGTCTTCACCGAAGACATGAATCCTCGGGTCTCTGCGCATCTCATCGCGTATCGCCGAATTGATCAGATCGACCATCGTTGTGGGCTTCCCCTGAGCGAGAGGTGCCGGCTCGGTATCAAAGTCGGCTCCGGTCGGATCCACATCCTCCGAATATACATGTTCCAGAATGGTGTCAGGATGTGCCTGGGGTGCACTCACAGCAAGATCAGAAGCAACTCGGACCTCTTTCTTCACCTCGTTTCGGATCTCCTCGAGCTGCTCTTCCGTGGCAATCCCTCGCTCCTTCAGGAACAGCGGGAAAGAGGTCAATGGATCCTTCAGAGCGTCCGCCTCGATCTCTTCTGAGGAACGGTAGGCGCTCTCGTCATCGGAGAGACTGTGGCTATACGGTCGCACGACATGAGCGTGGACCAACGCCGGACCATTGCCATTGCGCATATCGGAAACAACATCTTTGAGCAGGGTGTGGCAAGCCACCGGATCACAACCATCGATTTCGTGGACATCGAGTCCGGGGAATCCCAGCACCAGTTTGGAGATGGACCCTCCTGGTGTATTGACTTCCACCGGAACACTGATGGCGTAGCCATTGTCCTCGACCACGAACAAGACCGGTAAATCGAGAGTACACGCCGTGCTCAGCGCTTCCCAGAACTCACCCTCACTGGTGGTGCCATCCCCCACCGAAACAAAGGCGACCTCACTGTCGGTCCAGTTTCGAATTTGATCGCGGAGTTCCTCCTTGCGATGACCTTTCATCCAGGCTTCGGCACAACCGACCGCATGGAGACACTGGCTTCCTGTGCAGGAGGATTGATTGACCACTTGCAGTCGCTCGCTGCCCCAGTGGGAAGGCATCTGACGTCCGGCACCCGCGGGCTCGTCCCGCGCCGCTGTGGCCGTCTTCAACATCTCCACTGGGGTCAGCCCCAGTTGAAGCATCAAGGCTCGATCACGGTAGTAGGGGAAAAACCAATCCTTGCCCGCTTCCAGTACCATGCCAAGGGCGGTGTTGATCGCCTCGTGACCACAACTATTGATCTGGAAGAAGATCTGCCCCTTTCCCTTGAGACGGATCTCTTCATCATCCATCTCTCGACTGAGGAACATGTTCCGATACATCGCCAGCAACTCCCGAACCTCGAGACCCTCGATCCGCGGCTGCTCTTCGCGGTTCTTCCGCGGACGGCCTCGAGGGTTAGCGGACTGGGGGCTCTGAGTGGACATATTGATCCTGACCTGGTGGAACCCATCTGCGAGGACGAGTTCTGGGGGCTTCGGGAACCTGTAATGGTGCCTATTGCGCTCATTCTAGAGGGGAGAGGCACTTCATTCAACGAGACCGCAGGTTTCCCGCATCGCTGGATGGCCGAGGGGTTCTCCGGGTATCGTCTTGCTCTGTACCCTCGAATCCAAAGGCGCTGAGTGAAGCCCATTGGAGGACTCTCCGTCTCCTCTGAATGGATGACGGCCTGACAAGACACTCGAGAAGGGAAATCGAAAGATGGTCGAAAAGATCGGCAGTTTCGATGTAGCCATCATCGGGGGCGGCCCAGGTGGATACGTGGCCGCCATACGGGCTGGCCAACTCGGGCTCAACACGGTGCTGATCGAGAAGGATCCACTGCCAGGCGGTACCTGCCTGCACCGCGGATGCATTCCTACGAAGGCACTCCTTCAGAGTGCGCATGTCCTCGACACCGCCAGGGAGAGCTCCTACTTCGGAATCAAGATTCCACAAGCAGAGGTCGATGTCCCGGCAGTTCTGTCATTCCAGAAAAGGGTGGTGACCAAGAACGCCAAGGGCGTGCAGTTCCTGCTCAAGAAAAATGGGATCACCACTGTCCACGGCACCGGTCGACTCGATGGGCTCAATACCATCCGTGTCGTGACTGACGAATCGACCGAGAAGTTGATCGAGGCCAAGCACATCATCATCGCGACCGGATCGGTCCCTACAAAACCTGGCTTCCTCGATTTTTCCAGCCCCTACATCATCACCAGTGACGAGGCGTTGAGACTGGACCATGTCCCGTCCAAGGTAGTCGTTCTGGGAGCGGGGGCCGTCGGCTCTGAATTTGCATCGATCCTACGCTCCTTCGGCAGCGAGGTGATCCTGGTCGAGATGCTGGATCGCCTGTTGCCTGTAGAAGATCAGGAGTGCTCTGAAGAGTTGATGCGTGCCTTCAAGAAACGTGGCATCGAGAGCCGTGTATCCACTCGGCTGGAGAAGGCGACACCCACCGATTCAGGGGTCCAGATCCTCCTCAAATCAGCGGACGGCAAGGAAGAGACGATCGATGCCGATCTGTTACTGTGTGCTGTCGGCAGGAAACCGGTGACCGAATCGCTAAAAC
Organism: Planctomycetes bacterium UBA1146; assembly: GCA_963694575.1. Classification (GTDB taxonomy): domain Bacteria; phylum Planctomycetota; class UBA8108; order UBA1146; family UBA1146; genus QNYK01. The sequence continues at coordinate 22,408 of CAVOEM010000005.1, read as the reverse complement.
TGGACCAGGTGGGAATCAAAACCGACCGCGGATTCATTCCGGTGCAACCGAACCAGAGCACCAGCCGCCCGCACATCTACGCCATCGGAGATATCGTCCTCGGTACTGCCCAACTGGCACATGTCGCCAGTGCAGAAGGAGTCATCGCCGTCGAAAGTATCCACGGCATGCACACCCAGCCCATCCGAAATGACCGCGTTCCCAATGCTACATACTGTCACCCCGAGGTGGCCAGTGTTGGCCTGACCGAGCAAGCCGCCAAGGAAGCGGGACACGACACCAAGGTGTCGAAGTTCCCACTCGCGGCACTGGGTAAAGCGGGAATCATCGGCAAGGGAATACCCGGATTCTTCAAGATCGTCGCAGATGCAAAGTACGGTGAGATCCTCGGAGTCCACATCATCGGCCCCCACGCTACTGACCTGATCAGTGAAGGCTGCGCAATCCTCGGTCTCGAAGGTACCGCTGAAGATCTCGCTCGCGTGATTCACCCCCATCCAACCCTCGGTGAGGGAATGATGGAGGCGGCACACGGGTTGGTCGGCGGCGCCATCCACATGTAGGAAGGGCACCCTTGTCGGAGCAAGTCACCTACCTCGAAGCCGTCAAACGTGCACTGGCACACTCTCTTGAGGATGACCCTCGAGTCGTGTTGCTCGGGGAAGACATCGCCACCTACGGTGGTGCCTTCAAGTTGACCCAGGGCTTCCTGGAACGATTCGGGCCGGACAGGATCATCGATACGCCCATCGTTGAAACTGGCCTGGTAGGAGCGGCCATCGGAGCCGGAATGGCCGGATTACGCCCAGTCGTGGAGATGCAGTTCATCGATTTCATCTCCTGTGCCTACAACCAACTGACCAATTTTGCGGCCACTTGCCACTTCCGCTGGGGACAACAGGTACCGATCGTGGTTCGAGGACCATCGGGAGGAGGCGTCCATGCCGGGCCCTTTCATAGCCAGATGGTGGAGTCCACATTTCTCAACACTCCTGGGTTGAAGGTGGTAGTTCCAGCGACCGTCTCCGACGCCTACTCGATGTTGCTGGGAGCCATCGAAGACCCCAATCCGGTGATCTTCCTCGAGCAGAAATCTCTCTATCGCACGCTCAAGGGAGAACTCGATGAAGGGATCGCCCCGGTTCGCCCAGGGGTCGCCGCCCTGCGACGAGAAGGGGATTCACTCTCCATCATCAGTTGGGGAGCGATGCTGCATCGTTGCCTCGCTGCGGCAAAATCCGCAGCCAGTGAGGGGCTCGAATGTGAGGTGCTCGACCTTCGCTCCCTGTGCCCCCTCGATCTCGATGCGATCTACCAGACCGTCCGCCATACCGGGAAGGTTCTCATCGTTCACGAGGACAACCTGACCGGAGGTGCCGGAGCGGAGATCTCCGCACGAATCTCCGAACATTGCTTCGAAGACCTCGATGCGCCGGTACGGAGACTCGCCGCCCTCGATGTCCCCATCCCCTATGCCGCCTCACTGGAGAATGCTTCGCTGCCGGGAGAGAGTGACATCCTCGATTCGATTCGTTCCCTCACAAGCTGGTAACCACTCCTGCTCACGGATGACTTCGAATGGAAGACTTCGGCTCTCGAGGATAGAGGGACACTCCTCGAGGGAGGAGAAGCCACCGACTATCCAACGCACCACGGTCTCTCGAGGCACAGAGCAGGGCACACTCGCGGCGATTTCGATGGGGCTGAAAGGCGGCTATTTGCCGATTGAAGCCACTGTCTCGCCACTGGGGGTCTGACTCGAGCCCGGGTTCACTTCATCGAGCCTCGCTTCCCGTGTAGACTTTTCAATTCCGTGGCGTGGGGCCACGCTCCCTCTGCAGGAGGAAATACCGCCATGACAACAGAAGTCACGATGCCTCAGATGGGTGAATCCATCGCCGAGGGGACTCTGACCCGCTGGTTCAAGAAACCAGGAGACACCGTCGTGCGAGATGAACCGCTCTTCGAGATCTCCACCGACAAGGTCGACGCAGAGGTCCCAGCTCCCGCAGATGGGATTCTCGAACAGGTGCTGGTCGCAGAAGGCACCACCGTCGAAGTCAACACCGTGGTCGCTATTCTCGGCGACGGCAGCGGCACCGCTCAGGCGGCCGCCGACACCGCAGTCACCAGCACTCCGGCAGCGGATCCGGTCGAAGTGGCTGCAGCAGATCCCGTCGAAGTTCCCGTGGTAGCGGAGGTAGCCACCCCCTCCACGGCAGTGTCGAGTGGCAATCTGATCGATGTCCCGATGCCACAGATGGGAGAGTCGATCGCCGAGGGAACCCTGACCCGTTGGTTCAAGAAAGCGGGAGAGTCGATCGAAAGGGATGAACCCCTGTTCGAGATCTCCACCGACAAGGTCGATGCCGAAGTTCCCGCTCCAGCGAATGGTGTGCTGGCGGAGATCTTGGTGGCAGAAGGCACCACGGTCGAGGTCAACACCGTGGTGGCGAGGATCGCATCGGCAGTCTCCGGCACGATCTCTGCCCCTGCGGCCGAGAACGCGCCAGCCACTCCCCCTGCTCCTGCGTCTCCACCCCCTGCTCCTGCCGCTCCACCAGCGGCTCCTGCCGCTCCAGTGGCCGAGCCCCATGTCGAGGTGGCCGCCGCTGCAGCGCCCCCCGCCAACAGCGATGGACGGGCGGTTCGATCCTCTCCTCTGGTGAAAAAGATCGCACGGGAGCACGGGATCACCGATTTATCGGTGATCTCTGGCACCGGAGCCGGTGGCCGGGTGACCAAGAATGACATCCTCGGATTCATCGCCAGACCTGCGACCGCCCCTCCGGCGGCTCCGCTAGCAGCCCCGGCCGCCACTTCAGCAGCGACCGCCAGGGCGGCGGTGACCACCCCCTCTGCGACTTCCGATAGAAGCGGTGTGACGGTCGAGAAGATGTCCGTGATGCGGCGCAAAATCGCCGAGCACATGATCGATTCCAAACGAACCTCTGCTCATGTTCACTCCGTCTTCGAGGCGGACATGACCCAGATCGTCTCGATCCGTGCGAGCAAGAAGGACGAGTTTCTGGCAGCCAACGGAACCAAGCTCACCTTCATGCCCTTCTTCCTCAAGGCGTGTAGCGATGCACTTCGTATCTTCCCCCATGTCAATGCTTCCATCGATGGCGACGACATCCTCGTCCATCATTCGGTCAACATCGGCATCGCAGTGTCGCTGGAACATGGCCTGATCGTTCCAGTCATCAAGGGAGTGCAGGACCTGTCGATTCTTGGCATCCAGAAATCTGTCACGGACCTGGCCAACCGTGCCAGAGGGAAACAGTTGCTGCCGGACGAAGTCGCCGGAGGTACCTTCACCATCACCAATCCCGGTCAATTCGGTGGCCTCTTTGGAATCCCCATCATCAATCAACCTCAGGTGGCGATTCTTGGCATCGGTGGGATTGAAAAACGCCCCGTGGTGGTCGATGGGGACAAGATTGCAATCCGGGACATGACCTACATGTGCCTCTCCTATGACCACCGCCTCGTCGATGGCGCCCTCGCCGATCAATTCATGGCCCAGGTGAAGAAGAACCTCGAATCGTTCGAGGCTCATTCCGTGGTGTAGGGATGCCCAGCAGGTCTTCACTGGTAACCGAGCTGCCGTCAGTGACTGTGCAGCACCTCGGGGCTGTACCCTTCAGGGCAACCCATCAGCAAATGCTCCAGCTCCAGCAGGGGGTTGGCAATTCTCGAACCGACTGCCATGACTCACTGCTACTGTTCGAGCCTTCTCCCGTGGTGACCCTCGGCAGCAAGAGCGATGTGAATGCGCTGCTCATCTCCGAATCGACGCTGGCAGAGCGGGGCCTGGAGATCGAGGTGGTTGACCGCGGAGGTGAAGCCACCTACCACGGCCCGGGACAGATTCTCGCCTATCCGGTCCTCCAGTTACCCGAATCGATGCGCGACCTCCATCGACTGCTGCGAGGACTGGAGACTGCAGTCATCGAGACCCTCGAGAAGTGGGGTATCCGCGCTCGCCGCGATTCCCAACACACCGGGGTGTGGGTCGAGGATCGCAAGATCGCATCCATCGGCCTCAGCGTTCGCCGCTGGGTCACCGGTCACGGCCTGGCGCTGTGCTATTCGGGAGATTTGACTCCTTTCCAGTGGATCATTCCCTGTGGAATTCGCAGTTGCCCGGTCACTTCCATCGAACGAGAACTGAAAACACTTCCCCACCGTGAGGAAGTGGAAGAGGTTCTGGCGGAACGATTGCTCGATTTCTTTGGCAGGAAGGCCCGCAGATGAGCGCCCCCCACTCCTCACCCCAGCAGAGCAAAAAAGCGCCATTGCCCAGACCTCCATGGATCCGCGTCAATGTCCCCAAGGACGGTTCCCTTCAGAAAGTCGGCGAACTGATGGATCGTGGCGGACTTCATACCGTCTGTCAGGAAGCCCACTGCCCGAACATCTACGAGTGCTGGCAGATGGGCACGGCAACCTTTCTGATCCTCGGCGAAGTGTGCACCCGGAAGTGCGGTTTCTGTGCGGTGAGCAAGGGGCTTCCTTCCCCGGTCGATCCCGACGAGCCGGCGCAACTGGCAGAAGCGGCCGCTCGACTGGAGCTGAAACATGTAGTGATCACCAGTGTCGACCGTGACGACCTCGCGGATGGAGGCGCACGACAGTTTGCCCTGGCGCTCGAAGAACTCAGAAAACTCTCACCGAAGACCACCACCGAGGTGCTGGTTCCCGATTTCCGTCCCGACCCACAAGGGGCGCTGGAAATCGTTCTCGCAGCAAATCCGACGATTTTTTCCCACAACGTGGAGACGGTCCGAAGGCTCTACCCAGCGGCCAGACCCGGATCGAATTACGATCACTCCGTCTCGCTGCTGCGGAATGCGGCGGATCGAATCGGTGGTGACCGGATCAAGTCGAGCCTGATTCTCGGGCTGGGAGAGAAAGAGCATGAGATACGGGAGACGATCCTGGACCTTTACGATGCCGGGGTCCGAAGGCTGAATCTGGGACAGTATCTGGCCCCGTCCAATCGTCATATCCCGGTGAAGTACTACTGGACCCCGGACCAGTTCAAGGAACTGGGTCAATTTGCCCGAGAGTCCGGGTTCATCCGGGTCGAATCGGCACCTCTGGTTCGATCCTCCTACCACGCCAGCGTTTGACCCCGCTCTTGGTGGGTGGCACCATGGCACGACGGTCACCGATCCTCTGGACGTATCGGCCAGATCACCTCACGCCTCAGGTTGGAGTCGAATTTGTCGATTCAGATCATCCCTATCGATGGCCAGCAGCCTGATGGGGATGCGATTCAACGCGCAGCCCAATCAGTGAAGCCGGATGGGCTGGTGATCTTCCCCACTGAAACCGTCTACGGAATCGGAGCCATCGCTCGCTCCATGGCGGCCGTCGAAAAGCTCAGGATTGCCAAGCAGCGCGATCATTCGCAGCCGTTCACTCTTCACATCTCTGATCCGGCACAACTCGAAGACTGGATGCCTCGGCCAGGGGAGACGGCGCAATGCCTGATGGATGCATTCTGGCCCGGTCCGCTGACCATCATCTTTCCAGTGGGAGAACAAGGACTCGGTGTCCGCCTACCCTCTCACCCGGTGGCGCGAGCGTTGATCGAAAAAACCGGCCCATTGCTGGCCAGCAGTGCGAATCGCAGTGGAGATGACCCGGCGATCACCCTACCCGCTGCAGTCACGGCCATCGGTGATCACGCGACTGTCGGCATCGACTCCGGACCGGCCTCGGGAGGTGAGTCTTCCACCGTGTTGCGACTTCTTGGCGGTTCAGAGTTTGAATTGCTGAGAACAGGTCAAATCACCTCGGAGCAGATCGAACACGCCCTGAAATCCACTCGTAAGATTCTCTTTGTCTGTACCGGAAATACCTGCCGTAGTCCGATGGCAGAGGCGATCTGCAAGAATCTGCTCGCCACCAAGTTGGGCTGCTCCATCGATTCTCTGGATTCTCGAGGATATCAGGTCAAGAGCGTGGGAATTGCATCGAGTGGCGGCTCCGCCACCGAGCACGCAAGACAAACGATGATTCACATGGGGCTCTCCATCGAGGATCACTACTCCCAACAACTCTCCGCAGCAGCGGTCGAGGAAGCCGATCTCATCATCGCCCTCGCCCACTCGCACAGAGATGTGGTCCGAAGTCACTTCCCGGAAGCCAGAGAGCGTGTACATCTCATTCATGCAACTGGAGTCAGCGACCCCATCGGAGGCAGCCTCGAAGTTTATCGCCGCTGCGCCGAGGAGATCGAACAAGCGGTTAATCTTCACTGGATAGAAAGGATCATCTCCAAATGAAAGCCATCCTTGGATCAGATCACGCCGGAATCGCTGGGCGTAAAGAGGCAATGCGACTTCTTCGTGAGCGAGGTTGGGAAGTCCAGGAACTGGGCCCTGAAGAAGACCCGGAAAAAGCCGATTACCCCGACATCGCTCATCAGGTGGCGCAGTCGGTCACTTCCTCCGAATCGGAGATGGGAGTACTGGTATGCGGTACTGGCCAGGGCATGGCGATGACTGCCAACCGTTATCGGGGAGCCCGAGCCGCCGTGATCACCGATGCCTTCACTGCCGAGATGTCTCGTGCTCACAACGATGCCAACATCGCCTGCTTCGGCGAGAGGGTGGTGGGAGCCGAGACGATCGGGCAATTACTCGCGAAATTTCTGGACACTCCATTTGAGGCGGGTCGGCACATGGCACGGGTCGACAAGATCGACCAGGTGATTGGCGAGGCCTGAGCACTCTCTCGGTTTCGCACAGGTCGAAGCCTGGCATGACCAGAAGCAGCCGGGATTAGTGGAAGCCGCTATCCGATGAAACCAGGGCCGTGTCTCCTCTCCACACTTCGGAGACGGACACGGCCCTGGAATATTCTACGATCTGTTTCAAACTGGATCAGGGAGTCGACGAACCCTCGGGGTCTTGCTCCGCTTCCCCAACCAGGTCGCTGCGAAGCCGTGCTGGACCATCGTCCTGGTACACCCGGATGTCTGCAGCAGCCATCAAGTTGGCCTCAAAAGCGTCCAGCAATGCCTGCTTCTTGGCGCTGAGCAATCTCGTCTCGGTACTGGTTCTCAGCGAGTTAAACAACTCCATGTCCGGGGCCTCGATGTTCTTGAGACGAATGACATAGCCTGAAGAATCTGTCAGGTTCGTGACCGGTCCAGCGACTGAACCCTCTTCAAGAATATCGAAGGCTTCCGCGATGACTTCTGTTCGAGCCAACAGCACCTTGTTGTCGATCTTCAAATTGAAGGACTGGCTGCGAGAGACTGGATCCATCTCATGAATGGTGTAGTTGTTTTCCTGGGCGAAATCTTCAAGGGTCTCTTCGCCGCTCTGCACTCGCTCCAGTGATTGGCCGATCGCTTCCGACATCAATTCCTTGGCCTTGGATTCCTCAGTGGTCTTGAGCGCATCGGGGAGCGCCTCATCATAGGTCATGGTGCGTTTAGGAAGCATCTCGACAACCCTGAAGATAAAGTTCCCCTGACCATTGGCTGCAATCGTCTGGCACAAATCTCCAGGCTTCACTGACCCGGGAGAAGCACGCTCCTTGAGGAACAAACTGGCAAACGCCGCTGGATTCTTGACATCATCATCGAGCTCATAGACTTCCCTCTGGATGAATGGCTCGATGGTGCGGACTTCGACGTATTCGGTCCCCTCGGGAAACGCTTGCTCCATCGGAACCGACTCCCCGAGTTCCTTCATCGCCTTGAGTTGGTCGAGAGCATCCTGAAGGATTCTCGCCTCCTCCTTCTGAGCATGTTCACGCGACAGCACTCGGATCACGGACTCGATGATTTCGGTGAGTGGTCGATAGTCATCCTCGGGTAACGCGTCTTCGGGCGGAACGTAGCCTTCCGGCCGACGAACCCGCCACAGGGTGTCCTTGTCCGCCTCATATCGAGCCTCTACCTCCTCGGCAGTGGGCTCGTATTCGATGGCCGCCTGGAGGCGAGTTCGTTCGATTCGTGCCACTTCGATTCCGAGGCGATTTTCCAGCACGAACTGATCAGGATTATCGTTGTAGGTCGCTTCCACATCCTCCGGAGTGACCAGTTCACTGGCCTCTTCCAGGAAGTTGTCCTGCGAAACCTGAATCAACTCGAGAACACGACGCTCATTCTGCGACGAGAACTCCTCGAAGGCTTCCTTCTCGGTCACCACTGCGGCGTCGACGACGGACCTGACCAGTTCTCGCACCCGAAGGCTCAAGATGACCGTTTCTTCGAATTCCTTCTTTGACATCTGGATCTGGAAGTTTGGATCGCTCAGTGCGGCACCGTAAGTCGATTGATCAAGTCGAGCCAAAGACCGTTGACTGATGTAGTCGGGATATCTCTCCTGATAAGTCCCGGCCCAGCCAGCATTCTCCATGACTCGATACCAGGTGGTCACATCGAGGACAGCTTCGCGAACTTCCTGATCCTTACTTTGATCACTGGGTTCAATACCGATCCGAGTGATCTCATCTTCGAAGACCAGTTGTTTGAGCACATCGTCTACCGTCGCCTGGCGGTACCGATCTGCTCTTGCACCCCACCAGCCAAATCTCCGGACATTATTCAGCCACAGAGTTTTCGACAGTTCTCGGCGCTTCTCGCTGAAATCCTGGATCGTTACGGTCTCACCATTGATCTCATAGGAAGCGGTGGCAGAGGCGTCTCTGGCCCACCAACTGATCAGACCAGTAGCAGCAAAGGTTGGGGCAATCAGCAGCAACAGGAGGGTCATCACGACCCGTTCGTTACGCTTGAAGAAGCCGGTCGACATCTCTCGGACCTACCTCTCGGTTGGTTTCAAACCTAATCTTCACAAAGAAGTACAAACAACAGCACCGGACCGAAGATTCTAGGTCCACAGCCATGATCTCGCAACGACACTCGGAGGGTACGATCCCCCCCATTCCAAAGAATACGATGAGGAGGAGGCTCCAGCACATCGCTGGATCCTCCTCATTATCGGACTACTGGACGATCTCGAGCAATTCCACGTCAAAAATCAGCGTAGCTCCACCGGGTATCGTCGGCGGACGGCCCTGTATTCCGTAGCCCATGGCCGCTGGAATGATCAATTTCCGCTTTCCGCCCACCTTCATCGATCCGACTCCTTCGGTCCAACCGCTGATCACCCGATTGAGCGGAAACTCCGCCGGTAGTCCTCGATCCACGCTACTGTCAAACATCGATCCATCGGTGAGATAACCGGAGTAGTGCACCTTGACCGTACTGGTGGAATCGGGAGGAGACTCACCGGTTCCCACTTCCAGATCGATGTAGCGCAGTCCCGTCTCAGTGATCTGCATCTCTCCGTCGGTGGGGAGTCCTGGGAAGCGAGGGATCAGCACCCTTTCGACCACTTCGCCACTCCCCGTCAACAGGATGCGTTCGACCTTATCGGTGGTCACCGAAATGACCTCGTACAACGGGTTCGCGGCCCCAGTCTGGAGTTCCGCTGACTGAATCAACCCACCGGTCAGATCGATCACCTTCTTCACCGCTTGCTGAAGAGTGACCTCGGACCTGGCCAGCATCGCATGGAGCTCCTTTGCTGGAGGGGGAATCGCCTTGAAATCTGCCACCATCGCAGTCGCCACCATTCCTACGGTCAATACCGCTGCCGCAGCAACAGTCCATCGAATTACTCTCATCTTATCTCCCTCTCAAGGCGATCAAGACGCCTCATCGATGGCTCGATTGGCGAGCGCATCACATCTTTCGTTTTCTTCGTGGCCCGCGTGGCCTTCGACCCAACTCCAGTGAATCGTTCTTCCCACTGCAGCCTGTATCAGTTGCTTCCAGATATCATCATTGAGGACCGGCTTGCCGTCAGACTTTCGCCAATTCCTGCGTTGCCAGCCTTTCACCCATTCGCTCATTCCCTTGACCACGTACTGCGAATCGCTGAACAAGGTCGCTTCCGCCCCGTCCGGTATTGAGCGTAACGCTTCCAGAGCAGCGGTCAGTTCCATCCGGTTGTTGGTGGTGGAACGGTGATGATCATAACAGACTTCCTCTGATCCATCTCCAGCACGCACGATATAGGCCCATCCCCCCGGTCCGGGATTCCCCCGACAGGCTCCATCCGTCCATATCTGGTAGTCCTCAACACTCATCCGTGGGTCCTCCGACGACCCTTTCCCGGGCCACCTTTTTTCTTCCCTGATCGACCGTGCCGAGTGGCTCCTCGACGAGGCTTCTTCGAGCCATTCTCTTCTTCCCGAGGGCGATGGGGTCGACCATCTTTCAGTCGGGTGGCGGGAACTCCGCCAGAACCTCGACCTCTCCGAGCTCCCGCTCTGGTGTGACAATACCTCAGATCGATATCTCGATGGAGCGGATCCACCGATTCCAGTTCCACCTCGACCGGGTCTCCAAGGCGAATCATGTTCCCGGCATTGGCACCCCTCAACGCGAACTGAGTTTCGTTGAAATGATAGTGGTCATCCTGAAGCTTGGAAACATGGACGAATCCATCGATGAGGACACCATCGAGGCGTACATGAAATCCCTGCTCTCTCACCGAAGTGACGATCCCCGTGAAGCGCTCCCCTACCCGATGGCGCAACCAAGAGATCGCCCGCAAGCGGGCCATGTCACGCTCGGCACTCTCGGCAGTTCTTTCGCGAGTACTGCAAGATTCCGCCAGTTCCAGTAGAGAAGCGGAGTCCGTTTCCATCGCTGGGCCCCCTCCCGAGAAGAGGTGGCGATCCAGCGCGCGATGGACCTGAAGGTCGGGATATCTGCGGATCGGCGACGTGAAGTGGCAGTACTCCTCTTTCCTCAGGGCAAAGTGTGACTCTCGTCTGGGGCTATACTCGGCCCGGCTCAAAGTCTTGAGCAAGGCAAAGGAGACCACCGGAGCCGCTGCAGTTCCACGTACCTCGTCGATCACTGCGGGAAGATCATCGATCCCTCTTACCGTCGTTGCTGGAGCGAGAACCCGACACAGCCGGGCAAACTTCTCGAGGTCTTCTTCCTCTGGAGGTGAATGGACCCGACGAAGGATCGGAATCTTTCTCTCGGTAGCGATGGTGGCGACCGCCTCATTGGCGATGAGCATGCACTCCTCGACCAGTTTGTGGGCATCGAGTCGTTCCTTCGCCTCGACCCCGATCACCTCACCCTCGTCATCCAGAATCAACTTCATCTCGGCCAGATCGAGATCGATGCAGCCAGATCGCATCCTACGATCTTTCAGTTTCGTACGAACTCCTGAGAGTTTGTGCAGCATCCCCACGATCGCTTCTGTGGTGATACAAGTCGATTCGACTTCCCCGTCGATGATCTGTTGTACCTGTTGATAAGAGAACCGCTGGGCGCTGCGGATGACCGCCCTCTCGACGAACGCATCCTGGATCTGTCCTTCATCTCCGACCTCGATCCAGACCACCTTGGCGAGTCGATCTTCTCCCGGCCTCAGGGAACACAATCCATTACTCAGTCGCTCCGGAAGCATCGGGATGGTCTTTCCCGGGATGTAGACGCTGGTGCTACGAAGGATGGCCTCGCCATCGATCGGATCTCCCGCTGTGACATAGTGACTGACATCTGCGATTGCCACTCCGAGCAGGATCCGACCATCGGCTTGCTCGACCAGAGCAATCGCATCATCGAAATCCTTGGCATCCTCCGGATCGATGGTGACAAACGGAGTCGCTCGGAGATCGGTGCGCCTGTCGATCTCATCCTCAGAGATCTGCTCCGGAAATCCATCCGCCTGCTGAAGTACTTCTGGTGGAAACTCCTCACGCAGCTGATGCTCTGCACAGACCACCTGCAAATCCGCACGCCAGGTTCCCTCCGGAGCCCACTGACAAACCACCTCTCCCGGTGGCATGCCATCGACTGCGGGGCCGTTTCTCAGTCGCGCCAGTACTCGATCTCCGTCATCGGCACCATTTCTATGGCCGGGGTCGATCCAGATCTGGCGGAGACTGTCATGGCGCATCGGTTGCACCATTCCACCGCCATCTCGTTGCTTCCAGTACTGTCCGGGAATGACTCTCGGGCTCCGGACCAGGACCTCGAGAACCTTGCCGCTACGACCTTCCTGGGCTGAACCAGGGCGACCACGACCCGGCTGAGAGATCCCGGCGAGGACTCGATCCCCATGATGAGCATCTTTGAGTCGCCGCGCTGGGATGAACACATCACCTTGTGGATCCTCGACCAGCGGTCGGACAAAACCGAAACCACGTCGAGTCACCGTGAGGGTTCCGACCAACCATCTCTCTCGACGAGGCACAAACCATCCTCGTGCGAGCAGGTGAACCGTTTCTCCCTGCTCCTCCAATTCTTCCAGCAACTCTTTCAGGCGAGGGTGGTCCTTGCTCTTCAGACCCAAGGTATCAGCGATGTCCGCCAACGATGCCGCATGGTATTCGGGTCCATGGCTCCAGACTCGGAATGAGTCGAGCCACTTCTGCTCAATCGAGGATCTCAATGGGTGCCCTCTCAAGATTGGAAAAAGTCCGTGAAGGGGAAGGAATCTTCCCCTTCACGGACTCGGTGATATCGACAAGTGCGACCAGGATGCTTCGATCCGTTCTATCCAACAGTCTGAATGATCGAGAGCAGGGGCATGAACAAAGCAACGACGATGAAGCCGACTGCCCCTCCCATACCGACGATCAACAATGGTTCGAGCAGACTCGACAGCGACTCCACCAGAACGTCTACATCGAGATCGTAATTGTCGGAGATTTTGTTGAGCATCTTATCCAGCTCGCCGGTTTCCTCACCGATGTCGATCATGTTGACCAGCAGTGGATCGAATACCCCGGATGCACCGAGCGGCTCCGCGATGGTTTCTCCCTCTCGAATCGATCCGCAGACCTCTTCGATGGCATCCGAGATGACCCTGTTTCCCACCGCTGCCTTGACGATCTCGAGTGCTTCAAGAATCGGCACTCCGGAGGAGATCAGGGTTCCCAGTGTGCGGCAGAATCTCGAAATCGTCGACTTCCTGACGATCTGCCCGAAGATGGGAGCATGGAGTTTGGACTTGTCGATCATCAACTCCCCGGCATTCGTTTTGGCGAGCAGATTGAGAGCGCTGTATCCAATAAATACCACCGCAGGAGCCAGAAACCAGTAACTCTGAACAGCTTCTGCGAATCCCAGTAGCATCTGAGTAGGGGCCGGCAGTGCCGTTCCCATGTCGGCGAACATCTTTTGAAACTGCGGAATCACTTTGGTCATGATGAATCCAAGGATCAAACAGGCGACGCAGATCACCGCGATCGGATACACCATCGCTCCCTGTACCTTCTTTCGCAACTTCATCGACTTCTCCTGGAAGTCGGACAATCGCTGCAAGATGGTATCGAGAACTCCACCAATCTCACCCGCCTTGACCATTGCCACGAACAGGTGATTAAAAGTCTTCGGGAACTTTTCCAGCGCTTCCGAGAAGGTCGCACCACCCTCTACATCTTCGGTCACCTTGTTCAGTTGATCCTGAAAAGTGCCTGGAATCATCTGTTCGGCGAGAATCTTGAGAGAACGCACGATCGGAAGACCTGCGTCCTGAAGGGTGGCGAGTTGCTGAGTAAACTGAACCAGTTCTACCTGTGAGACCCGGCCTCCGAATGGATTGAGATTCAGTTTCCTCTTCTTCTTGCCCTGTGCAGCCTTGCCTCCACCCTTGCTCTCGCGAATCTTCGTCGGCTTCAAACCACGAGACCGCAGTTGCTTGATAGCCTCCTGCTGATTACCCGCCTCGATAGTACTACGCTTCTTCTGCCCTCCTGGGCCGACTGCTTCGTATTCGAAAACCGCCATCTGTGCTGCTCCTTCTGGTGAGGCTCATCCTGGAGCCTCGTTTCGCATCTTAGGGGATGATCCTCTAGGAGACGATGGTCTCCTTGACCACTTCCTCGATGGTGGTGACTCCGTCATAAATGTGGATCAAACCAGCATCCCGGAGGGTCTTCATACCCTCTTCTCGTGCCAGTTTCTGGACTTCCTGGGTACTCGCACCGGTCATGATCACATCTCGTAATCGGTCTGTCATCTGCATGATTTCGAACAGAGCGACCCGACCCTTGTAGCCGGAATTATTGCATTCCCTGCACCCTTTTCCGTAGAAGAAGGTACGGCCCTGGACATCGGACTGGGTCAATTCCAGTTCCATCAGCATCTCGTCGGTCGGTTCGTACTCGACCTTGCACTCCAAGCAGACCCTTCTCACCAATCGCTGCGCCACCACCGCTTCGACGGTAGCAGTGAGCAGGAACGCTTCGATCCCCAGGTCGACCAGTCGAATCATCGAGGAAGGGGCATCGTTGGTGTGCAGGGTGGAGAACACGATATGACCGGTGAGACTCGCTTCCACAGCGATCTGCGCGGTCTCGAGGTCCCGAATCTCACCGACCAGGATCTTATCCGGGTCCTGTCGCAGGATCGCTCGCAGACAAGCCGCGTAGGTGACTCCAATTTCTTCGTTGATCGGAATCTGGACGATACCATCGATGTTGTATTCGACCGGGTCCTCGGTGGTGATGATCTTGGTCGTCGGGTCATTGGCCTCATTGAGGCACGAGTAGAGCGTAGTTGTTTTTCCAGAACCGGTCGGTCCCGTCACCAGGATGATCCCGTTTGGCTTGATGATCAATTTCCTCAGCAGATCGAGGTCTTTTTGACGCAAGCCAATATTTTCCAGGTCGAGGGAAACCTGACCTCGGTCCAGCACACGCATCACCACCGACTCGCCATACATCGTCGGCAAGGTGGAAACACGAAGGTCGACCGGACGTCCTGAGATGTTGAGCTCGATCCGGCCATCCTGCGGTAGGCGGGTCTCGGCGATATCGAGATTTGCCATGACCTTGACCCTCGAGATCACCGCCCTGGCCAACTGAATCGGGGGAGGCATCATCTCGTAGAGCACACCGTCCACCCTGTAGCGGATCTTGAATTCCTTCTCGAAGGGTTCGAGGTGAATATCCGATGCACGGTCCTTGATGGCGGACAGCAGCACCATGTTGAGGAGTTTCACCACCGGAGCGGCATTGACATCCTGCTCCAGTTGATCCATGTCCATCATGTCGTGACGGCTATCGTCGAGCACCTCGATGTCGCCCTGGTCCATCGATCCCAGCAAACTCTCCATCGATTCCGTACGATCAGAATAGTACTTCTTCATCGCTCGCTCGACCGATTCAGGATCGCTGAGTGCGCCCTTGACCTCGACATTGAGCATGAACTTCATGTCATCGAGAGCGCTGATGTTTTGCGGGTCCGCCAGTGCCAGAGTGAGCACCTTGCCATCGAACTCTACCGGGACCACCTGATAGGTCTCGGCCACGTGAGCGGGAACCAGATCCAGCAGGTCAGATGTTACGATCACCTCATCGAGATCAATCGGATCCATTCCCGCTTGCTTGGCGATGGCCACCCGGAGGTCAGCATCGGTAACCAAGCCCTTGTCGGAGAGAATTCTACCGAGGGCGCCGCCCTTCGACTTCTGCTCCTGCAGTGCCTCCTGAATGTCGAGTTCGGTGATGAGTCCCATCCCCTTGAGGATTTGACCTATCGGTTCTCCGGCCAGTGCCATGTCTCACCTCACCGCCGGCAAATCCGGGGCGGTACCGGTTCAAGTGTTCAGATTAGCTCGAAAACTCCGAAGAGTGCGTCACCCTCAAGATTTCCTCGATGGTAGTCATTCCCGACAGGAGTTTCCTCACGGCATCCTCCTGAAGGGAAACCATTCCCTCACTTCTCGCCTTGTTGCGAAGGTCCTTCGACGGAGTCTTGTTAAAGGTCATGTCTCTGAGTTCAGAAGACATCTCCAGCAATTCGTAGATTCCACAACGGCCCTTGTATCCATTGGAGCACTTGGGGCAACCGACCGGACGGTACAGGGTTTGATCCGCAATTTCGGTGCTACTCAATCCGACCATCCGGAGTTCGGTCTCGGTCGGCTCGTACGGCTCTTTGCACTCCTTGCACAGCACCCGGATCAGTCTCTGTCCCATGATGGCGAGAACCGCAGATGCAACCAGGAAAGGCTTCACGCCCATATCGATCAATCGAGTCAGTGCGGAAGGCGCATCGTTGGTGTGTAGAGTCGAGAAGACCAAGTGACCTGTCAGCGCCGCCTGGATGGCGGTGTCCGCCGTCTCCCGGTCACGAATCTCACCGACCAGGATGATGTTGGGTGCCTGACGCATCATTGCGCGAAGAATCCTTGAGAAGTCGAGTCCGATCTCGTGCTTCACCTCTGCCTGGTTGATCCCGGTCAGGTTGTATTCGATCGGGTGCTCTGCGGTGATGATCTTCACGTCAGGACGGTTCAGATCCATCAGTGCCGAGTACAGAGTAGTGGTCTTTCCAGAACCGGTCGGGCCGGTGACCAGGAAGATTCCGTTGGGGCGCTTGATGATCCGATTGAACCGAGCGAGATCGGATTCGTGGAACCCGAGTTTCTCCAGATCCACCAGTCCTGCGTCCTTGTCGAGAATCCTCATCACTACGCTCTCGCCGTGGACGCTGGGAATGATCGAAACACGAAGATCGATCTCTCTTCCCTGGATCTTGATCTTGATCCTGCCGTCCTGAGGACGACGTTTTTCGGCCATGTCCATTCTCGCCATGATCTTCAATCGCGAGATCACAGGGCCCTGTAACTTCTTCGGCGGCGATTCCATCACCTTGCAAACGCCATCGATCCGGTATCTCACCCGGAGTTCCGACTCCATCGGCTCGATGTGGATATCCGAGGCGGAGGCCTTGAGAGCGTCTGCGATGATCATGTGCACCAGTTTGATGACCGGAGCCTCATTGGCATCTGCTTCGTCTCCGGCAAACTCACCGCGTCCGAATTCGAGGTCGTCATCCGATCCAGCGTCGGCACCCAGGACCGAGTCGTACCCCCCGGCAAGGCGGTAGTAATCGTCCAGCGCCTCCTCCACCGCGGCAGGAGTCGCCAGCGCGCAGTCGACCTCGGTCGAGAGGATGAAACGTAGGTTATCGATGGTAAAGAAATCGAGGGGGTCGCCCATGGCGATCACCAGGGTGCGACCCTTTCGCGCCACCGGGACGATCTTGTGTTCGAGTGCGACCTCCTTGGGTACAGCATCGATGATTTCCTGTGGGATGATGTGCTTGCCAAGATTGGCAAAGGGCAACTGGAAGTGAATTGCGAGAGCCCGAGAAACTTGTTCTTGAGAACAGATCTCCAGGTTCACAAGTGCTTCCCCAATCTTGCAGTTTTCTGCCTTGGAGTAGCCGAGCGCCTTTTTGACCTGCTCGTCGGTGACCCAACCCTTCTCCAGAAGGATTTCTCCGACCTTCTTCTTCATGCGTCACCTCTCCTGTCGGGTCCCTCAAGGATCCGCAGACTGACCCACCACGCTGGGCCGAGTCCGTTATCAGTCCGATACCTTCTGGGTACAAACCTTGGTCATTGATATTGAGGAGCAAATGTTGAATCGAGATCATGAACATTGTCAGACCTGAGCAAACAGGTCTTCACAATTTCTTTCCGATCCAAACGCTTCGTCTCCTCCGAGAACTCTCGCCTGGGCTGCCGCGCCGCCTCGATTCCAGGCGAACCCCGCGCGTCTACCCTCGAGCTTCCAAACAACTTTCCAGGACCAAACCTTCCATTTCGAGCCCGGCAACAATGATCACCGGGTCCGGGCAGGCTCTGTCGAACAGGCGACTCTGGGACAGAACCACCAGTATGGACATACCTGGAAGCCTGAATCCTACGAGATGGCCGTTCGGAGTCAAGATAAGCCCGCTTCTCTCTTCTTTCCGGCCATCGACCCTGGCACCGGGCCGACCCCCGTCACAAGAGCATTCGAGGGTCACTTGCTGCTGCTTCTCCTGCGGTCTAGAATCCCGCCTTCCCCATCCGGGTCGGTGCTGTTCAGGAGTCGGTGATCGTCAGTCGGAGCCCCTCCGAGTCGATTCAGCCGAAGGCTTGGCATGCGATCAGAAGGGAATCCCGGATTCACCGGGAACCAGGAAAGGTGTGATCCCGATGTTGAGCCCAATCCACTGGAGCCAATTGAATTGGAGACCAAAAGTGTGGAGTCTCAGAGCCCTTGCGCTTCCCCTGCTGTCCCTGGTCCTACTTGCCGGCTGCGCCGGCAATGACGACTGGGTTCGCTTTCGCCCCGATGCTACTTCGCCCTTTTCCGGGGTAGAGCAGCCAAACCCAAAGCCCTACACCGGCCAAACGAGTCTCATCTATGGCACATACGACCTCGAAGAGAATCCATCGAATCTCGACGACGTCGATGGTTACGGCCTCTGGGTGAGTGCACGCAAAAGTGCGTGGTACATCGCACCAGAAGTAGCTTACATCCAGGCCACCGAGAATGACGGTGCCCTCGGAAAGGTTCGCGACTCCGAGTTCTTCGCCGGAGGCAGGATCACTGCAGAACTCCCATTCACACCCTTGTCCTTGATCGGTGGAGGTGGAGTTTCGATGATCAGCGTCGATGAGTACGGACTCCCTCCCGTTCCCGGCATCAAAGCAGATGAAACGGGCGTCTACTTCCACGGTGGAGCAATACTGCACCTTGGAGACAACGCTCACATCGGCCTGGACTACAGGATCTCTACTTACGATGGGATCTCGGACCGGTCCGTGTTTTCAGTGATGACCGGAATCAACTGGTAATCCAGTACGGATCAGTTCTTTGAGTTCGATTTCGATTATCGCCTGTGACCTGACCGGTCTCAGGCGATAATTTTTTTGACCACGTTTCCTGCGACATCGGTGAGGCGGAAATCACGCCCCGCATGGCGGTAGGTCAGCTTCTCGTGGTCAATCCCCAGCAGGTGCAAGATCGTCGCGTGCAGATCGTTGACATGGACCTTATCGACCACCGCGTGATAGCCGTAGTCATCCGTCTCGCCATAGGACATCCCCCCTCTGACGCCTCCTCCGGCCATCCATATGGTGAACCCATGCGGATTGTGATCTCTTCCGTTTCCATCCTGGGCTGTCGGTGTCCGGCCAAACTCCCCGCCCCAGATCACCAGCGTGTCCTCCAGCAATCCCCGCGTCTTGAGATCCTTCAGCAGTCCGGCAATCGGCTTGTCGACCTCGAGCGCGTTGTTGGAATGGCCTGCCTTGAGATTGCTGTGCTGATCCCACTTGTAGGAGTGAGTGCACTGAATAAAACGAACTCCCGCCTCCGCAAAGCGTCGAGCCATCAGGCACTGACGCCCGAAGTTGTCAGTTTTCGGTTCGTCGATGCCATACATCTCCATGGTGGTCGCCGTCTCGCCTGCGAGATCCATCACCTCTGGAGCTTCGGTTTGCATCTGGAACGCCACCTCAAAGGATCGAATCCGAGCATCGAGCGAATCGTCGGTGGCTCGATCTCCGAGGTGCTCAAGATTGATCTGGTTGAGAAGTTCCAACTGCATCTGCTGCAGTCCTTCATTCCAGTGGCTGTTCTTCAGGTGATGAATCGTCGCGTTTCTCGCCTGGACTCCGGCATGCCCGATGGGAGTTCCCTGGTATCGAGCCGGCAAGAATGCACTCGACCAGTTGTTGACCCCCCCATGCCCCAGCGTCGGACAGATGGTGATGAATCCTGGCAGGTCCGAGTTCTCCTCACCCAGTCCGTAGAGCACCCACGAACCCATGCTCGGCCTGACGAAGGTGTCGCTTCCGGTGTGGAGAGCAAGCAATGCTCCACCATGAGCGTCATTGGTGCCGTGCATACTCTTGACGAAGCAGATGTCATCGACCATTCCCGCGACGTGAGGGAACAGATCACTGACCCACTGCCCCGACTCACCGTACTGCTTGAACTCCCAAGGAGATCTCATCACCCCACCATATTGCTTCGGATCGGCAAAGGTCACTCGAGGGAGTGGGTACGGCAGCGGCTTGCCATCATCCTGGATCAATCTCGGCTTGTAGTCGAAGGTATCCACCTGTGACGGGCCACCGTGCATGAATAGGAAGATGACTCGTTTTGCCCGTGGCGCAAAATGCGGCCCTCCGGGAATTCCTGCGAATGCCGGAGATGATCCAAGCAACCCATCGAGAGCCAGTGCGCCGAATCCGGCGCAACAGCCCTTGAGCATTTTCCTCCGCGAGATGGCACTCATCGGATCAATATTCACTTCAACTCCTCGGTCTCCACGGGCTTCGAACCCGATCGAGACTTTCAATCAAGATAGAGGAACTCACTGGAAGCCAGTAACGCCTGACAAAACGCCTGCCATGCAGACTGGTGAGGATCACCCGGTCGATCTTCTACAGGCATTGCGAGGACCGACTCCTCCATTCGGTTCACGAACTGGATCGCACGCTCTACCTCTGCTTCGGTGGCTTCGCGACACAGGATTCTGCGATGCATCTCCTGAACTTGATCGACCTCGGTCAACTTCAATTCAAGGACCTGATTGGCGATCGCCAGCGCAGCCTCCAGCACCATCGGCGAGTTGAGAAAGAACAGCGCCTGGTGAGCCACCACGGTCGAGTAACGCTTCGAGATCGGTGTGGAAGGATCATTGTAATCGAAGGCGCTGAACAGCTCATACATCGCATTGCGAATCACCGGTAGGTAGATGGATCGACGAGGAAGATCGTAGCGAGCCTGATTGTTCGACTGGTCATTAGTCACATATCCACGATTTTTGGTCGCCAACAAGGTGCCGCCCATCTCGCGGTCGAGACCCTGACTCACGGCCAGCACTGAATCGCGCACTGCTTCTGCACGCAGACGTTGGCGATTCTGACTCCATAAAAGTCGATTTTCCGGGTCGCTCAACGACGCCACGGGATCCTCGATGACTTGTTGCCTCCAGGTGGAGGTTTTGAGGATTCTCCGGATCGTCTTTTTCGTCGACCAGCCATCGGCGACGAAGTCGTGAGCGAGTCGATCCAGAAGTTCTGGATGACTGGGTAGATCACCGCTGAAACCGAAGTTGGACGGAGTCGAGACCAGTGCTTCACCAAACAGTTCCAACCAGATTCGATTGACCGCCACCCGCGAGGTCAAGGGATGGCGCTCATCTGCCATCCAGCGTGCCAGCTCCAGCCGCCCACTCTTCCCATCTTCTGCCTGCATCGGGGGAACCAGGTGATCAGTGATCTGAAGAGCACCACGCGGCACAGCATCTTTGGCCAACCGAAGATGGCTACCGCGAATATGAATCGGAAGGTCGGCGACCACTCCGTCTTGGACACCGAGTACCATCACCGCAGCAGGGGGCATCGCTTCATCTTTCTTCGCAAGCGCCGCCACCATCTGCTCGACCGGTGCACGAAGTTCTTCGGGAGCTGCATTTTCTGCCTGCAATAACGGCTCGAACCAGGGGCCGACCGTCGAGTGCAACTGCTGGAAGACCGATGGCGTTTGAACCACTGTCCCATCTTCTGTGGCTACCGCCGCCTCGACCACCTTCTGGAAGACCGCTGCGATACCCGGATGATCTTGGGGAGTGGCCTCGGAGAGGATGGCCTTCACCTCTGCAGGCAACTGATCGGTCCGCGGGTCGGCGACAGCATTGGCCCACCAGCGGGCGACCTGCTGCGGGTTCTGTGGTCGATCTTCGCTCCTCAGATGCATCCACCGGACCCAGGATCCCCAGAGAGGATCCTCCTCGATCGTCGGTCTTGTCAGGAAATCGACCCATCCCGAAACGATGAGCGGATCCACGCTGCTTGGCCACCCTTTGGCGGGAACCAGCCGGACTCGATCCAGATGAGGAACAGCGCCCGGTCTCTCGAGTCGGATCGTCACCAGTCCCACATCGAGGTCCAGTGTTGCCTGAGTTTCCCAACGCTGATCTTTGGTGGTCCAACCACCAGTGACGGTGGCGAGTGCATCCTTCGAGACCTGCTCCCCGTTCACCAGCAAACGCATCGGGCGCTTCTCCAGCGCCGCATACCGAACATCGAGGTTCCACTCACCCGCTTTCGGGACCTGCAATTCCCAGGTCACTTGCTGGAGTCCGCCCTTCACCGAGTGAAGTATCGGTATCTGATCGGTCCCGTAGTTCGAACGGTTCTCCCCGAGCGATGTGGAATGCGTCTCTGTAACTCCCGCGATGGCAATTTCCGGCATCGCATCCAGCGCCGCCAGAAGATGCTTGCCGACTCCCCCGGAGAGACCTCCCTCGAGGACTTCCCGCAGCTCCTTCTTTGCGCTCTCAACATTCTTGGCAATGCTGGCTCGCTCAGTTTCCCAGAGTTTTCTACTCTGCGCCTCTGCCACTGTTTCCAGCGAGATCTCACGCCACTTGGCGACGGTTTTCAAGCTCTCCATGGTGCTGGTCGATCGAAAGATCCCTGCCATGGCGTAATAATCCTTGGCCGGAATCGGATCAAACTTGTGATCATGACAGCGAGCACAGCCTACGGTCATTCCGAGGAAGGTCCGGGCGGTGACATCCAGTTGCTCATCCACCACATCG
>CAVOEM010000004.1:0-36700 GCA_963694575.1 Planctomycetes bacterium UBA1146 | reverse complement strand
ATCTATCTGCCCTATGCCACCGCCACCAGCGAGGGACTCCTTGCACTGCTGGCTGCAGGTGTGAAGCCCGATGACCCCAGGGTGCTCAGCGCCATCGACTGGCTCGATTCTCACCCCGACCTGGACCACCCCGGCGGCATCCCGCATGACCACCCCGATCGATGGGGACAGGTGCTCTTCTTCTATCACCTCTCCATCCGCGGAGAGGTCGCCATCGCTTCCGCAGATGCCGCTCGATTGTTGGAGCCGATGACGAATTTACTCTCGGATCGACAACGAAATGATGGGAGCTTCGTCAATCCTCTTGGCACCCTGATGAAAGAGGATGATCCGATCCTCGCCACAGCACTGGCTGTCACTGCAATCGGAGCCGCGCTCACTCCTTGAGTCACCAGCGGCGCTGATGGGGAGTTCGCTCAAGTCCAGCACATCACTCGTGGCGGAGTGCCGAGATGGGATCAAGACCAGCCGCACGTCGAGCCGGATAAATACCCGAGACGATGCCGACTGCCATCGAGATGGAGAGCGAAAGCACCACACTGGAAATGGTAATGGCAGCACTCCAGCCGGTGAAGAAGGTCAGTACCTGTACCAGGCCAATCCCGACCAGGACGCCAACTCCGCCGCCAATCGTCGATATCGTGGTCGTCTCGATGAGAAATTGCGAGATGATGTGATGTCTACGTGCACCCAATGCCCGACGAATACCAATCTCCTTTGTTCTTTCGGTAACCGTTGCCAGCATGATATTGGCAATCCCGATTCCACCGACCAACAACGAAATCGAGGCGATCGCGACCAGGGCGATGTTGAACACCTGCTGGGTCTTCTGTCTCTGTGAAAGCACTTCCAGTGGAACCACGAGTTCGTAGTCCTTCTCGGGGTGATTGCGCTCCAGAAGGCTCCCGAGCATTCTTGCCGTGACCAGAACCTGGTCCAGATCTGTTACGGAGATGACGACCTGATTCAATTCGACATCCGTCGCCTCCGTGGATCCATTACGGCGACTGATGGATCGTGTTCCATGACGCCTCAGCACACTGCTATACGGCACATAAATCTCGGAACTCTTGGCATCGACAGACAGTGCCTTTCTTGCATATCCTAGAAACGAATCCTCTTTGAGCACTCCTACGATGTAGAAGGTCTCATTATCGATGTTGAGGGGGAAACCAATCGGATCCTGGTAAATGCCCAGTTCCTTGAGGATCCCTGACCGAACCACACAAACCCGAGACAACTTCTCATCATCGAGACGAGTCAGATTTCTTCCGATGGATGTATTGAGTTGAAACATCTCCAGATGCTCAGGGGTCACCGCGTAAAGTGTTCCTTCTGCTCTTTTGCTACCCTTCCACACCGTTTTCTTGCTGACATGAACAGGAAGCGCCTTTTCGAGACCCGGAATCGTATCCAAAATCTGACGATGATCTCTGAATGTGATCCCATAACTATTGATCCAATTGCCTCGCTGAGAAGAGTTCGCTTGTTCTTCTGGCTTGATCGAATTGATGATGATGTTCTGGATCCCAAGACGACCGATTTCCTCGAGTAATTCCCGTTCAGCGCCAGCACCGAGGGCGAGCATGGCGATCACCGATCCCACACCAAATACGACTCCAAGCATCGTCAAGATGGTACGCATCGGATAGCCCACAAGATTGCGTAATCCCATCCGAACCAGCTCCAGTTGCTTCTGTGGAATCATGTCGTTCCCGCCTCGACCATCACTCCATCTCGAAGATCAACCCTACGCTGAGATCGGTCCGCCACATCTGGGTCGTGTGTAATCATAACGATGGATCGGCCCTGCTGATGTAGGTCATCGATCAGGCCAAGGACTTCCTCACCCGTTGTGCTATCCAGGTTTCCGGTGGGCTCATCCGCGAGCAATAGCACCGGATCATTGATGAGAGCTCGAGCGATGGCGACACGCTGGCATTCCCCCCCTGATAACTGGGTAGGTCGATGTTCGCTGCGATCACTCAGGCCGACAGATTCAATCACCTGATGACATCGATCAGTAGTGGCCGCAATCGAGCGGGTGCCATAGAGAATAGGTACCTGCACATTCTCGAATACCGTCAACTGCGGAATCAGATTGAAACTCTGAAATATGAAACCGATGTCCTTGTTTCTAATTTTTGACAACTCGTCATCGGAATATGAGGACACATCTCTTCCATTGAGCAGATATGCCCCCTCGCTGGTGTTATCGAGACACCCGATCAAATTGAGCATGGTCGATTTTCCCGATCCGGAGGTACCCGTGATGGAAACATACTCCCCCTCTGCAACATCCAGATCTATCCCCTTGAGTACGTGGAGTCGGGGCTCGTGATCACCGTAATACTTGTGAACTCCCTGCAAGGAGATGATGGGAGCCTTCATGGGGAGGAAGGCCCGCGTCGTCGGCCACCGGGGTTACCATTACCAGATCCACCACGTGGTCTTGACTCCCGCTCGACAGGGCTCTTGGCTGAGGGAATATCTTCACTATTAGAGACTGATACCGACTCTGGCTTGTAGAGCAAGACATGCTGGCCTTCTTCGAGTCCTTCGGTGATCTCCAGAAAACTGTCGTTGGATCGCCCCACTGTCACTTCGGTTTTCTCACTGCCCCTGGAGCTATGGAGAAAGCAGTAGTAACGCCCCGCCTCGGCATGGATGGATTGAAGGGGCACGTACAGAACATCATCCAGGTCTGCAGTATGAATCTCTACCTCGGCCGAAGTTCCTGGCTTCAACTCAAGATCGTTGCCCTGTAAACTGACCTCAACTTTGAAACGCCGAATCTGATCTCCCCAGCGCCGATTCCCGGCGTTGGCAACAGCATCGATCTTGATGACCTCGCCATGGAAAACACGATCCTTTTGCACGTCGGATCGAATCACGGCGTTCATCCCCTCAGATACCTTGTCGATATCTGCTTCGTGAATGTTGATCAATACGGCCATCTCCGAAGGGTCGGGTAAGGTCAAGATGACACGATTGAAATAGACATTCTCTCCCACCCGGATGTCTTCTGCTTCCCAGGAGCGATCGGGATTGCCGTAGAAGACGACACCTCCACTGGGAGCAACGATAGTCATACGTTCGATATCGTATTGCTCAAGCGCTAACTCTTCCTGGCTCTCTAGTAAGCGACGCTCATCCTGGCTAACTTTGATAACCAGGCTTCCCATCTTCGTTTCGGCCTGCTTTGCGACCCGCTCGACACCTCTCAGTGCCTCGGTAACTGCCGCTTCCTTTTGTTTAATGTTGAGTGGTTTTTCGAACACTCTATACAGTTCTCGATCTTGCTTGGCGGTCACCAGGCCTTCACGCTTCTCTTTCAGATTGATGCGCTCCTGCTCGAATTCGTCCTGAGTGACAAATCCCTTCTCCAGCATCTGGGGCATGTCTTCCCACAGCCCCTCCGCGCGGCTGAGCTCCGACTCTGCCTTTTCTATTGCGAGGTTCAGGCGTCGTTCCTCTTTCGGAATATCCCCAGCCATCAACTTTTCACGTTCGACCTGGGCGACCTCGAGTGACAGTTGTGCTTTCTCTGAATCTGTCTTGTTCTGCTCGGTCTGAATTGCCACCTCTGTACGAGACGTATTCAACTCGATTTCAAATCCGATCAGATTGTCCTCGATATCATCGATCCGGCGCTGCGTCTCCTCTTTCTCGAGTTCGACAACAATCACGCCCTTCTCGACTATCGTCCCCTCTTCGATCAGCCATTCGATCGCCGTACGACCCTTGACCTCGGAGCGAATATGGACTGCATTTCGAGTCTTGAGGGTGCCACGCTCGGTCAGGGAGACCTTGAGCGTGCCACGACGAACCGGAGTACTGCCACCGCTAGGGTTCTCGGTTCCACCGTTGCCACCGAAGGTCCCGATCAGGATCATCAACAGCAAGAGCCCTCCGACCCCGATTGCCGTCTTGGCCGACTTCGTCACTTTGCCACCATTCCATCCTCATTCACGAAGAGGAGTCCTAACTGCTTCTGAAGCCTCAGCAACTGGATCTCGTGGGCTACGATTCGATCCAGTTGTCCGTTTTTCGCTTCGGTCAGAGAATTGGTCGCCTCGACCACGTCTCTATTGGTCCCTGTTCCTCGCAATTGATCGATCTCCGCCTTCTCGACACTGAAGGTCACTGATTGAATCTTCTTCAGCCCCAGTTCGATCTGTGCTTTTCTCTGCTGTAACGTTCTGAGGGAATCTCGTACTTCAAGGATGACTTCATCTCGCTGACGGTCCAGTTCACGCCGCGCCTGATCGAGCGAGATTTCTGCGGATCTGAAATTGTTTCTCTGACTCTGACGATCGAGAGGGATCTCCATCACAAGCCCCACGGAGTAATCATCCGAATCATCGATGGTCAGATCTGAAAATCGGTGCTTTGGATCCGCTGCAGCAGCGTATCCGAGAGAGAGTCCCAGTGATGGCAATAGCGAGTTGGTTGCGATATTGAGTCCACGCTCCGCATCTTGCAGTTGATCTCTTGTGGATCGGAGGTCGAGCCTGTTGTGGAGGGCAGCCTCGACCGCTCCTTCCAGATCCATCTGGAAAGGAGTGACCTGAGGGAAGTCATCCTGGATAACAAACTCCACGTTGGTGGGTAAACCCAGATCAATCTTGAAGCGGTCGATGGAGAGGCTGAAAGTCTGTTCTGCATCGAGGCCACTGGACTGCGCTTCCAGCAGTGCTTGCTCTGCCCGGAACACATCCAGGCTATTGCCTCGACCGAGACGAAACAGTGCTTTCGCTTGCTCCCAGGCAAACAGCTGTCCCTCGATATTCTCACGCGTATTGGCGAGCTTTTTCTGCTGGCTGATGAGCCCGAAATACTTCTCTGTGATCTGGATGACAAATTCTTGCCGATAAAACTCGAAGTCCCTCGCTCTGTATAGCAGGTTTCGTTCCGCCTGGTTCAGCGCCTCGAAGGCAAAATCGTGCCCAGCACCCCGAAGCAACGGTTGAGTCAGCGACAAGGACGTCGAAACATTGGATGTCTGGCTGTCGGCCAGAGGGTCATCCGAATGAATCAAAGACGCATTGGTATCGAAGGAGAGGGTCCCGCCCAAAAACAGCATCTGGCTGCCGCCGAGAGACAAGGCCGCCACATCTTGATAGTTCTGGTCACTTCCATCGGAGGCAGAAAAGGACGCCGTTGAATTGAAGACTGGACGCAGGAAGTCCCTCCTGGTCAACCCGAGCGACAATGCGCTGAGAAAAAAGGACTCTCTTTGCGATTGAAACGACCGGCTATGGCGGGTCGCGATGCGGATGGCGGAGTCCAGATCAAGAATATCCGGCACCTCGATGTCCACCACCTTGGCATCTGGATGGGTCACTGCAGATGCTGGATCGATCAACTGCTCCCGTCGAAAGCGATCGACTTCGGCAACCTTCTCGTCCTGGATACGATTTCCTTCCAGTTCAGCGATGGCATGATCTCGAGCGGCACAACTGGGCAGCAGAATCAGAATCGCCACTCCAAGGGAGAACCACAACCCGTGCTTTCCGCTCGGAGGGTTCCGGTAGTGGGATTCTCGTAACCTTGAGTTCAATTCCATCTCCTCAACTCGACCACCACCAACTACCAACGAAAATTCAACGGACGACTCGGTTCAGGAAATCAATCCTGGATCGAGTGTGCTGAGTATCGGTAGTATCGCAGGAGTTGTGCCCTCAACCAAGATCCGGTGGCGGTTTCCACCGTCGTTACCGGCACATCTGGGCAAGAATGGCGGCGGTCGCAGGAGCGATGATCCGTTCCCTCTCGATCCCTCGAATCAGGCGTTCGAGATCCTCAGGATGATCGACATCGAACCAGGACTCGATGGAGCGAGTCTCGAGTTGAAACTGCTCTAATCGCTCCAATAGTGCATCCAGGGTATTTGTTTGGCTCCAGGGAAGCCCTTCCAGCAGTCCTTCGGGGCAATGCCGGAGTCCCAGCAGATAAAAACCTCCGTCGCAGCCGGGGCCGACCACGGCGTCTGCGTCTTGTAATGCAACCCGCGCCTGTTCCAGTAATGCTCGAGGGAGGCCTGGAGTATCGGCTCCCAACACGATGACGTGATCCGTTGTGGCCAGAGCACGAAGGGCCATCCGTTCGATGCGGTCCCCGAGGTCTCCATCACCCTGGATCCACTGCACCATCGAGGACAACTGACCATCGAGGGGCCCGGTGGTCGCCACCACCGGCTCGGCCCATGGAACTGCGGCCAGCGACTGGTAGGTGTCGAGAAGAAATGCCTCCGCTAGTTTGGCTGCCTGGTCCGGGCCGATGGTACGAGCCAAGCGCGTCTTGACTTGTCCCGGCCGAGGAACCTTGGCGAAGATCACCGCCTGAATCGACTCCATAACTTCATCACTCATCGACCCCCTCCCCAGCAGAGGCGTTTCTATCCAGGAGAGTTCCCCCGCAACTGGATCCACTTCCCGCACAACACCCGAGGCAATGTCCACCGGTCAAGATCGGTTGCCCGATGAGCTCATCCAGATGAATCAGATCCTGGATGAAAATCGGAGTGGAATTTCCTGAAGTCATCCCAAGTTCCAGCATCTGGTTGAAATCACAGTCATACAGGGCACCGTCCCACCCCACGCTGATGGTATCTCGACACATCAAACCAGCGACAGTCGATGGATTGAAATTGGCTTCGAGCAGATCGAGGTACTCGGGCAGTTCGCCACTTCGGTGGAGACTTTCAGAGAATCGTTTCACCGGCAAGTTGGTCATCGCGAGCAACCGATCAAATCGCAGTCCAAACTGCTCCTTCAGGTGCTTCTTGTAATCTTGTTCGAGGGACTCTTGGGGCGGCGGCAGGCTCGCTCCAAGGGGGTTATAGACCAGATCCAACTGCAGCCCGTGCTGTCCATCTCCGTACCCCAGGGTATTCAACCAACGAATCGCGCGAATGCTTCGACTGAAGGCCCCCCCACCTCGTTGAGCATCGACATTCTCTTCGGTGTAGCAGGGCAAACTCGCCACCACGCGAACCTTGTGGCTCGCCAGAAACTCGGCAAGGTCTTCCATCTCTGGCTCGAACAACACCGTGAGATTGCATCGATCGATCACCGAACGGCCCAGTTCCCGAGCTCCCTGCACCAGCCAGCGAAAATGAGGATTCAACTCGGGAGCACCGCCGGTCAAATCGACCACCTCGATGGAGGGAGTTCGATCGAGCAGAGCCATCACAGCCTCAGCCACCTCACGGCTCATCATCTCGGTTCGACGTGGCCCCGCTTCGACGTGACAGTGCAAACACGACTGATTGCATAACTTCCCCAGGTTCACCTGCAGGGTGGAGATCGAATTGCGCACCAGTGGGTCCAACTGATGTCGACTCAGGTGAGCATCGAAATTACGATCCCGCACCAGTTGTGCCGATCGTTGAGCATCCATCCTTGACCTCCTCGCGCAGGGGCATCGTCTTGCGGGAAATGCATCGATCTAACCGCCACGGCGCACCTGAACCGTCAGAAGATGAGGCGGTCGACATACCCGACCCGGACAGGATAGGAGTTTCTATGACTCAGGGGGAGAAGGCGGATCAAAAGGACAGCGCCCCCGTCGTGACCGACGGAGGCGCTGATGGCTCCCCGGGTTGGACTCGAACCAACAACCAAGTGGTTAACAGCCACCTACTCTGCCAATTGAGCTACCAGGGAATCGTGGTGCAACTGAAGAAACTTATCCCTCAATTCCAATACTGTCAACATCACACGCCAATTGCCGTGCCAAAGCGTCCTGAAGCGGCCTACAATAATATTGACTTTACGCAACATCATGCAATCCTGTCGTCGAGGAGGAATGATGGAGAGAAATCATGTTGCCGGTCCAATGCCCTACCAAGGTCCACAGTTGAACCCTGCAGAGATTCAACGATTGCAGAGCCGGTTTCCCGAGTTCCTCGGTACTTCAAGGCCTCTGATTCGTTTGCTACAGCAGATCGAAAAGGTCATCTCGAGCGACTCCACGGTCCTGATTCACGGAGAGAGCGGCACTGGCAAGGAACTGGTGGGTCGGGCGATCCACCGCCTGAGTCCGAGGAAAGCGGGCCCGTTCATCTGCGAAAACTGCGCGGCCATCTCCCCCAATCTACTCGATGGTGAGCTGTTCGGTCACGATCGCGGAGCCTTCACCGGTGCCACTTCTGAGCGGGCCGGATTGATCGAAAGTGCCGAGGGAGGCATCCTGTTGCTCGACGAAATCGGTGAGATGGAAGCGGCACTCCAATCGAAGTTGCTGAGGGTCTTGCAGGAGCGAGAGATTCGCAGAGTGGGTAGCACTCGCACTCGAAAGGTCGATTTCCGTTTGCTGGCTGCGACCCACCGCGATCTCGAACAGGAGATCCAGGCGGGACGCTTTCGTGAAGACCTGCGCTACAGGATCGATGTCCTACGAGTGGAAATCCCACCGTTGCGCCAACGACGCCAGGATATCCCGCTGCTGTGTCAGAATTTCTTGCGTGCTTTCTGCAAGAAAAATAGGTGCTCAGTTCCCAGCTTTTCCGCCGATGCCTTGACCGTCCTGATCGGAGCGCCGTGGAAAGGAAACATCCGGGAACTGAGAAATGAAATGGAAAGGGTCTCGGCGGCGGGGAAAGCGAGAATTCTGGTCGAGGATCTATCCCCTTCGCTGCATCGAACATCGGTTCCTCATCCCATCGCTCTCCGTTTGAGAGCGGAACTGGGCACCGATCTTCGAAAACTGGAAGAGGTGGTGCTCGGTGGCATCGTGAGGGATGTATTGACCGAAACCGATGGCAACAAAGCGCAAGCCGCAAGGATTCTGGGGATTCCCAAAACCACCCTCTACCGGCGGCTAGAACGATGGCGGCTACTTTCCTGAAGTTCGGTTCCCGCTACCGGGTTCAATCGCCAGCCAGATCTGGCTATTTTAACGCATGATTACAAAGCCACCGCGGTCGCGTCGAATCCCCGCCCGCAATACTATCGCTGTCACCTTCGCCTTCCTTCTCGCCATGGCACTTCCCTGCTGCTGGCTTTCCTCCTGCGCTGCACCGGGGTGGTCTGTCGGTTCACAAGCACTGCCCCAGGGCCATCGGGTTCTGACCCAGGGGAATGGAATACTCGCAGTGGTCGATCGCGATGGCCAGCTGGAATGGTCGATGCCGTGGGGTTCAATACATGACATCCATCGGCTTCCATCCGGCAACATCTTGGTCCAGCGAGGCTCATCCGAGGTGGTCGAGATCGACTTCAAGAGCCAACAGGTGGTTTGGAGTTATGACTCGGCACGTGCCAACGGCAATGAAGGACGTGCCGTCGAGGTTCATGCCTTTCAGCCGCTCAAGAATGGTCTTCTGATGATCGCCGAAAGTGGTCCGGCGAGAATCATCGAAGTCGATCGCCAGGGAAGATTGGTGTCGAAGACCCCACTCAAGGTCGATCGACCCCATCCTCATTCCGATACTCGACTGGTGCGAAAGATCTCAGCAGATCGCTACCTGGTCTGCCATGAGAGAGATGGAGTGGTCCGAGAGTATCAGCAGGGCTCGGGAAAAATCGTATGGGAATACGATGTTCCGATGTTTGATCGAAAACCAGTCGGCGGCCACGGGCCCGAGTCCTTCGGAGATCAATGCTTCTGTGCCTTGCGCCTCGATAATGGCAATACCCTGATCACCACGGGCAATGGACACGGCGTGATCGAAGTCAGCGCCGACCACCAAATCGTCTGGCGACTGGACCAGTACGATCTCCCTCAGATCTGCCTCTCCTGGGTCACGACCCTGGAGGTGCTTCCCGATGGTCACTATGTCATCGGGAATTGTCATGCTGGCCCTGGACAGCCGCTGATCATCGAGATCGATCCCGCCAGTAAGGAGGTGATCTGGACCTTTGATCAGTTCCCGAGATTCGGCAATTCGGTGCCCAATTCACAACTCCTGGATGTGACCCGATCGATTCGCTAGATCGATCGATTCACGCTCAGGTCTGATGAACCTGGGCGATGAAGGGCAAGTTGCGATAGTAACCCTGCCAGTCGAGGCCATAGCCCACCACGAAGTCGTTGGGGATCTCGAATCCACAATAATCGACCGGGGCCAGTTTCACGTTATTGGCGGGCTTGTGGAGCAGGGAACAGATCGAGATGGAAGCGGGCCCCCGAGCTTCGAGACTGGCCTTCAGGTACTGCACTGTCAGTCCAGTATCGACGATATCCTCGACCACCAGTACATGTCTATTCGAGATCGATTGCTGCAGATCGAGATCGAGTTTCACCTCACCGCTCGTGACCACGGAATTGCCGTATGAAGACGCTCGAAGAAAATCGATGCTGAAAGGAAAGTCCAACTTCCTGACCAGGTCAGCGACAAACACGAATGCACCCTTGAGGACACAGACGATGATCGGATCGCGCTCGCCCATGTTTTCCTGGACTTCGCGGGCCAGATCCTTGACGCGGATCCTGATTTCCTCCTCCTCGATCAAGACTTCCATGTAGTGCGGAGGTAACGGTGGCTCGGGATTCATCTTGTACTTCATGTCAGCATCCATCGATTTCTTCTGGAACGGAATCAGATCCACGTGAAGCGGAATCAGATCCACGAGTTGTTGATGATTTCCCCAACGCCACCCGCACCGGGAACGATGTAGTCGACCTCATTGAGTCCACTCTCTCGCGAGTCTCTGCCCGGAATCATACCCAAAACTTCGTCGGGACTCGCCCCTCGATCGAGGCGTAATGTCCAGATTTTGATTCCAGGAACCTCTGCCGTCATCCGACGGATGTACTCAGGGGTAATGATCAGATGAGCGGCGATGATTCGCTCAGGAGTCCCGCCGACTTTTTCCCTGTAATGCTGAATCACTTGTAGCAACGAGGATCCTGTCGCTCCCATCGGATCGGCGAAGAAAAGATATCGGCCATCGACATCACCACCGATCTTGCTGCCATGCAGTGCCGCTCCCGTTACCGCACCGGATTCATCGACGGTTCGCTCCATGATCACATGATCCTGTCGCACCCCTTGCGGATCGAGGACCTGATGGAGCATCTGCTGGCAGATATGGGATGGCACGGTTCCCGCTCGAGCCACATTTACAGTCACCGCGCGAGTTGCTCGATCGATGATTTGCCCGCGAAAAACTCCCAGCGGTGTGTACTGCTTCATGTTGGTGTCGCGCTCGATCAGGGAGCGAGGTAATTCCTGAGCGATCGCCCGCTGGAGTACGATCCGGTAAAGGGTATCGAGCAGCTCGTTGAACCGAGGCTGTCCTGTACCTGGAGTGCACATCTCGGTGAGCAAACTCATCGAATACGGATCGGCGAGGATCCGTACATCTTCTCCGTACTCGTGCTCGATGCCCCGACACTCTTCGCCCAGATCATCGTATGCAGTTTCCAAGGCCCTACCCCTCTTCTATCCCGAGATCCGATGGACCGAAGGAGTGCGGTAGCAACTCCCTGAGAGTCGTGGATTTCCCACCCTCTCCGTCGCAGATCCAGACCACCATTTGATTCGCACCCGGCAACTCGTTGAGGACCTGTCGGCAGGCGCCGCAAGGCATCGCCTCTACCCACTGTCCGGAATCGGCCGAACGCGCGGCAATGGCGATGGCGAGGGGGGTCCCCGGGGATCCGGCAGCAGCCCAGTTCATCACGGCACCGCGTTCGGCACAGATGGTGAGGCCGTAGCTGGCGTTCTCGACGTTACATCCGCCGAAGATCTGGGAATCACTCCAGAGGGCTGCACCGACATGAAATCGAGAGTAGGGAGCCCGGGCATGGGTGGCCTGCTGGCGTGCCGCTTCGAACAATTTTCCCGGGTCGAACTGATTCTCGGAGTGTTCCGTCACTGCTCCCCCCTTCACGGGGAAGAATGATACCACGGCTCCTGAGATCTTTCCGCCCAAGCGTGGGGTGACTATCGAGCAGCCGGATGGAGCCGTCTAGGGCAGCACTTCTCGTAATCGGGAACAATCTGGATTCATCCACCATTGCGCCGCTGGCGATGGCTCCACCGGAGCTTCCCCACGCAGTGCCCCGTGAACCGCCACCGTGGTGGCGTTTCCATGGCCATCGAGCAGCAGTTCAGAGACCACGCCGCGCGCTGGGGCATCCGCCACCTCTTCACTGAATAGCGCCAGAGCACCGATCAGCAAGGCACAGGAGACTTCAGCGGGATCCTCTTCCAATCGGCCCCACAGTTGTGCGCGGATGACATCTCCATCATCTCCGAGAAAATCGACTTCGTTCCAGCGCATCGACAGCAGTGACGGATCGAGTTCGATGGCAATTCCAAGATCCTCTGCGGCTCCGTCAAAATCTTCGACTCCAAGGCGGCCGATCGATCGTAGCAGCCAGGGTAATGCCGAATCGGACAATCCGGCCAGCGCCGCATCGATCAGCGGTAGTGCCGAAGCCGGGTCTCCGGTAGTCAACTGATGCCAGCCATCGCAGAGTTGTGCCAGGTAAACTTCTCGAAGGGACTGCGGGTCGTATCCCCCATCCTGGACATCGTCACCCGAATCAATCCAGGTGGTGGAAACCCAGGTGCTGGAGTCATTGCGCGAACTCCAGCGACCGTGATGCCACCAGATGAAACTGGCACTGGAGCAGGAGTACCAGGGGAGTGCCCAGCTATGGCACCAGGGGTCAGAATATCCCAGGTACCACGGGCTCCTGTAGCCGATCGCCCAGGGGTGATGCCAGACAGGTGTCGTCCAGGATCCGAGGTAACTGCCGTAGTAGTACGAGGAAGTGGGCAAGCAGTACCACGGCAAGGGATGATGAGGCCAGTGGTAGACGGTCGTGCCGCCTGGAAGCGACGCTCCACCACCACTATGGGTCACCGGAGGCAGCGGCATCGTAGGCAGCGGCATCGTAGGCAGCGGCGTGAGGACCACTCTCCTGCCACGATTCAACGAAACGCGTCGAGACCTATTGACCGTTGCCGACAACGGTTTTCGGGCGCCAGTCGGCTGGCCGATGCGACGGATCAGGTCGCGTGTCACCCCCACCGGCTTGCGCAGTCTTGCGGGCTTCTCGATGAGAGTACTGGTGCCGATACGGTCGGTGATGATTCTACGGCGTGAATCCCGCAGAGTGACGGTGCCCAGCAGTTCTCGACGAGAGCTTTCTCGTTCGCCGCTACGCATCGCCGGCAGTGGCTTCGATCGTGGCATGGCGGCGGGGATCCGTTCCCTGGGAATCCGCAGGGTAGGGCGCACAGAAGTGCGCGAAACGGTGCGAGTCGAGGTGCCGGACGAGGCGGTGGCTGAAGTCCCTCCGGCGGATCGGCCACTGCGTCCCGGCTGCACCACTCTCCTCGATGTTGGCGCCGTGGAAGTGGAGCGAGGGCGGGGAGCGACCACCGTCGGAGTGCTGGTGGAGGATCCTCCCCTTCGAGGGGTAGGACGCACTACCGGTCGAGCAGTTTGCGGTCTGACCTGTGGTCGAGAAGTTTGCGGTCTCGCCTGCGGTCTCGCCTGTGGTCTCGCCTGTGGTCTCGCCTGTGGTCTCGCCTGTGGTCTCGCCTGCGGTCTCGCCTGCGGTCTCGCCTGTGGTCGAGGGGTTTGGGGTCTGACCTGTGGGCGAGGGGTTTGTGGCCTCACCTGTGGTCTCACCTGTGGTCTCACCTGTGGTCTCACCTGTGGTCTCACCTGTGGTCGAGAAGTGGGTCGAGAACTCGGTCGAGGAACCTGGGTGGAACTACCTCGCGACGGTACCTGGCCCCAGATCTCAAGGGGGGCCAGCACGAGTGCCAGTAGCATCAGGCCGATCGATAGGAAACGTTTGGGGGTGTGGATCGTCATCGGCCCTCCAGATCTCTTTTGAATCCACTCCAAGGCGAGTGGATCGGCTGCGGGACTACTCTCAGGATACCACCCCAGCCCCCGGGAAGGGAGCGCGGAGTGGGCTCAGGCGACCTGCGGACACGAAATTGCCCGTTTCCCGACGAAACCGGCACGGATCGATCGGCTCAGGATGAAGATGACGGAGGGATCGAACGATTATTCACGCCGATTTTGAACCTTTTGGCGGAAGTAACCACACGGCGAGGAGGATCCCCACTGCGATTCCCAGCAGGTCTGCGACCAGATCCTCTCCATCGGGAGTGCGGCCAGGAATCCACCGCTGTGAATACTCGTGGATGAGAGCGAAACCGGTCAGGATCAACAGCGATCCGGGAATCCACTCGGCAGGAGCGGCACCGCTTCCACGCCAGAATCGAAAGGTCAGGGTCAACAGCATGAAACCCACCGCGTGACCGATCTTGTCGCGCCCCGGAGCCAGCCAGGAGCGCGGCAGAGTCTCAGCGATCCACTCCCCCGGCAGCATTCCGGCAATCGCCACCAACGCCATGACGACCCACGGAAACCACCTCCACAGCGAGCGCCCATCTGCTGCCACTGCGCTAGACCTGGACCTCTCCGAAGGCTCTCTCCAGCAGTGCCATCCGCAGCGGAACCCCGTTTGCCACCTGCTGACGGATCCGCGAGCGTACCCCGTCCGCCACCTCAGAGGTGACCTCGACCCCGCGATTCATCGGTCCCGGGTGAAGCACCACTAACGACGGCTTCGTCATCTCGAGGCGTCGCTGATCCAGTTGATACTCTTGCTGGTACTGTTGCGGATCGATCCCCTCTTGCGAGTCGAGACGCTCATGCTGGATGCGCAACAGTTGGATGGCGTCGAGGTGTGGCAAGACCGCCTCTAGATCCGTCTCCAGTTCGACACCGGTGCCGGCCAACGTCTCATCTTGCCACTGATCGGGAGCCACCATCACCACTCTTGCGCCCAGTGCACGGAATGCGACCAGGTCACTGCGCGCCACGCGGCTGTGGAGAAGATCTCCGACGATCCCGATGCATTTCCCCTCGAGGTCTCCGAACTCATCGATCAGCGTCAAGGCATCGAGTAGTCCCTGGCTCGGATGGGAGCGTGTCCCCCCTCCTCCATTGATGACTCCCGCCTGGCAGTGCTTCGCCAGTAGTGGGGCCGTGTCGGGATCGGCATCGCGAATCACCAGTGCCGCTGCCCCGAGGGATTCAAGTGCCCATGCCGTGTCGAGTAAAGTTTCTCCCTTGCGTAGGCTGGAAGCCTCAGCACGAAGTTCGAGAACCTCGGCACCGAGACGATGAGCTGCGGCGACGAAGGAGAGACTGGTCCGGGTACTCGGCTCCGAGAAGATCAAACCGACATGCCGCACCCCGGTGGTCCACAGCGGAACCTGGCACTCGCGCATCTGCTGGGCTCTCTCGAGTATCTGGCCGATCGCCTCGGGGGTGAGGTCTGATAGATCCACAAGGTCTCGTTGGGCTTCTCTTGTCATCTGATCCCTCTCAAATGCACTCGGCGAGGTTCAGGAGAATCGAGCGAGGATCGGTTCCCCCTTCGATCGCCACCAGCGCCTGTTCGATCCAATGCCGTTGGGACGGCAAGAAGAGGCAAGGTTTACCTCGCGGCATCTGACTGACGCCGTACAACTCTTGCAACACCAGCACCTTGAGTGTTTCGATCCCTTCCCCGGTCATGGCAGAGATTTTCGGGTGCTCGCCATCACCAGGTGAATTCTCATCGCAGCGACTGTGAAAGACAAGGCTTCTCCGGCAGGGAGTTTCCGGCGGTGGGCTGCGGCGGTCTCCCACTGAGGGGGGCACCAGGTGCAATACCAGATCTGCACTGCTCATCGCCAGCCGCATCCGGCGTACTCCCTCCCGCTCCACCGTCTCCTCCACCGTCTCCCCCAGTTGGCGGATCCCGGCCCCGTCGATCAGCGAGATGGGGAATCCGCAGAAAATCGCCTGCGATTGGATCAGGTCGCGAGTGGTTCCAGGCTGGTGCCAGGTCAGTGCTCTCGACTCCCCGACCAACTCGTTGAAGAGGGTGCTTTTCCCGGCATTGGGTACCCCGGCAATCACCACAGTGGGTGCCTCCAGGGCACCGATCCCGGACGCTGCGCCTTGCAATAGATGTTTCAGATCGGCAGCGGTCGGAGAACTTTCGAGAGCGCGTTCGATCCAACCAGCAAGCCCCGAGCTCGAGGCCTGCTCAAGCAAGAAGGCACACGCTTCTCGACTGCACGCATGGGTCAGGGAGATCCGAGCTTGAGCGGCGATCCCCGCACCAACACCATTCCCAACTCCCCAGAGATCTATCCTCTGGTCGATCTGGGTCGCCCCGAGTTGCACGAACCGGTCCACGATGTGCTCTTTCAGTACCGGACTGCCGTGGCAAGTGATCAGGTATCGAGATGTCTCGCCGGGCCAATCCACCAGCACCACATCATCGATCACGGTCCCATCCTCATCGTGAAGAGTACCGTGCGGTGACGATCCACTTCCGCGAAAACAACTGGATAGCCACTGATCCGCTGCGGGACCGCCGATCATCACGCCATGCAGAGCGGATCGACCCGGACCGGTGACCTCGAAAACCCAGTTTGAATCAGCCATGATTGCGGCTTTCCAGAATCCGTTCGAGCCCATCCAGAACCATGTCGGGTTGTGATCGAGCCGGTTGCAGTGCGGACAGAAGTCGATCCGCATCTCCTCCGGTGATGACGGTGGTGGCATCTTTACCGAGTTCTGCCTCGACTCTCCGCCGCAGTCCCAGAACTCCCTCGACAAACATCGATTCGATACCACCTCGAATCGCACGGCTTGTTTCGCCGGACCAGGGAGCTGAAGCCTCTTCGCTTTGCTCCTCAGACATCTGTGGCAACGCTGGGGCGGCCTGTTGTAGACCGAGTTGCAGGGCACTCCAGCCGGGAGCGATCCAGCCGCCCAGCAACTGACCCGAGGGGTTGACCGCATCGACAGTCACTGCGGTTCCGGCATCGATGATGATCGCCGGTCCCTGCTCATCTGCGCCTCCCCATGCGAAGGCGCAGAGTGCCCGATCCGCTCCGGTACGGTGCGGCTCATCGGTCTTGACAGTGGAGGGAAGGTCGGCACCGCTGCGGATCCAGATCGGTAAAGGCTGGTGAGTCGCATCGATCCACTGCTGCAACTCACCTTCGTGAGAACGCTGAACAGAGGAGATGGCGATGGCTTCGACCCGCGGCAAGGATGAGAGAGCATCGGCGATCGCGGCATGAGAAGCCGAACCACCACTCACGACTCCCGATGGCTCTCGCAGGCGCCAGGCCAGACGGGTGTTGCCGATATCGATGACAAGCGTACCCATCGGTCCTCCCATCTATCGGGAGGATAACTCGAAGAAGGTTCGACCCCTAGCCGATCGAGGCTAGTAATCGAAGTCGAAGTCCCCCATCTCGGCGCCTTTGACCACTCCCCGCAGTTCCAGTTGCAGTTCATCGGGGAAGTCAGAATAAGAGAGAGCCTCATCGAGGGTGATCCGATCGGCCTGATACAAGCTTCTCAGAGACTGATTAAAGGTGCAGGAACCGTAATGCTCCCCCGCCCTGAGGGCGCCGGCGAGTTCGTGAGTGCGACCCTCTCTCAGCAATTCTCTGATTGTTGGACTGTTGATCATCATCTCCAGCGCCGGAACTCGTCCCGCCTCATCCTTGAGCGGAACCAGTCTTTGACACACCACACCGGTGAGCACCAGTGACAGTTGCAAGCGGATCAATTCATGCTGGTGCGGAGGGAAGAAGTGAATGATCCTCTCGACCGTCTGAACTGCATTGACGGTGTGCAGAGTGGAGAGCACCAGGTGCCCCGTCTCGGCTGCCGAGATGGCCGCTTCCATCGTTTCACGGTCTCGCATCTCACCGATCAGAATCACATCGGGACTCTGACGTAAGGAGTGACGCAGTGCCACCGGGAAGGACTCCGTATCGATTCCCACTTCACGCTGGTCGATGATCGACTTTCGATCCTTGAATGTGAATTCGATGGGGTCTTCTACGGTGACGATGTGGCGATTGGCTGTCTCGTTGATGTGGTGCACCATTGCAGCGAGAGTCGTCGACTTACCCGAACCGGTGTTCCCCGTCACCAGGACCAACCCGCGCTTCTGCTCTGCCAGTTGGATGAGAGTATCTCGAGGCATATTCAAGTCATCGAAATCGGCGACCGACTGATTGACGTGGCGGAAGACGAAGCCAAGTTGCCCACGTTGATGCAGGATGTTGACGCGGAACCTACCGATCCCGGGGAGATCATACGAGGTATCCACATCCAGTTTTTGAGGGAGCGCTTCGGGTCGCGAATCCTGGATGATCTGCAGGATCTCCTGGGAGTCGTGCGGCGACACCTCCTCGCAATCGAGGAACTGGACCACTCCATCCACTCGGAGCGAGGGAGGACAGCCCACCTTGACGAACAGGTCAGAAGCTTTTTCGAGCACCATCCGGCGCAACATCTCATGAAATTCCATCTTGTCTCCCGGGAGATCCGTGGGTTTGCAGGCCCGCCAGGGCACACAGATCTTCTCCAGAAGAATACGATGAGATGCTCTTCGAGGCCGATGACGCCCGGCCTGGAACGCCCCAGGGTGACCCCGCTACTGCTGTAAAGCACTCCAGAGTCGCTCCAGCAGTGCCTCGATCCCTTTTCCGGTGACCCCGGAGATCATCAGAACCGATTCTCCCAGACGCCCCTCCAGTGCCATCCTCAGTTCTTCT
Source organism: Planctomycetes bacterium UBA1146 (assembly GCA_963694575.1). Classification (GTDB taxonomy): domain Bacteria; phylum Planctomycetota; class UBA8108; order UBA1146; family UBA1146; genus QNYK01. The sequence continues at coordinate 18,132 of CAVOEM010000004.1, read as the reverse complement.
GCCTCCTCAGGGAGCATCAGGTCCGACTTGTTGAGGACGGTCAGGCAGCGGCGAGCCGCCAGTTCCTGCGAGTGAGTCGCCACTTCCTGGCGAATCACCCGGTGGTCCTCGATGATCTGATCGAGGTCGCGGCCGTGTGGATCGAGCAGATGGACCAACACCCGGGTTCTCTCCAGGTGCCTGAGGAAGGCGATTCCCAGACCGACCCCCTTCGAGGCTCCCTCGATCAGACCCGGAATGTCAGCCACGACGATGCGCCTCATCGGATCGAGTTCGGCGATGCCCAGCTGTGGTTTCAAGGTCGTGAAAGGATAGTCCGCTATCTTTGGATGGGCTCGCGAGACTCTCGAGAGGAAGGTGCTCTTTCCGGCATTGGGTAACCCGAGCATTCCGATGTCGGCGATCAGTTTCAGTTCGAGGCGAAAGTGGCGCTGGATGCCGGGCTCGCCCGGCGTGTACTCTCGAGGTGCCTGGTGCGTGGAACTGACATAGGAGAGATTTCCGCGTCCTCCCGAGCCTCCACGAGCGACGATGATCTGTTGGTCTGGCTCGGTCAGGTCGACGACCAGAGACCCTTCCTCGGCATCGTACACCTCGGTTCCGATCGGAAGTTTGAGGATCAGATCCTCGCCACCACGGCCATTGCAGTTTCTGCCTGAACCTGCGTTGCCGGTCTCTGCTTTGTAGATCGGGCGCCCGAGAAAATCGAGCAGCGTTTGCATATGGGCATCGGCACGAAGAATGATGTGTCCACCACGACCGCCGTCGCCCCCATCGGGGCCACCACGAGGGATGTACTTCTCACGGCGAAAGGAGACGCTTCCGTCACCCCCTCGACCACTGATCACCCGCAGGTGACCTTCATCGACGAATCGGACTGGCATGGGCCTCGTCGCAACTCAAATAAGATCAGGCCGAAGCCTGATCGACATGGACTCGGCTTCTGGTTCCAAAACGAACCACGCCGTCGGTGAGAGCAAACAGGGTGTAATCCTTGCCCATCCCCACATTGAGCCCAGGATGGAACTTGGTTCCACACTGGCGGATGATGATATTTCCAGCGATGACGGACTCACCACCGTACTTCTTCACCCCACGATGCTGGGCATTGGAATCGCGGCCGTTGCGCGTCGCGCCCTGTCCCTTTTTATGTGCCATCTCTCATCTCTCCTGTCGAACACTCCCGAAAGAGCGAGAACTATCCGGCAATCTTACCGATGCGGACCTTGGTGTAGCGTTGACGGTGCCCTTTACGACTGTGGGAATTTTTGCGGCGACGGAAGCGATGGAAGATGACCTTGGGTCCCTTTGCCACTCCGATCACCTCAGCCTCGACGTGGGCTCCCTCGACGAGCGGCTTTCCACAGACAAATTCTCCCGGACCCGGCTCAATCGCCAGTACCTCGGGAAACTGGATGGTACTGCCCGGTTCCGCAGGACGGAGATCTACGAACAGAATCTCTCCCTCTTGAACGCGGTACTGTCGACCACCATCGCGAATGATCGCGTGCATGTCGCCTCTTTCACAACGCTGACCCTGTCAGCGATACTGGATCGTCCATCGTTCCGGAGACCAGTCCTGGCCTTCGTTCACGACGATCCGTTTTCCAAATTCAATCTCCAGGGCGTCGAGATCTTCCCGTCGGACACCGAGCAGGAGTTCCCTGACCGGTGGACCCACGGTGATCAGAGCCTCCTCACTGGAGGCCTTCGCAATTCCCTGTCGCAATTCTCTGATCACACCAGAGGCTACGCTTCTGGCACTTCGTACCGTTCCGCGCCCCAGACAAGTGGGACAGGGCTCGCGACCCGCCCGATCCTTCGAGGGACCGAGGCGTTGTCTCGTCAATTCGAGCAAGCCGAACCTCGATAGTTTCGCAAACCAGATCTTGGCCCGGTCGTCGCGAACCATCTCACGAAATGAATCTTCGAGGGTACGACGATTCTCCGCCTCCATCATGTCAATAAAATCACAAACCACCACCCCTCCCATGTCCCGGAGGCGTAGATTTCTTGCAATCTCTCGAGCGGCCTCGAGGTTGGTCCCCAGCGCCGTGCTCTCCAGGTCACTCTCGGATGTGCTGCTTCCCGAGTTCACATCGATGGCGACCAGCGCTTCCGTCTCATCGATGACCAAGGAGCCTCCACTGGGCAAAGCAACCTTGCGATCGTAGAGAGAATTGATTTGAGATTCAACTCCGAACTCCAAGAATAGAGCAGACTTGCTACGATGCAAACGAACCGGAGGCGCTTCTCCGGGATTCCACTGGTTGCTATATTCGAGGAACTTCTCGGCGGCCCAGGGATCGTCAAAAACCACCTCCTGGATCGTATCCGAGGCGAGATCTCGGGCGGTACGGAGCAGCAGATCCGCCTCTCGGTGGAGCAGTATCGGCCCTCCACCCTCCCCGGCGCTGTGACCGATCTTCGCCCAGCTCGCCGCCAGCACCTCGACCTCGGCGGTCAGTTGCTGAAGATCGCGAATTCTGCCCGCAGTACGGATGATGACCCCGGCATTGGGGATTGTAGGCAATTGGTCCGCCAGCTGGCGAAGCCGATCTCGTTCCTGATCATCGACGATCTTCTTGGAGATTCCAGGTCGATCGAGCCCCGTCATCAGCACCACAGACCGCCCTGGAAGGCCGATGTAGGTGGTCACCGTGGGGCCCTTCTGGCCGATCGATTCCTTGCTGACCTGGACCAGCAGTTCCTGGCCCCGGTGCAAGATCTCCTGAATCCGTTCCTCTCCTCGCTCCCTGACCGGCCGCTCTCCGAGGCGGTCAACCGGTACCTGGCGCGCCCCTCGGTAGGCTGGATGGAGATCGGAGACGTGGAGAAAGGCGGTGCGCCGCTCACCGATATCGATGAAAGCGGACTGGATGGCGGGCTCGATGTTGACGACCCGCCCGAGATAGACATTCCCGAGGCTACGAAAAGTCTCCAGGTCCTCCTCGTGATACTCCCAGAGCGACCGATCATCGTCGATGAGAGCCACCGACAGGGCGTCACGGTCTCGAGAATGGACCAGCAGTCGCATCGATGACCTCGAGATCTAGAGACTGGAAAATCGCCAGCACGAGTCGCATTCCGCAGAGCAGCCCCGGACCATCCGGGCGGTCCCAGAGTATCGCAGCGACAGCAGCCGTCCAGCGGACCCGTCGAGCAGAAGCAGGAAATCGACCGGATTCAGATGAAAAAAGGGGCCCGCTCGGCATTTTACCGAACGGGCCCCTGGTCGCTGAGGATGGTAGAGATTATCCCTCTTCCGACTCCTCGACGGTAACACTTCCGGCGGTCGAACCCACCTCGTCATCGCCTTCGTCTTCTGCTTCGTCTTCGCCGTACTTCTCCTCGAAGTAGTCCCAGCGCTCGGCCTCACGAAGGGCATTCTTGTAGACCTCGTCGCTGACTTCATCGCTCTTGAGGATACGAGGAGTCACGAGAATCAAAAGGTGGTCGACATTGGCCTGACGCCTTCTCCACTTGAACAGTTCCCCGAGGTAGGGAATGTCGGAGAGGAGTGGGATGCTCGATTCGATCTCGACGCGACGCTCGGTGTGCAAGCCACCGATCACGGCAGTCTGACCATCCCTGACGCGCAAGTAGGTGACGACCGTCTGGCTGCTCTCACGAGGAAGATCGATGTAGGCGCTGTTACCACTACCCGGATCGCTGAAACGGAAGCGGTCGAATCCAGGAATGTCAGAAGTATTACCGACCAGGGTGGAGACCTTCGGGATCACGTTCATGTAGATCATGTCGGTGTCGGGGATCACGTGTGGAGAGACATAGAGAGTGAACCCGACATTGACCGGGGACCGATCGTTCTCGTCGATCGACACGGTCACATTACCGTTTTGATCCTGCTGCACACTCTGAACTGCAAACGGAACCTCCTCCCCGACAAAGATGGTCGAGGGGTAGTTATCCAGAGTGGTCAGGAACGGCTGCTGAATGATCTTCGAGTTCTCGTCGTCCTTGACCATCGAGAGCAACAAGTTGGTCTGGGTGAAGTCCAGCACTCCGAGAGCCTGGTAAGGGACACCGATCGACTGCATGTTGCCGATGTCGAAGGGCCAGGTGCCGCCGTTGTGAGCAATCGACCCCGGAAAGGTGGGGCCAGTGAGCGGATCGACGATGGAGCCGGTTCCCGACAGATCCGGAGTCCCCGAAAGAGGAGCAGCTCCGTAAGCGCTGAGCCTGAATCCATCACGCCCCGGAGTATTGGGATCGTCAAACTTGAGACCCGCTTCGAGGATGTCATCACTGGTGGTAGAGATGAATTTCACCTCGATCTGAACCAGGGCCGGCTCGACGTCGATCTCGGTGATGATCTTCTCGATCTCATCGAGACTGGGAGCAATATCCTTGACGATCAGGGCGTTGGTCTTGATATCAAAGTCCATCACTCCGCCTGGAGAGAGCGCACTGCGGAGTGCCTTCAGAAGAGTGAACTCTCCTGCTGCCTCTGCAGAGATATCACGAGACACGTTTCCTGCTTGCTTGTCGATATCGGAGATGATGGCGACGTACTGCTCCGGAGGACGGATGTAGCGCAGACGGAAGATTCTCGTCTCCTGTTGCTGGATCAGTTGGTCCGATGAAACGATTCTGAGGATCTCGGTGATCCCCTCGCGCTCACTGACCACCACGTAACCAGCGGTCTTGACGATGGTATTGAGCGCTTCACGCCATGGGACGTCCCGCAGGGTCAAGCTGACCTTACCGACGACATTCTCTGCAATGACGATGTTCGCTCCGGACTGCTTCGCCAGCAGGTCCAGCACAACGGCAAGATCGGCATTCTGGAACTCGATGTTCACAGAAGGCGGTTGGGTGAACCGAATCAGACGGTCACTCTCTACGATGATCACGCAACTGGTCTGGCGAGCGAGGATGTCGAGAGCTTCTCGCCATCCGATGGCGTCGAGAGAAAGCGTCACCTTCTCTTCCACCTGAGGGTCCACCACAATGTTGACATCCACTTGCTCACCGATCTGGGACAGTACCTCACCGAGGTCCTTATCCCGCACATCGATGGTGACAATGTCAATCCTGCCTGAGTTCGCCTGATAGGCCTGGAGTGGATTGATGAACAATGCGACGATTAGCGCCGCGACCATGGAGATTTTTTTCATCTGCTTGTGTTCCTCCCGTATGGGACAGAAGTTCGAATTCGCTGGCCAGAGATTCCGGCTCTTCACATTGAAGTATCGGCACTTCTCGATTCAATCTTGAGTGCCAATGGAAAAGGCGGCAGGATTCCCCTGCCGCCCTTGTATGGATCTAATGAATGGATCTAAAACCGTCCAAATTTGTGAGTGATTTGCTCTCCTCGATAGAGGATCACGACCCGATCACGCTGGACCGATTCGAGCACTCCATCGAGCACCTGACCCCCTTCAGCGATCAACTCAGCATTGATGATGGCGTGCGAACCGTCCTCGGCCACGACCACTCCCTCGACACTGACGTTCTTCGCCAGGAACTCTCGCACGATGTCGCTTCTCTGCTGGAATTGATCAGCCGCCTGGATCACCAGGCTTGAGGCAGCCTGATACGACTCCCCCATCATGGAAATGTCCTGAGCGATGGCCACCACTTCACCATGAGTCTGGTTGACCAGATCGAACTGCTGCTCTTCGAAGGAAACGCGCATCGATTCCATCATCGACCGGGCTTGCTCGTACAGGTAAGCCACGCGGATTTGATCGATTCCTTCCTCGAGTTCATCCAGTCGCTCGAGGATCGAACGCAACTCGGAGGATAACTCGGGAACATCAAACCGATTCAAGTGGCTGCCGACCTCTTCGATCTTTGCATACGCTTCCATCGCTGAGACTTGATCTCCGTTGCGAAGTGCATACTCGATCAGACGCATCGCTGTCCGTGCTTCGGCAAGAAACTCATTCTGCTCGGCTACTTCGAGGGGTCCCATTCGCTGGGCACCCGGTGTAGATCTCACCTGGCTCCAGGGTCCGGTGAAGGGGTCACGGGCCACCACGACAGAAAGATTGTATCGCTCGAGCCTCAGTGCGGCTCTGACGAAACGAGTGTCGCTGGTGTAACTCTTGAGTGAGGGGAACTGCTGGACCGCACGAGCGATGTTCATGCCGTAGGAAGCAGCCTTTTCCAGCTGCTGGAACGCTTCTTCTCGGTGATTCTGATGTGCGAATGCTTCCGCCGTCAACAGTGCTGCGATGGCGTCTTCCCCACCGAAGTCGGCGTACTCCTCGTATTTACGGAGCGCTTCTTCCAGGTGGATTCCATCCTTGTGGATTCCTTCCATGCGACGATGAATCAACCCAAGAGTCAGGTGGTAATCCGCGTGATACGGACGAAGTGTCACCAACTCTTCCAGTTCTTTCAGTGCACGGCTCCAGTTCTTCCGGTGGATATCATCACTGGAGTAGCGACGGAGGTTGGTCACCTGGGCATCTATTTCGAGACCCGAGACGATGGCACTGGTCTCATCCTGTTCATCTTCTGTCACGTTGCTGCTTTGCTGGTCGACAAGATCTGTCGAAGAATCAGCAGCGACATCGGCCACCACGGTGGCGGCATCATCTCCTGACAGTTCGAACTCAGGCTTGGCTTCAAATTCTGGCTGCGCCTCGTCCGCTGGCTGCGCCTCGACCGCTGGCTGCGCCTCGAAGGTCTCGACCACATCCACGGGAGGATTCGTAGCCTGCTGGACGCCCTCGGCTCCCCCTGGGAGCCATAACATCGGGCTGATCAGCAGATACAGGGGCAATCTATTGAAATGGTTCACTGGATCGCCTCCATCGGAATCTTCGGTTCGTCGTAAACATAGGTGGAAATCTCGACTGTCAGCAACTTGGTCGGCTTGGAAGCGGAGATCAAATCTTCACGATCTCCCAGCGGGAACAACTGGATCCCATCGACACGAAGAAACCGAGGATGGTTTTCAATGCTGTTGATGAATCGATGCAATTGTGAGAACTCACCGGTCATCTCGAACCGGTACTTGTGACGGGTGAAGGCTTCCTTCTCTTCCACCACCGAGTTCGGCGTCCGGCTCTTGGAAGCCTTGACTCGTACCTTCATCGGTACAGCGGTGAGTATGGTGAGCCCCGAACTTCGGCACAGCCCGGTGATCGTGTCGACGAATGCGTCCTGCAGTACTTCGTCCTTTTGCGGCAAGATCGCCGTGTAATCCCTGACGATGTTCGAAAGGACGTTGGCCTTCTCCTTCATCTCGGAAATCGTGGCGATTTTCGCCTCGGCTGCAGCCTTGCGAGTATCGAGTGCTACCAGCTGCGCATCGATGGCGTCATTGTCGGACTTGAGCCCCCAACCAACGACGAACTCTCCGCAGAAAACCAGGCCGCAAAAAGCGGCGATGATCAGTAGTTGTTTTTTCTCATCGAGTTTCATTTTGCCTCGCTTGTCGTGGCCGGAGTCTTCGTGACCGGCTTGGGCGGGTCCTGAAGTGGTTTCAGATCGATTTCGACCTCTGAACGGAAGTGCTCCTGCACCTCTTCGGTGGCTTTGACCTTCTTCCATGCGAGAGGAGTGAAGCCGAGAAAGTCGCCAAAGAAGGAGTCCGGCATGGCGCTGACATCGACCATTTCAGCGTAGAAACGATGGTCCTCACTGAGCGCCTTTCGGAAGGTCGTGAAGACCTGGGGATCGTCCCCGAGTGCGACACAATCGAGAGTCACGCGTCCCCCCGATTGACGGGTGCTGGGTTCCCAGCGGTACTCTCCCTCATCGAGAACATTGACGATCAGGGAAGTGACCCAGACCTCGTCAGGAACCAGAGAGATCAGTTGATCGAGCTTCGGAGCCCAGAGGATCCTCCGGGTCTTGATCTTGATGATGGAATCCTCACGTTGACGGTAGAAGGCGATGTCGGACTGGATCCGATCGACCTCTCCGGCTGATTGCTCCAGATCCGCAACATGTACTGTCCGGGCTTGCGCCTCGGCTTCCATGCTTCCCTGGGCAATCCACAACCAGAAGATTCCTATCGCTCCCAGTGCCACTGCGGCGACTCCTCCCAACACGGAATAAAAAACCGTGCGTGGAGTGCTGGCTGCGCGTTGCAGTTCGGCGGGCAGCAGGTTGATCTTTATCATTTTTTGATCCTTTCCTGGCGCGCCTAGACGCAATCCTGAAGACGAGAGCCAAGACCCACTGCGATCGACAGCTGGATCTTGTGCTCGGCAAGAGCATCCACATCGACAAGATCCTCGCGAATCTTGATCGATTCGAGAGGATCCCATGTTTTGACTTCACGATCGAACACACGTTCGAAGGTATCCTGAAGGCCAATGGTTCGACTGGCTCCCCCACTGATGAAGACTTCTTCGACTCGATGGTCGAACTGATTTTCGAAGTACTCGAAGGAGAGTTGAATCTCGCCGGCGATCTCGTCGAGAACCGGTTGGACCGCATTGGCCACCAGTTCTTCATTCCCGATGGGATCACACTTCAGTTCCTCAGCCTCAGCCTCGTCGAGGTGTTCACGGCGTGCGATCGACTCGGTCAGATCAGTACCTCCCAGGTAGATTTCACGGGAGAAACAAGAGACGTTGCCCCGAAGGATATGGATGTTGGTCTTACTGGCACCGACATCGACCAGCGCAACCGCTCGGTCCGGATCCTCTGAGCGGACACCCGCCTCATTTCTCAATTCGAAGGAGTTACCCAGAGCGAAGGAATCGACATCGATGACGACCGGAATCAGACCAAGATCTTGTACCTGGTCGATATGGTCCTGGAGGAGGTCCTTCTTGACCGCAACCAGCAGGCTCTTCATCTCTGCACTCTCCTGCGAGTCGTCGGAAGCCACCTCGAGACTCTGGCCGTCGATACAAACCTCGTCACGATCGAACGGGATGTACTTGTCCGCCTCGAGACGCAAAGTCCCTGGCAGTTCATCATCGTCGAGTCGAGGGAGGGTGATGTAGCGGACTACCACAGATCGTCCAGACACTGCAGTGGCGACCTTGCGAGTACGAATGCCGGATTCCCGGAGTACCGCCTTGACGGTGTCGAGGGTCTCTTCCGGGGTCGGGATGCGTCCCCAACCAAAACCGGTCAGTTCGAGCCCCTCCGCAGTTTCAGTCAATTCGACGACCTTGACCTCGTCGGTGCCGATATCGAGACCGACAAGAGATTTTTGTCGAGAAAACATACCTTCTAGCCTCCCTGCCGCGCCCACGGGGCGAGCAACGGGGTTCTGCCGATCGGGCGGATCGACTCGAACCGGTACACTCCAGCGGTAGCGATGGCCACCGCCAGAAAGGGACCAGCCATAGGAAGGTCCGGAGAAGAGTACGACGGGGATGGAAAGGGTGCAAACCGGGCAGGTTCTGGGTATCCGCTAGAAGCGATCCACGACCTCAGGGAAGTGATCCACGGCCCAACGGTGCAATTCCCGGGTAATATGTTCGCCATCGGACATCTGCAGGCACCGGGCCGAGAGTTCCCGCACCTCGTAGTCGATGAGACTACGGATCACTTGCTTCACTTCCGGGATCAACTGTGGGCTGACCGAGATCTCCCGCAGTCCCAGTCCCACCAGTAGCGGCAGGTAGATCGACTCGGAAGCCATCTCGCCACAAAGGGAAACCCGCACCCCATGATCCTGGCCGGTTCGGACCAGTTGTGAGATCAGGTGCAGCACCGCAGGGTGCATCGGATCGTAGAGGCTGGCGACATGCTCGTTGCCTCGATCCACCGCCAGGGTGTACTGGACGAGGTCATTAGTTCCAACACTCAAAAAGGAAACGCGACCCGCCACATGGCTGGCAATCAGTGCCAGCGACGGCACCTCCACCATCACTCCGATCGGAATGTTTTCGTCGAAGGGGATTTCCTCTCGACGCAGCTCATCTGAGACCTCATCGATGATCTGAAGACTCAGATCCAGTTCCGAGATGGAGGTGATCATCGGGAGCATCAAACGCACTGGTCCCAATTTACCCGCTCGCAAGATGGCTCGGATCTGTGCTCGGAAGGGTCCCGGGTTGGCCAGGCACCAGCGTATCGACCGACAGCCGAGGAACGGATTCTCCTCCTCCAGTCCCCCCTCCGGTAGCTTGTCGCCGCCGAGGTCGAGAGTCCGGATCGTCAGCGGAAGCCCTCCGAGGGACTCCAGCACTGACCGGTAATTTTCGAAATGAACCTCCTCGCCGGAGCTCGGAGCCTGGAGATGAATGAACTCGGTACGGTACAACCCGATACCCGCAGCACCGCATTCGACCGCAGATTCCACTTCACTGGGCAACTCGATGTTGGCATGAACCTCGACGCGATGGCCATCGATCGTCTCAGCAGGAAGTTTCGCCTGGCTCTTGAGGCGCCGACTCAGCTTTTCAGACTTGAGGGCTCGGGCACGATACTCGGCGATCTGCCCCTCATCCGGATTGATGATGACCGCTCCGCGGTAGCCATCGATGATGATCTGGTCTCCCCCGACCACCGCTGTAGAAATATCATCCAGTCCGACCACCGCTGGGATCCCCAGTGCTCGTCCCATGATCGCGGTATGCGAAGTCTTCCCCCCGACATCGGTGGCAAAACCCTTGACCATCTTGGGATCGAGTTTGGCGGTCTGGGCCGGAGTCAAGTTGTGCGCGATCACCACCACTTCGTCCTGCAGGTTTGACAACCCCTCGATGCGCTTTCCAAGAAGAGTACTCAGAAGTAACTTTTCTACATCTTGAAGATCGTGGATTCTCTCGGAGAGGATGGGCGAGTTGAGATCCTGAAGTTTCCTTACGTAACGATTCATCACCCGGCTGAGAGCATGCTCAGCGGTAAAAGAATTGTCACGAATCGACTGTTCAATCTCCTTGTGAAGCACCGGATCCGATGCGAGGTCTCGATGCACGCTGAGAATTCGTGCATGGATTTCGATCTCTTCCCCGAGTCGTTTGATCTCCGAATCGAGAACCTTGTTCGAATCATCGACCGCTTGTTTGAAGCGACCGATTTCTGAATCTATGTATTTATCCTCGACGAACCGCTGCGGGATGCGCAGTTCCTCCGAATCGAGGACGAGAGCCTCGGAAATTACGATCCCCGGACTGACCGGGATTCCGTGCTTGATCTCCAACGTTCCTCCGGCCCTAGACTCCGTGGAAATCGAGTCGGACCAGTGCAGTAAGAGCCGCCAGGGCATCCTCTGCATCGGGTCCAGTGGTCTCGATCATGATTTCGTCTCCAAGTTGAGCCCCCAGGGTCATCACCGCAATGGTGCTCTTTCCATCGACCGTCGATCCTCCGACCCTGCTGACCGAGACCGTGGCTGAGAATCTCTGTGCTAATCGCACGAATTCCGTCGATGCTCGAGCATGAAGCCCAGATGAGTGGGTGATCTTGAGAGTCTCGCTGGCCGAACTCATGCCGTTTTCCCGACCCCTGCCAGTGCGAGATCGCAGATCATCTGACCGAGGTTCTCCGAGTGATGGCGGGCGCTGGTGGCACCTCGATCGATCAGATCGGCAACCGAAACACGAATCCCCCGGTGCTCCAGCCCACCCTCGTAGACCACGGGGATGCTTCCCTGGCGCGAATAACTCTCGAGCAAGTCTTGCGGGATGCTTCCGTCATGAGCCAACACCTGATCGATGATCGGATCTCCGGCATGACGCTCGAGAGCATCGAGGTGATCGACCAGTCCCATGTCATCGGTCTCTCCCGGCTGGGTCATGATATTGGCAATGTAGACCTTGAGGGCGGGGCTCTCGAATACCCTCCGACGGATTCCCTCGATCAACAGGGGTGGGATGATGCTGGTGAACAGACTGCCTGGGCCGAACACGATCAGGTCTGCCTCTTCGATGGCCTGTGCAACATCTGCCGCCGGTTCATCGATCCGTGGACGCGCTTCGATCGAGGCGATCGGCTTGCCGCTCCTGGCGATCATCCCCTCACCGGTGGACTTGGTTCCATCGGTATGAGTTCCGATCAACGTCAACTTACCACCATTGGCAGGCAAAACCCGGCCCTGGACATGGAGCAAACGATTCAACTCGCGGATGGCGAGATCGAAATCTCCGGTCACCCGGGTCAAGGCAGTGATCAACAAGTTACCGAGAGAATGACCGGCCAGTTCCGATTCCTGGAAGCGATAGTCGAGCAAGCGAGCCCAGAGTGGCTCCTGGCCCGACAGTGCCAGCAGGCAGTTGCGGATATCTCCCGGAGGAGCCATGTCGAAGTCCTTGCGCAATCGTCCCGAGGAGCCGCCGTCATCGCTGACCGAAACGACTGCGGTGACCTCCACCGGGGCTTCACGCAAACCCGCCAGCAAACAGGACATACCGGTACCCCCGCCGAACGCAACGATGCGCGGCGGCGTGGAAGGCAGGTCAGATCCTGGCTCGATCAAACTCATAGGAGTTCCTTGCGATCGGGAACAGCGGCGAGCAATGGCGAGGTCCATCCCTCGAATCCTCGTCCCGGAGGGCAATCCGGGTGGTGTCATGGTTTACCACGAGCACGAGATTCGTTCCACGGAAGCGGATCGGGTGGCTCGAATTTATTTTCCATGCAAATGTGCTGAAACGCTGAATTCTGCCGTTGATTGGCGAATCACAGCGTCATTGGCTGCTCCAGGCATTGCGGTAAAGGTTCCCCCCGGCAGGCGACCTCCATCAGAAAGAGACCCGGAGCCGGCGCCGCAAAGCCAGCCTGTTGCCGATCGGTCGAGGCAAGGATGCGGGTCGGATCATCGACCTCCCGAAGTCCCCGCCCCACCTCGACCAGCACACCGACCAGATTCCGAACCATCCGGTAAAGGAAGCCATCTCCCACCACCTGGATCGAGACGCTCGACCCGTGCCTGAGCACCGAGATCTGATGCAAGGTTCTGACCGTGTCCTCCCTCTCTTGTTTCGATCGAGAGCGGTAGGCAGCAAAGTCGTGGCGACCGATCAAGCCCTCAGCGGCCTGTTGCATCTTCTCGCAATCGAGTTCTGGCCGAACCCACCAGCAAGTTCGTTCCCCGAACAGCGGACGACGGGGCGAGTTCCAGATTCGATACAAGTAGCGTTTCCCGATGGCGTGGAAGCGGGGGTGCCAATCGGATACCGCCTCGACACAATCGATGACCTCGATATCCCTCGGGCTCACTCCCTGGAGAGAGTGCTGGAACTGGTAGACATCGACCTCCTTGGCGAGACGGATTCTCACCAGATGGCCCAGTGCGTGAACACCGGTATCGGTACGACTCGATCCTTCTACCTCAACGGGTCCGCCAACGATGACACCCGCTGCTTGGGTGAGTTCCCCCTGGACGGTGCGAAATCCTTCATTGTGCTGCCAACCGTGGAAATCAGTACCGTCATATCCAATGATCAGTCGGTATCGGTGCGGCAATTTCATCCGTTTTCTGCGCTCCACAACTCGGCAATCTGCACCGTGTTGAGTGCTGCACCCTTGAGTACCTGATCCCCCACAACCCACAGTTGTAGGGCGTCATTCGACGGGGCTCGAACTCGACCCACCGACACCTCATGTACCCCGGAGAGTCGACCCGGAGTCGGTGGTGCCTGAGGGTCTTCCTCGAGGATCAAACCCGGTGCCTGGCGCAGAGCATCGAGGGCCACAGAGAGTCTCGCTGGATCCTCACCTTGAAAGAGCAACGTCACGGCGATCGAGTGACACCGAGCGACTGGAACCCGAACACACGTACCCTGCACAATGAAAGAGTCGTCGCCAAGAATCTTGCGGGATTCGTCCAGCATCTTGCGTTCTTCCACCGTCACTCCATCGGCTCCCACCTCCCCGATGGAGGGAAACAGGTTGCCGTGAATCGGGAACGGGAAGGGGTCATCGATTCGAAATTCACCACCCTTAGCTTCTCGATCGAGAGCGTCGAGCCCAGCCCGCCCCGCTCCGCTGACCGCCTGATAGGTATCGGCGATCACTCGACTCGGGGCCAGATGCATCAGAGGTTTCAACGCCAGCAACAAGATGATGGTCGAACAGTTCGGATTGGCGATGATGGCTGGCCCTCGTGGCACCGCCTCGGGGTTTACCTCTGGTACCACCAGTGCCACTTCGTCATCGAGGCGATAAGCCGATGAGTTATCGACCACTGCCACTCCAGCCGCGACGAAATGGGGAGCCCACTTCCTGGCTGTTTCCGATCCTGCCGCCATCAGAGCCACGTCGAGATCGTCGAGAACGGTGTCATGGTCGAGCAACTCTACCGTCAGCTCCTCATCTCTCCAGCGGATCGGTGTCCCGGCACTGCGTGCCGATGCGAGCAAACGAGGAGCAGAGTCACCCAGTGGAGAACTCTCCAGCAGGCGCAGCATCTCCTGCCCCACCACGCCGGTGGCACCGACCACTGCCACCTTCAACGGTCTTCTCCATCACGTCGAGCGATCCACGCCACCACACCGGGAAAGACCACCACCATCAGGATGCAAAGTACCAGCAGGAAGAACTCTCCGAGGCTGACGGCAAAAAGCATCAGTCATTCTCCTTTACGACGGCCGGCAGTCGACGCTGACTCACTTCTTCGACCAATTCTGCGACGAATTGATCGAAGGCCATCGCCCCGCGATCGCCGATCCCTCGCTGGCGAACCGAAACGGTGCCGCCCTCCTCGTCGCGCCCTCCCACTACCAGCAGGTAGGGAATTCGTTCATCCGCTCCGACCTTGATCTTGGAATTGATCCGACCGTCTGAATCATCGAGGGTCGCCCGGATCCCCTGGGATACGAGGCCAGCGACGACGCTACGTGCGTACTCGACATGTTTCTCCGAGATGGAAAGGACTCGCACCTGCTCCGGTGAGAGCCAGGTCGGGAATGCACCCTCGAAGTGCTCGATGAGAATCCCGATAAATCGCTCCATGCTGCCGAAGGGTGCGCGATGCACCATCACCGGTCGGTGCGAAGCGTTGTCCGCTCCGGTGTAACTGAGATCGAATCGGACCGGCAAGTTGTAGTCGACCTGAACCGTTCCCAATTGCCATTCTCGTCCGATGGAATCCTTGACCACGAAATCGATCTTGGGACCGTAGAATGCCGCCTCACCCACCTCCTCGACGAAGGGGACTCCCAAGGTCGAGGCCGCCTGACGACACGCTTCCTCCGCCAGATCCCAGTGTGCCGGATCTCCGGTGTACTTGGAAGAATCACCATCCCGCAGCCCGACACGAACCCGGTAGTCGTCCAGACCGAGTGTCGAGAGCACCAGTTTCACCAGACTCAGGCAGCCGATGAGTTCATCCGCCACCTGATCCTCTGTGCAGAAGATATGAGCATCGTCCTGGGTAAATCCTCGTACACGGGTCAATCCATTGAGTTCGCCCGACTGCTCCCAGCGATACACGGTTCCGAATTCTCCCAGGCGAACTGGTAGGTCCCTGTAGGAGCGAGCCTCCGCTGCGTAGATCTTGATATGATGAGGACAGTTCATCGGCTTCAACATGAAGCCATCCACCTCGCCCTCACCGATTCGATGAGAAAGCTCCGCACAGGAGCACCCCTCATCGGAAACTGCAGCGAGGAAATCGGAAGAGATCAGCGGAGGAAACTGGCTTTCTCGATAATAGGGAAAGTGACCGCTGGTGCGGTACAGGTCCAGTTTTCCGACATGAGGGGTATAGACCATGTCGTAGCCAGCAGCGATCAGGTGACCGCGGATGAACTCTTCCAGTTCCCTGCGAACCACCGCCCCGTTGGGTTGCCACAACACCAGCCCCTGACCGACAGCTTCATCGATCCGGAACAAATTCTGCTTCTTACCGATGACTCGATGATCGCGGCGGCGAGCTTCTTCCAGCCGATCCAGATGGCGTTTCAACTGAGCGGAATGACAGAATGCGGTGCCATAGACTCGGGTCAGGCTGTCGCTGTCGGCATCTCCGTGCCAGTAGGAACTGGCCACGCTCATCAATTTGAAGGCACCGATACGACCGGTGCTCGGTAGGTGTGAACCCTTGCATAGGTCCTCCCAATCCGATCCCACCTCGCCGGTGACATACCAGCTGAGTTGATCGGACCCCGCCTCCATTGCTCTTTCGGCATTGTCGATCTTGTACTTGCTCCCCTCCTTGCGCAGTTTCTCGATGCCTTCATCGCAATCGAGTTGGTAGCGCCGGAAGGGCCGATCCTCTGCGATGATCTCCGCCATCCGTTTTTCGATGGCCGGGAAATCTTCACTACTGAGGGGGTGATTATCGGGAAAACGAATGTCGTAGTAGAATCCCTGGTCTGTCGGCGGGCCGTAAACCAGTTGCGCACCAGGAAAAGTATTCTCGATCGCTTCAGCCATGACATGAGCACAGGAGTGACGCACCAGTTGCAATGCTTCTGCGGCGGGTTCTTCCTTCTTGTGACCGGATGTGATGATCGAAACCTCAGCATCACCATCGATGACATACCCGAGGTCCTTGAGCTCTCCGTCCACCTGTAAACCGATCGAGGCCTTCAGCAGGCGTTCGCCGATATCTCCAGCAATCTTATTTCCGTCGACCGGAGCGTCGTAGTCTCGATGACTTCCGTCCGGGAGGGTGATCCGGGGCATGGGCCTTCCTTCCGGGCGCATTCTAGCCAGCAGTTCTCCGATTCGCCATCAGACCCACCCTGTTCGAAACAGGATCTTGACCGGAAGCGTGAAAAGATGACCATCGGACCAGGGCAGGGATGGAAGGATCAGAGGGTTGGATCGATTCGACGCAGATTCCAGGCTCATCTTCATCCATGCCGACATGGATGCGTTCTTTGCTGCGGTGGAGATCCTCGATGACCCTTCTCTCGCTGGAAAGCCACTGATCATCGGGCATCCCGGGCCCAGAGGGGTGGTATCCACCGCATCCTACGAGGCGAGAAAGTATCGAGTTCACTCCGCCTTGCCCTCGGTCGAGGCGATGAGACGCTGCCCGGAGGGGATCTGGCGCTCCCCTCGCGGTGCACGGTATCAGCAAGTCTCACGCCAGGTGATGGGAGTGTTCGAACAGTTCACTCCGGAGGTCGAACCCCTTTCCCTCGATGAGGCATTTCTCGGGATCGAGGGGTCATTACGTCTCTTCGGCGGTGCCGTGACCATCGCTCGTCAATTGCGACAGCGTGTTCACCAGGTCACCGGAGGACTCACCATCAGTGTCGGCGTCGCACCCAACAAGTTTCTCGCCAAGCTCGCCAGCGATCTACAAAAACCGGACGGATTGACTGTGGTGGACCCCGACCGAATCCAGCAACTACTCGACCCGCTCCCGGTCGAAAAGATCTGGGGAGTCGGTCCTCGTACCCGCGATGCTCTACACCACATCGGTCTCCGAGAGATTCGCCATCTGCGCCGAGCGGGTCTCGAACTTCTGGTGCGCCATCTGGGTGAGACTTCAGGACATCATCTGTGGCAACTGGCTCATGGCGAGGACCACCGATCCATCTCCACTGAACGAGGATCTCGATCCATCTCCCGCGAATCGACATTTGAAATCGACATCCAGCGTGGACCCGCAAGCGATCGCTTTCTCAGGGAAGCGGCCGAAGAAGTAGCTCGCAGTTTGCGCGATGAAAACTTGCGTGCCCGAACCGTTCGACTCAAGGTCAGAACCGGTTCCTTCAGGACGCTGAGTCGCAGCCTCACCCTCGAGGCGCCCGCCCAGGAGCCGGGCCCACTGTTCGAGACCGCCAGATCGCTGCTGGCAGAAGTGAAACTGGAAGGCGAGGGGATTCGACTGCTCGGCCTGGGAACTGGCAATCTGATTCCACAGTCATCGCCACTCCAACCCGGCCTGTTCGAGGACCGGGCCGCGGTCCAGCGCCAGCAAGTGGTCTCTCAGCTGCTCGACCGTTCGCGCCAGATCGAAGGCGGAGCGGAACTGGAGCGAGGCAAACTGCTCTCCAAGCCGCCCGAAGATTCGACCATCCGCGATTCGAAAACCCATGCTTCGAAGCCCGCTGTTCCACCCCTGGATGATCCAACCGGCGGATGACCTTCGATCACTTTGATCTTCTACCTCGCTTGAAAATCTGCTGGTTGAGAACCTCGACAAAGGCTGAGAATCCCATCGCGAAGTAAATGTATCCCTTCGGGATATCCAGGTGCCACCCCTCCGCCACCAGCGCGAAGCCGATCAGCATCAGGAAGGACAGCGCCAGCACCTTCACCGTCGGATGCCTTTCGACGAAGCGC
>CAVOEM010000003.1:0-38145 GCA_963694575.1 Planctomycetes bacterium UBA1146 | reverse complement strand
CAATCTCGATCGAGCAAACGTGGGTGAAAATTACACATCTCGAGGATCTGATCCTTGAACTGTTGCTGCAAGGTCCCCGTTGCCGGGTAATCGCCGATCAACCTGCTGGCATGCTTCAACGAAGCGATGGGCGCCAGTCTTTCATCTCCTGGACTCCACCACTGGTGGCGCTTCGCCGGTGTCTTCCTGGAACTCATCCTCTGAACAGATTCTTCACGACGTGCCCTGCGATCTGAGGGTTCTCCCTGAGTCTCCGGGTGGAATAGGCATACCACTCCTCGCCGAAGGGAACATAGACTCTCAGAGGATGGCCTGCGGCGACAAGATCTCCTCGCATCTTCTCTGCAACTCCCAGCAACATCTGGAATTCATATCTTTCCTTGGGGATTTCCAGTTCCTTGAGCATCTCAAGAGCGGAAAGAACCAGTTGCGGATCATGGGTTGCGATCCCAACTCGATGCGCGCCATTCTCGAGCAACAGTCGAAGTGTCGCTCGAAACGAATCCTGTACTTCTTCAAACTCCTTGAAGGCGATCTCTTCCGGTTCCACGTAGATTCCCTTACAGAGCCTGAGGTTGGTGGCCCCGCCGGAGAGCAACTCCGCAACCGAAGACTCGGTGCTGCGAAGATAAGACTGGACCACGGCCCCGATACGATCGGACTGGCTTCTCAACTTCCTGTAGAGGTCGAGGGTAATTCCGGTCACGGAGGAGTCTTCCATGTCCATGCGAACGTAGTTGTCGTATAGCTCTGCCGATTGCAACAGCCGCATCACGATCGATTCGCAAAGTGGCGCATCAAATTTCAATCCCAACATCGACAATTTCACCGATATGTTGGCATCCAGCCCTCTACTCGAGATCTCCCGCAGAGATTCCTGGTAGATCCGCTCCCCGGCGAGCGCCTCCGAATGATCAGTGGTGTCCTCGCCAAGCACATCCAGGGTTGCACTCATCCCCGCTTCGTTGAGCTTTTCAACACAGCGAAGCGCATCATCCAGGGACTTTCCTGCGATGTAGCGTCGAGAAACTTTCCACACCAACGAGCGTGGAACCAGGGGAAGCAGTGCGACAATTGCCTTGTTGATCACGAAACCTATTCTCCCAGACACGCACTACCTGTTATCAGGTCCGATCCCATGAACTCGCTGGAAAAGGCAGCATCCTGTGCCGTGTCCCCTTAGCATACTCTGGGCACTCCCCCGGTGGGAGCGATACGAAGTGGAGCACAACCACCCATGAACCTGGATCCACCTCGCTCTGCTTCACCCGCTAGAATTATCACCTTGGTGGCGTCAGGATGGCTGCTGACCCGAGGCGTAGTGTGGATCTTCGAAGCAATTTTCAGCGGCCCATCGGAGTTCCACCCACCCTTTCGGCTCACCGATATCGTGCTCGGATCCTTCTGCATCTTGCTCTCTTTACAATTACTCTTCCGTGCACCAGGTGCCAGATTTCCAGCGATCATCGTGCTGTTTCTTCATGCCGCATTACTCATCCATCGCTTTGCCATCCTCGACGCATCCAGCTGGTGGCAATTGTCCCAGGTCGATCGACTCCAGGTGATCTTCGAGACCGGTATTTCTTCGCTGCTCGCCATCGGTCTTTGTGTTGCGACTTTCCTCGCCAGGTCGGCACGAATCCACCACAGAAACACCATGGATCCGTAAGCCTTTTTATCCCCACACTGAAAACCTGTCGGTATGATGGAACCATGAATTATCAATTTCATTGGATCTGTGCGCTGCTCGTGTCCTTCACCTGTATCGCCTCCACCTCGATCGCCCAGAGTGTCGACTTGCTGGATGCAGGTCGAGGAGATGTAGCCGTGTACATCCCCTCAAGTTATGACCCTTCCATCCCCACTCCGATCCTGATGGGCCTTCATGGATACAGTTTCAGTGGTGACACCATCGAGGCCTACTTCGGATTTTCTCAGCTCGCTGAACAGAACGGGTTCATCTATCTCTATCCGGATGGATCCCTCGACAGTCTCGGACTTCGCTTCTGGAATGCGACGGAGGCGTGCTGTGATTTTGACAATGCGGGATACGACGATGTCGGTTACCTCACAACCCTGCTCGACATGATCGAGGCGGAGTACAACGTCGATCCTGACCGTGTTCACCTGGTGGGCCATTCCAACGGAGGATTCATGGCGCATCGATTGGCCTGCGAATATCCCGATCGATTCGCCTCCATCGCCAGTTTCGCCGGAGCAGTTTTCTCCGATCCACTCAACTGCAACGCAACCACCCCGGTACACATTCTCCAGATTCATGGGACTTTCGATGCCATCGTCAGTTACTACGGCGGGGTTCTCGACGCTCCCTATCCATCCGCGATGAATACTTGCACGCAGTGGGCTGCCAGGAACAACTGCTTCGGCACGCCAGTTTCAGGAAGCAATATCAACCTGGATGGCTTGCTGTTTGGAAATGAAACCACCGTGGATCGCTGGGAAAATGGCTGTGACCCCAATGGGTCAGTGGAGCTGTGGTCGATCCTTCTGGGTAGCCATCTTCCAACACCCAGCTCCCAGATGAGCCCCCTCATCTTCCAGCATTTCCTCGATCACCCGAAGATTCCAACCGCTGTGCTTCCCCGGTTCATCCGTGGAGATAGCAACGGAGACCAGGACCTCGACCTCTCGGATGTGGTCATGCTGCTGGTCTACCTGTTCAGCAACGGCACGCTGGATTGCCGTGAGGCTGCCAACTGCAACTCGGATACGAGTCTGGATGTTTCGGATGGAATCTACCTGCTGGGCTACCTGTTCTCTTCCGGCCCAGCGCCGGCGGCTCCTTTGAACCGCTGCGCCAGTGCGCCTGTCGCACTCGACTGCCTGCTCGACAACTGCCCCTGATCACTGGTCAGAAGAGACTTCTGCCTGCTGAGGAGTCGATCGTTCCCCCTCTTCGAGTCCGGGGATCTCGATCCCTGA
The DNA here is from genome assembly GCA_963694575.1 of Planctomycetes bacterium UBA1146. Taxonomy (GTDB): domain Bacteria; phylum Planctomycetota; class UBA8108; order UBA1146; family UBA1146; genus QNYK01. The sequence goes on along the minus strand of CAVOEM010000003.1, from coordinate 35,202 downwards.
TGCGGCTCCACCGAGAAAAAACAAAACCCTCGCCTCCGCAGGAATCTCATGGCACCACTGCACCCAGGATGTTTCTCCGGCCACCAGTTTTCTCAGAGCATCGATGGGCAGCGCCAGCAGTGGTTCTCTCCGCAACAACGCCGCAGTGACGGCGAGCGGTTGGTAATCTGGCCCACTTCCTGCGTCTCGTTCCTTCTTGACCTCGGCGACCCAGTCGACCTGGGAAATGTATCGAACCCACTCATCGAGATCCTGGGCCCGCTCGAATGGACCCTGGCCGTAGTGGTTTCTCCAGCGGCTACCGAACATCAATCCTGTGCCAAAAAGAGTGTGAGCCCAGTCCGGTCCCGAGAGCAGAGCCGGTGGCGAAAGTGGATCACCTTCAGATTCTGGATCCGCGGCCCTCAGTTCCTCGCACTGACGATCGAGGAGCAGATCAAACACGGGGGCGTTTTGAGCCAACGCGACCCCGCCAGAGAGTCCTTCTTCCGACTCGAACCATCTCCACAGTTGACGGATTCTCCCCTGGCCCATTCGCTCCAGTAAATATGAGGAATCATCGGGGGCGAAATATCTCTTCCAGCTCTCATCGAGGAGTGGCACACAATAGCGCTTCTCTGACATGATGGGGCTCCTGTTCAAGGGTGTCATCCGTCGGCGTACGGGTCCCGATCGTCTGTTATTTTCCACGCTCCCGGTGGCGTGGAAAGGAGCATTCTTTAAAACAGATCTGGCCCATCCACCACTGCCGCTCGCAGGTGTTCGATACGCCAGATCGGCCACCAGCGGCCAGGATGAACCTCAACCAGATCGATCCTGACCCCATCGTGACCACTACGGCGAGCCTTTAGCCACAATGCACCCCTTCTGAGTCGATCCGCTTGCCGGTGGGAGAGGGGTCGTGACTGCGGGCGTTGGCGGCGGAACTTGACCTCGACCAGAACCAGGGTCTTGCCTTCGACCGCGAGCAGGTCGATCTCGCAAAAAGGAGTTCGCACATTGCTCCCGAGGATTCTCCAGCCACGGAGTCTCAGGATGCCGCGGACCCAGCGCTCAGCCCATCGTCCGGAAGCGGACGGAGAAAGAAAAAACCCCGCCGAAGGCCGAAAGCGGCCACTCGGAGGGGGTCTTCTGGATTCTCGTCGGGCCAAAGGAGTGCATCCTCCCATCCCTGTGGGGCGCAGTTACCCCGGCAATCTTACCTATTGCGTCGAAGGGCGACCTTCTCGCGCACCTTGGTCGCTTTTCCGATGCGCTCCCTGAGGTAGTACAGCTTGGCACGACGCACCCGTCCGAGCCTCTTCACCTCGATCTTTTCGATCCACGGAGAGTGCAGGGGGAAAGTACGTTCGACTCCTTCGCCGGCCACGATTCTGCGAACCGTGAACGCAGAACGGCTACCGCGCTTCTTGCGGCCAATCACCGTCCCGTTGAAGATCTGAACGCGCTGCTTTTCACCCTCGACAATTCTCACGTGCACATCGATGGTGTCTCCCACGTGGAACTCCGCGAGAGCTTCTTCCCTGACCTTGTCCTTCTCGAATTCACTGATCTTGTTCGACATCGTTTTCTCCCGGGACCTCTTTGAAGGCTGCGCCATCTGTAATTCTCGCTGGTGATTCCCCGGGTTCACCCGAGTTCACCGATTCATGATTCGTACCCCTCGTGGCTTGTAACCGATTCGAGCGCTGCTGCTTCGAATTTTCGCGTCGCCACTTCTCGATCGCTCCGTGGTCGCCACTGAGCAACACCTCCGGAACCCCTCGCCCCCGGTACTGGGGAGGGCGAGTCCAGTGTGCGTGGTCCAGACCCTCCGGCCCGGTCCACTCATTGAAGGAATCGCGCAGTGCCGATTCCCCATCCCCGAGGACTCCTGGCAATAGCCGGATGGCGCCCTCGATGATCGCCATCGCCGGAACCTCGCCACCGGAGAGAACGTAGTCTCCCAATGACACCCGTCTCCACGGGTAGGCCTCGACGATTCGTTCGTCATATCCTTCATACCGACCGCACAGGATGATCCAGCGGCGAGCGCCGGAAAATTGCTCCAGATCTTGTTGCCCCAGTTGCTGCCCCCGCGGGCACATCAACAGTGGTAACGTTCCCTCCGGAGCAGTGGCGCCCGCAGCGAGTCCCAGCGCGTCGAGCGCTCGAAACACTGGCTCCGGCTTCAGGAGCATCCCGGGTCCACCCCCGTAGGGACGATCGTCGACGGTTCGGTGTCGATCCTCGGCGTATGCGCGAAGGTCCGTGATCCGGACATCCAAACGGCCTGTCTGACGGGCCACTCGCACCATGCCGTGACGCAGGAACTGATCGAAGAAGTGCGGAAAGATCGTCAGGATGTCGATCTGCACCGGCAACTCCGAACGAGATCCTTCAGGCGGCACTACCACCAGAATTCTTCTTCTTTGCGCGCTGCTGCGCCCTGCGGCTCTTCTTCTGCCCCGGCGTTCCCCACTTCACGTTCGACTTGCGCAGGAAAGAAGTGACCGTGTCGCTCGGTCGGGCTCCCTTGTCGATCCAGTACTGGATCCGATCCTCGTGCAACTTCACGCGTTTCTGGGCGTCATCGACCATCGGGTCGTACCAGCCCACCGTTTCAAGAGATCTTCCGCCTCGGGCGTTTCTCTTCTCGATGGCCTCGATGCGATAGAAGGGCCGATGGCGTCTTCCACAGCGCTTGAGACGGATTGCTACCGCCATACCTATCTTCTCCAGCCGTACACTCCGGGGTTGACCCGAATGAGAAATCAAAGTTCTAGAACGAGATCTGCCGACCGATTGCCCCAGATCCACAATCCCTCCATCAGAGGGGAACGCTGAAATTACAGGGGAGGCCACGATCCATCAACACTGCCCGGGGATTTATCGGTCAGATTCGGCCAATTTTGCGGCCAAAGGGGCTATTTGCGACGCGAGTTCTTGCGCCGCTGGCGCTCCTGCTTGCGTTTCTTGCGTCTTTCGTCGAGGGATGGGCCGATTCTCTTCTGCCCCGGCCCTCCTGGACCCGAGGGGGGAGCCAGTCCCGGAGGCATCATGCCAGGAGGCAACACCCCTGGAGCCATCGCGGCGGGATCCCCTTCGCCCCCGGCGATCGCATCCTTCATCTCCCGCATTCCCTTCATCTTGCCGAACAGGCCCTGGTGCTTTTTCATCTGCTCCATCATCCCCTGCATCTGCTTGAACTGACGCAGCAGTCCAGTGACATCCTCCAGGGTCCGACCGGCGCCAGCAGCGATCCTGCGGCGGCGACTGGTGTTGATGATTTCTGGTCGCTGCCGCTCCTTCTTGGTCATCGACTGGATGACACTCTCGACCACCTGGATTTCATCGCCCTTGACATCCAGTTCGTCGACACGGCCTCCCAGTCCTGGAAGATGACTCAACAGGTCCTTCAGGCTGCCCATCTTCTTGATCTGGCGCAGTTGTGAGAGAAAGTCCTCGAGATCAAACTTGGCCGCGAGCATCTTTTCCTGCATCGCAACTTGTTCATCCTCATCGATCACCTGCTGGGCGCGATCGACCAGGCCGACCACGTCTCCCATGCCGAGAATTCTGGAGGCCATCCGATCGGGATGGAATTCTTCGAGTCGGTCGAGCTTTTCGCCCACTCCGATGAACTTGATCGGTTTTCCGGTGATCGCCTTGACCGAAAGCGCCGCACCACCGCGGGCATCTCCGTCAAGCTTGGTGAGAATCACTCCGGTCAGAGAAATCGATTGAGAGAAGGCCTCGGCAGACTTCACCGCATCCTGGCCCGTCATCGCATCGCAAACGAAGAACACCTCATCGGGAGAGGTCTTGCTGGCGATCTGCTTCAGCTCCCCCATCAGGTGGTCATCGACATGGAGGCGACCAGCGGTGTCGAGCAGCACCACATCGCATTTGAGCTTCTTGGCCTCCTCAAGCGCTGCCTTGCACACCTCTGGAGGGGTCAGGCCCGGCTGGTGAAACACCGGCACTCCCACTTGCTGACCCAGAATCTTCAACTGTTCGATCGCTGCGGGCCTCTGCAGGTCTGCCGCCACCATCATCGGCTTTCGTTTCTTGCGGTCGCGAAGATACATGGCGAGCTTCGCGCAGGTGGTGGTTTTTCCGCTACCCTGAAGACCCGACAACAGCACCACGGTCGGTCCACCAGAACGCCAGGAAAACTCGTGATCGACCGGCCCCATCAGGTCGGTCAATTCATCCTGGACGATCTTGGTCAGCATCTGACCCGCATCGACACCCTCGATCACCACCGCACCGAGCGCCTTTTCTCGGACCCGCTTCTCGAAGTCCTTCACCACGGACAGAGCGGCATCCGCCTCGAGCAAGGCTCGACGAATCTCTCGACCCGTCTCCTTCATGGTGGCTTCGGTGATCTTGCTACCGCGTAGGCCGGCAACGATATCGGTAAATCTTCGAGTGAGTCCTTCAAGCATCGTTTAGTCCTAGGCCATTTCTCGTTCGTCTATTTTTTCATCCATCTTTTCCACGTCGGCGCCGAGTTGACCCAGCTTCTGCTCCATCCGCTCGTAGCCCCGTTCCAGATGATAGATGCGGGTCACCTCGGTACGCCCCTCGGCGACCAGTCCCGCAAGAACCAAGCAGGCACTCGCGCGCAGGTCGCTGGCCATCACCGTCGCTCCCGACAAGGGAGCCCCTCCTTCGATGATGGCAGATGGGCCTTCCTTGCGGATTCTGGCGCCAAAACGCCTCAACTCCGACAGGTGGTTGAATCGATCGGGGAACACCTTGTCGGTGATCAAACTAACACCTCGACCCAGGCACATCAGTGCCATCAACGGCCCCTGAAGATCGGTGGGAAACGCCGGATAGGGTAGCATCGCAATGTCGACTGGAGTCACCGATTCCACTCCACGAACCGTCAAAGTCGACTCTCCCACTTCCACCGGGACTCCGATGCGCTCGAGCAAGTCGAGTAGCGCACTGTTCTCCGATGGTCGACAACCTTCCACCACAACTTCGCCGCCAGCGATGGCTCCGGCCAGCAAGTAGGTGCCGGTCTCGATGCGATCGGGTGGAATCTCGTAATCACATCCAGCGAGACAGGAATCTCCTCCGAGACGGCCGTGACCCTCGATACGTATCACCGGGGTACCATCACCCTCGACAACAATGCCGATGGCTCGCAGGAAACCAGCGGTCGCCTGGACCTCCGGTTCGCAAGCAGCGCCTTCGATGACGGTCACGCCTTCGGCCCCCGCGGCAGCCATCATGACATTCTGGGTCCCCAGTACCGTCGGCCCCATCGGTCCCGACAGGTACACCGTATTGCCCCGGAGACGTGGCGCCTTGGCCACCACGTAGCCACTCTCGATCCTCACTTCTGCTCCGAGTGCTTCCATCCCTCGGGTATGCAACTCGACCGGTCGGTCGCCGATACTACAGCCGCCAGGTAGCGAAACTCTCGCCTCCCCACGACGAGCCAGAAGCGGTCCAAGACAGCAGATGGAAGCTCGCATCTTGCTGACCTGCTCGTAATCGGCGGTGGTCGAGGCAGAGTCGGTCACCTCGAGCATTACCGAGCCGTCCGGATGTATCTGGTACTCGGCGCCCAGCGATTGGAGGATCTCCAGTGAGAGGCGGATATCGCGCAGTTCCGTCGGAATATTGCTCAGGTGCACCGGTCCATCCGAGAGCAGGGTCGAGAAGAGCACCGGAAGGGAGCCATTTTTCGAACCAGAGATTTTGACGGAACCGTTGAGCTTGCGCCCTCCGTGAATGACGAATTTGTCCAAGATGGTGCCTTTCCGGCAGCGACGGCATGATCCCGATTGTGCTACATGGGATCAGGGTGTCAACGCCGCAGCGAACAAGAGTGGTTCCCGATCATCCTGCCGGGTCCATCTCGACATGAACCGCTCGCGGGATCCCGGCCATGTCCTTCCGGGAAGACGACCGCCTTCTACACTCGCGGGCATAACGCTGGATGGCGGGCACCTGTCCCTCACCACACTCCATCAGGAGCGCTCCGGTCGCAGTGGAGTAGTGAGGAAAATGGTCGATCAGGGCACGATGAAATCCGATTCCATCCCCATCAAGATTGTCGATGAGGGCCGCTTTGGGTTGATACTTGGCCACATCGGCGCTCAGTAGTGGATCCCCCTCGACGATGTATGGCGGATTCGAGATGATCAGGTCGTGGCGGCCAACAATCGGCTCCAACAGGTGCCCCTGCACCAGTTCAATCCGGTCAAGCAGCTGATGACGCTGCAGGTTACGCTGGGCGACCTCGAGCGCCGGAACCGACAGATCGACAGCGATGGCGGTCAGATCGGGACGTTGATGCGCCAGCGCAATCATCAGCGCGGCAGAACCGACACCCACCTCGACGATGCGAGGATCGCGCCTCCCCTTCAGCAACTCCAACGCCCACTCCACCAGCAATTCCGTCTCGGGGCGTGGTACCAGTACCGCCGAATTGACCTCCAGCGTGTAGCCGAAAAACTCCCACTCTCCGAGAATGTAGGCGAGCGGCTCGCCGCTGGCTCGTCGATCGGTCAGATCCATGAACTGCTGCGCCTGATCCGCCGTCAACGAGCAATCATCACGCAACTTCGAGTCTCGATGGTCGAGATTCAGCACATGAGCGAGAATCCAACGTGCGTCGAGATGCGGCGCGTCGGAGTGGGGTAAGCGGAGTCTGGCCTGTCGCAACAGATCGAGGGAAGAGACGGTGCCCCCCATCTCAGAGCCCCTGAACCCGCTCTTCGCGATCATGGGCTTCCAGCTGGTCGAGCAGCTCATCGATCTCTCCAGTGAGAAACCGATCGAGATTATAAAGGGTGCAGTTGATGCGATGGTCGCTGATGCGGTTCTGCGGGAAGTTATAGGTCCGGATTCGATCACTACGATCCCCACTGCCGATCAAGGAACGACGCAGGGCGTCCTCTTCCTGCTGCTTCTGGCGATCCTGCGCCTCCTTCAGCCGAGTCTTGAGCAAACGCATCGCCTTGTCACGATTGCGGTGCTGCGACTTCTCATCCTGCATCGAAACCACAACTCCAGTCGGGATGTGGGTGATCCTGACCGCACTGGAGGTCTTGTTGACCGATTGCCCGCCGGGGCCCGACGCGCAGAAGGTATCGATGCGAAGATCACTCTCCTCGACGATAATCTCCTCCTCCTGCGCCTCTTGCATCACCGCCACCGTGATCGCCGAGGTGTGAATCCGGCCCTGGGCTTCGGTGGATGGAACTCGTTGCACTCGATGCCCGCCCGACTCGAAGCAGAGTCGCTCGAAAGCACCCTTTCCTCGGACGGCAAAGGTGATGTCCTTGTATCCCCCGAGAGCCGTTTCACTCTCACTGAGGATCTCGATCTTCCAGCGCTTCTTCTCGGCATAGAGTGTGTACATCTTGAAGACATCCGTGGCAAAGAGCGCCGCCTCATCGCCGCCAGCACCGGCTCGAATCTCGAGGACGCAATCATCTCCTCCCTCGACCTGTTGATCGAGGATGGCCATACGGATCGCCCGGGCGCTCGCCTTGGTCGCTTGTTGCAACTCGTCGAGCTCCATCTCGGCCAGTTCTTTCAGCTCCAGATCGGAGCCGCTGGCGATGATTTCATTGGCCTCTTCCAGGTCACCGAGGCAGGCGAGGTATTTCCGATGGAGCTGGATCAGCGGAGACAGGCTTCCGTGCTCTCGTAAGATCTCCTGAAACTTCAAGCCGTTCGCCTGCTGATCAGGATCGCCGATCAGTTGCTCGAGTTCCTGAAAGCGTAGATCCATCGCAGATAACCGATCGAAAAGACGACCCTCGATTGGCTTTTCGAGAAACTCGGCGGTGTCTTTTTCAACTGCACACATGGTAGTTACCCCTGGCGGGCCGAATCGGCCCAAAGTGCTGGCCTTTACGATGAAAAGGAGGGCCGGAGAGGGCGATCTTGCCCTCACCGGCCCTCCAACATCGACGCTCTAGGAATCTGTATCCGCTGGTTTCTCTGCTGCGGCATCAGCGGCGGCAGGCGCCTCAGTAGCAGGTGTCTTGGCGGCCGGCGCCTCAGCAGCCGGCGCCTCAGCAGCAGGCGCCTCAGCAGCAGGCGCCTCAGCAGCAGGTGCTGCGGCAGCAGCGGCAGCAGCGGCGGCCGCTTCTTCCGCGGCCTTGGCCTCGGCTTGCTCCTCTGCCTTCTTCTTCTTGCCAACGAGGATCTTGCGACGACGGTCCTCACGAGCGGACTTGCGTTCCGCCGCTTCCTTGCGAGTCGCCTCTTCTTGCTCGAGTTGTTTACGATGCTTCTCGGTACGCTGTTCCTCCGCCTGGTCGATCACCTCGGCAGCCTTACCCTTTTCCCAGGCAAAGCGCTGCTTGAACTTCTCGACGCGTCCAGCGGTATCGACGAAGGTCTGCTTGCCGGTGTAGAAGGGGTGCGAAGCGCTCGAGATGTCGAGCTTGAAAAGCGGGTATTCCTTGCCGTCTTCCCACTGAATCGTTTCGGTGGTTTTTACCGCCGAACGGGTGAGGAAGGAAAAGTCTGCGTTGAAGTCCTGAAAGACCACTTCGCGATAGTTGTCGGGGTGAATCTTCTTTTTCATCGTATCTTCTCCGGTCTTCAACAGTCCGCCCGCCTGGATATCCCGAAGCCGGCTGCGCATGCAGCCTCAGGGCCCGGGGTCCCACAGGTCAGATCTCGCCGCCGCCGAATCGGCCCGTCGGGCAGATCCATGTCGGCTGTGACCTGAAATCGTACGAATCGGCGGGCCTGGCTGCAAGGGAAGCCGAAAATCTGTCTGATCCTGAGGGCCTTGAACGAGTGGGGCTGGGTGGCCTGAATCGCCCTGAACCCCTATCATCGGCCAGGAAAGGTCCCCCATCCATGACCCTGACAACTCCAACCTCCCTGATTCTGCGCTTTCGTGACCTCGGGGGCGACCAAGCCGTCTCCCTCACATCGTTTCCGATGCTCATCGGCAGATCCTCCAGTTGCGAGGTTTACATCCAGGATGACACCATCTCGAGGAACCATGCCCGCATCTATCAAAAGGATGGGGTCCTGCTGATCGAGGACCTCGACAGCCGCAATGGCGTCCAGGTGGGCAACATAGGAATCAGCGCCATGCCCCTACGTGAGGGGATGGTCCTGCAGATGGGAAGCATCTCGGTGCTGGTCGAGGGCACCACCGGATCGGTGTTCAACATCCAGGTCGATCACGATCTTCCCGGCCAGGGGGTACTCGATTCACAGATCATCGATGAGTTCGAGAAGCAGCTGGAATCCCATCCGCCAACCGATGCCAGTGGCTCAACGAGCCTCGGTCTTGGAGTCGCTCTCGACCTGTTCAAGAATGCTGCCGAGACGCTTCTGACCCGATCGAATCTGATGGAGGTCGCCCAGGGAGCGATCGATCTGGCTCTTCGATCACTGCCGGTAGATCGTGGTTTTCTCAGCCTGGTCGAGGGGGATTCTCTAATTCCCTGTGCTTCCTCGTCGAGGGAAGGCTGCAGCTCCGAGGGTCCGATGCAATTGTCCAGCACCATCGCCAAGCAAGTGCTGAATGAACGCCGCGCGGTTCTGATCCGAGATACTGGTAGCCTGACCGATCTCGCCGCGGCCCATAGCATCATCCAGATGCAGATTCAATCCGCCATGTGTGCGCCGCTATTGCACGAAGGTGAGGTGGTGGGAATCCTCTATGTCGACTGCGTCCAGTCCAAGAAGCCCCTCGGCAAAGATCACCTCGATGTCATCTGCGCTCTGGCCTTGATGGCCTCCAGTGCCCTCGAGCAATTCCGCCTGCGACACGCGGTGGAAGAAGAGAAACGACGTCGCAAGGACCTTTCCTGCCGCTTGTCGCCCAATGTGGTCGAGCGGGTTCTCGCCGGAAAAGCGGAACTGGGTTCGAAGGAAGCGGAGATCTCGGTTCTGTTTGCGGACCTGGTCGGATTCACCACCATCTCAGAAAACCTGTCGCCGAGAGAGGTCGTGGACCTTCTCAACACCCTCTTTGAAGAACTCACTGTTGAAATCTTCAAGGAGGACGGAACCCTTGATAAGTACGTCGGGGATGCACTCATCGCATTCTTTGGGGCCCCCGAGAAACAACCCGATCATGCCGTCCGCGCGGTCCGTGCCGGACTTGCGATGCAATCCAGAATCGCACAGGTCGCAGCCATGCATCCGGAATGGCCGCCGCTGAACATGAGAATCGGGATCAACTCAGGACCCGCAGTGGTTGGAGATATCGGCTCGATCCAGCGCAGCGACTACACCGTCATCGGAGACACCGTCAACATCGCCAGTCGACTTGAATCCCAGGTGGCCGCCCCGGGAGAAGTGGTGGTCGGTCCCGATACGGCTCGCGAGTGCACCCACCTCTTCGAGATGGAGCAATTGCCCATCACGCCATTGAAGGGCAAGAAGTGGAAGGTGCAGCCGTGGCGAATCCTCAGCCACAAGAATCAAGACTCATCCTGAATGGCTGGCGGCCGATGAGCGGAAATCAACGCTCCAGATGTCAACGATCAGTGGCCAGCAACCCGATGGGCTGCGGTCTCGCCTGAATCGTCGGGAGCCTCGTCATCGGAGTCGACCTGTGGCAGCAATTCGGAAGTGCATTCCGCATCTTCCTGATCTGAAGCCTTTTTGACCGTGGTTGGCAGCAGGTCGTTGGTTAACCCCAGCACCCGCTCCTCCTCCACCACCACCTTCAGGTCCTTGAGAAGGGTCCCACCCGCCTCGAAGATGATATCTCGCATCAGGTCCTCGATCACCGAGCGCAAACCACGTGCGCCGGTACCGCGCTTGCGCGCCAATGAAGCCACTGCTCGAAGTGCATCCGGGGTGAATTCCAGATCGCCTTGTTCCATCCGGAAGAACTCCTGGTACTGCCGCACCAGAGAGTTGCGAGGTTCGGTCAGCACCCGCACCAGATCGTCGTCATCGAGCGGCTGAAGGGCGGTCACCACCGGCAACCGACCAACAAACTCAGGAATCATTCCGAAACGAAGCAGGTCTTGCACCTCGACATGCTGAAATAATCGAGCCCGCTCGTGTAGATCCTCAAGATCGATAGCGTCGGGATCACTCGTCTTGGCTCCCTCTTCACTACGGAACCCAACCTTCTTGGCGTTGAGACGTTCGGCGATGATCTCTGGCATGCCATCAAAAGCGCCGCCACAGATGAACAAGATGTTCGTGGTATCGAGTTGAATGTACTGCTGCTCCGGGTGCTTCCGGCCACCCTGCGGCGGAATATTGGCTACCGTTCCCTCGAGGATCTTGAGCAGTGCTTGTTGAACACCCTCACCCGACACATCGCGGGTGATCGAGACGTTCTGGGTCGCCTTACCAATCTTGTCGACTTCATCGACGAAGATGATTCCGCGCTGGGCCTTCTCGATGTCGTAATCGGCAGCCATCACCAGCTTGAGAAGAAGGTTTTCGACATCCTCCCCGACATATCCCGCCTCGGTCAAAGTGGTCGCATCGCCGATGGCGAAGGGCACATCGAGCACGCGGGCGAGGGTCCGGGCCATCAAGGTCTTACCGCTTCCGGTCGGGCCAAGCAGCAGGATGTTCGACTTCTCGATCTGCACATCATCATCCGATTTGGATCCATCACTGCTGACATCTTTGCCACCATTGCGCTTGGCCTCAATTTTTGAATCGAGATGAACCAGTCTTCTGAAATGAAGATGGACCGCCACCGCCAGTGTGCGCTTGGCGTCTTCTTGCCCGATCACCCAGTCCTGCAACTCTTGGTAGAGTTCCCTGGGGCTCGGGACATCGGCAAGAGTACGCGGCTCTTCCCCTGAACCGGGCGTCGATGAACTCTCAGAGATGATGGTGTAGCAAAGATCCACACACTCGTTACAGATGCAAACCCCGGGAGGCCCGGCGATCAGCCGTGCCACCTCATTCGACACCTTGCCGCAGAAACTGCAGCGGTCGGAGCCTGCCGGAGGGCCGCTATTGGACCCTGAACTCTGATTTGAATCTGACATCTCTGATAACCCGCTTCAGGAACTCTCGCCGACCGGCTTCAAGGTCTCGATGACTTGATCCACCAGGCCGTAATCCTTGGCCTCCTGGGCCGACATGAAAAAGTCCCAGTGAGAATCGTCTTCGATTTGACCCGGGCCTTTACTGGCGTGGTGTCCGAGGATCTCGCAGAGAACCTCCTTGTTGCGCTTGATCTCCTTGGCCTGGATCTCGATGTCCATGGCAGTTCCCTGAGCGCCACCCCAGGGCTGGTGGATCATGATGCGCGAATGTGGCAGAGCGTGACGCTTGCCATGAGTTCCCGCTGCCAACAACACTGCGCCCATCGAAGATGCCTGTCCGATGCAGAAGGTGGCGATATCGCACTGAACAAACTGCATGGTGTCGTAAATCGCCAGGCCTGCCGTGACCGATCCACCAGGGCTGTTGATATAGATGTTGATATCCTGATTACGATTGTCGGAAACCAGGAACAAGATCTGGGCGATCACCAGGTTCGCCGTGTGATCGTGAATCCCATCACCGATGAACACGATCCGATCCTTCAGCAATCGCGAGAAGATATCGTACGAACGCTCGCCTCGCCCGGTCCTCTCGATGACGAAAGGCACGAGGTTATTCTGGATATCGTCGATCTTTCGCATGAGCTCGTCATTCATCGGTTTCCCCCTGAATTTCTTCTTTCTGAGTTCTGTAATCTATTTTCATCGAAGGGCCGGCATTTTCAGGAGCCGGAAATCTTCGCCTTCTTGCGCAACACCTGTTTGACCTTTTCACGTCTCATACCATTTCGAAGTTCTGGCAACATACCGCCCTGGCGATACTGTTCGACCACCTGTTCGAGTGGTTGTTGATAGGTGGTTGCGATCGCCTGTAGGCGATGAACCACCTCGTCTTCGGTCACAAACACTTTTTCTTCGTCCGCCAGGCGATCCAGTACAAAGATACGCGTCAGCTCTTGTCGAACTTCATTCGCGATTCCTTCGTCTTTCTCCGCCTCACTGCGGGCGTCCTCTTCTGATTTCCCGTCCTGGGCCAGTTCCATCGCGCGGCGTTGCACCTTGGATTCCATCCGCTGGGAAACCATCGACTCGGGAAGTTCCATCTCAACGGAGTTCCCGACCTGCTCGGCGATCAAATCTTCCTGGCGCGCCTCTTCCTGTGCCTTGCGACGATTCTCGAGGTTTTCACGCACTTTTCCTCGAAGATCATCCGCCGATTCCACTCCCAGTTTTTCCAGGAAAGCGGCATCGAGTTCCGGAGTGATCTTTTTCTTGGCGTCCTTGAGAACCAATCGAAGGGTCGCATCTTTTTCTCGATGGTCTGCTGCCGGGAAGTCTTCCGGGACCTGGACCGTTTTTTCGATGAGTTCATCCTGGCCCGCTTTGATCAGCGCTTGGCCCAGTTCGGGAACCTCCATCGAATCGATCTTGTCCTCGCCAATCTTGACCAGGACTTCCTCGCGCTCAAAGATGGACTCCCCCTCGATGAACAGAGCAAGATCCACGACGGCGAAATCTCCCTCGCCATGCTCACCCAGGGCGAGAGGCTCGAGAGAAGAGGACTGCTCGCAGATCATTTCAACCTCTCGCTCGACCTCGGATTCCTCGACAGCCACCGATTCGTCAGTGATCTCGATCCCTTTGTAGTCGGGCAATTCGAAGGTCGGCTGGATATCGAAGACCGCCTCGAAGGTGAACTTGTCATCCGTGGAAAACTCGACCTTCTCAAATTCTGGAGCACCGAGCGGTTTCCACTCTGCGGATTCGAATTGCTCCTCCACGGCGCGGCCGATCAAATCCTCACGTACATCATCTTGCACTTGCTCTCCGAAGCGTTTCTTGAGCAGTGGTAAGGGCGCCTTGCCCTTGCGGAAACCGGGCATCTGGACCGTTTCTCGCAACTGGCGGAAGTTCTTCTCCAGCTCCTTGGCGACCGTTTCCAGCGAGACTTCGATATGGAGGCGCTTGCGGCACGGACCCTCCTCGGAGCAGTCCACCTGGCTCGCCACGGAATCGGCGGCAGTCGCATCGGCGGTTGCGGATGGAGTTTCCTGGTCGGGATCGGCGGTGTTTACATCGGCGGAATCAGTGTCGTTCATGGGGTCCTCTCTGCCCTTGGTCGGGCCCGGCACGATGGCTGGATGGGAAATCATGGTCGCCGCCTGCAATTGTGTCAACGCTTGCGGGGGTCTGGATGCTCCGGATTCGCACAATTTGGCCCAGATATTCGACATTTCTTCGCCAGATCCCGCTTCCTGGGAACATCCGTGTCGATTTTTCGCTCCAATTGAGTGCCGCCGACGGGGCCTCCTGCTCCTCGGTGTGGCGAGATCGACACCCCTGAAATCGTTCCAAACCACGTGAGTTGGAAGAGAGTTGGCTGGAAAAAGATGGATGAAGAACGATGATCGAGGACAGATTCAGCAAAGTGGACAAAAGTGATATCGACCGTATTGCAGAAGAAAAAATGGAGCGGGTGATGGGATTCGAACCCACGACATTCACGTTGGCAACGTGATGCTCTACCCCTGAGCTACACCCGCTCGGAACCGGTAAGAGAGTCGATCTCAAACCGGCGGTCTATGGGCCGATTGTGGGCATCGGCCTCGTCCCTGTCAACACCTCCGCCCATCCTCGTCGCTTCGCCACGGGCCCCTGAAGGCGGTTTCAGGCGTGTAGACGCTTCTCGATCCTGACCACGTTGCCCTTACCCAGGTATTCGAGACGGTCGGAACAGCGGTGCATCAGCAGGATGCCGAGTCCTCCACGCCCCCCCTCTCTCATCCGCTCCTTGGCTCGGTCGAAAGCATCCTTCTCTTCGATCTGGCCAAGGAAGAATTCGTGGTCAAATCCTTCCCCTTCATCTTCGACCAGCATCGTGACCCGCCGGGGTTCCACCACGTAATTGACGGTAACCCGGCGATCGGGACGAGCCGAGTTGCCGTGACGAACGGCATTATCGACCCCCTCCTTCAGCGCGGAGTGGAGGGCGTTTCGCTCCTGTTCTGTGAGCGGCAGCTTTGCGATGAGCGCCCCACCGAGACTCAACCCCTGGTCGATGGAATCCTGATGACCCTCGAACTGGAAGCGAACCTGTTGCGTGAACAACTTGCGGTCACGGGTCACCCGACGCACCTCGGACTCTGTCAGCACGAACAAATTTGCCAGATCGAATGGGTCCACCAGTGAATCGTTTTCCCACACGCGAAAGCCGCGAACATCTTGCAGGTCAGCACCCTTGGGGTGGATCAAGATCACCGAGGCGAGGGCGTGTCGCGGGGCGAGCTTGATGCTTTCGACCACCTTATTGCTGTTGTGGACGCGCTTGTCGACCACGATCAAGTCGGGAGCGATCGCATCTATACTCCCCATCAGCTGGTCCACTTCATGAAACAGAAATGCCTTGCCGCCACGCTGCTCGACCCGCTTCTTGCAAATTTTTGCGAAGTGTCCAGTCGATGGAAGCAACATCACCACCGCCCCGGCGGGCCCGGATGGATCGGAGAGTACCGGCACATTGCGAGGTGCACCGGAATCAGATTTCAGAGCTTCCACCTCTACGGCGGGCGACCCTCCCTCGAGCAATTGCTCCGCTTCCTCAAGATCTCTGGCAACCTGAACCACCGAGGTCACTCCCAGCAAGTGCATGGTGATCCCGACATTTCTCGCCACCCTGGCGAGCAGGAAAGTCCCCCCTGCTTCCTTGCAGAGGTTGTGAAACCGGATGATTCCGCTAATCCCGGTAGAATTGATGTACTGGACTCCACGGAAATCGAGCACCAGCTGGTGCCTGCCGCTTTCGACCAATCGCTCCAGCGCTTTCTCGAATCTCGGGTAA
This sequence comes from Planctomycetes bacterium UBA1146, assembly GCA_963694575.1. GTDB lineage: Bacteria > Planctomycetota > UBA8108 > UBA1146 > UBA1146 > QNYK01. The sequence goes on along the minus strand of CAVOEM010000003.1, from coordinate 19,407 downwards.
TTGGCAGCATCGATAAATCCCTCGAGCTGAACGAGGGTGTAGGAACAACCTTGGTCAGCGGTTGCGACCCGTTGCTCCATCGAAATGTTGAGATCAGACAAGTGGTAGTTTCCTTCCTTGGGATCCACATTCTACCTGCCGATTTGGCTCAGGCCCAGATGTCGCAGCGGCTCATACTGTCGTGTACCCTGCTTCGAGAGAGTAAGGAGCCGGGATGCCAGCAAAATCCATCATCGATCCGGGGTCGATTGACCTCCAGGCCACTATTTTTGGCCCGGATGAGATTCGACGGCGCAATTCACAGCGCCACGAGATGGAGATGCTCGACAGGATCGTTCACTTTGACCCTGAAACCCGCACCATTGCCGGGGTTCATGTGGTTCGGGAGGATGCGTTCTGGGTGCGAGGCCACTTCCCCGACCGACCCATCCTGCCCGGCGTGTTGATGATCGAAACCGCCGGTCAATTGTGCTCCTTCTACTTCGGAGAGGACCTCGACTCCGAGGGGATCCTCGGATTTGCTGCTTGTGAAGATGTTCGATTCCGAGGGGTCGTGATGCCGGGATCTGAACTCTTGATGGTCGGCGAGGTGACCGCCCTGCGGTCCAAACTGGCGAAATTCTCCGCACAGGGATATGTCGAAGGAGAACGCGTCTTCGAAGGTACCGTCGTCGGAATGAAGATCTGACCCCAGCAAAGCCGAGGGATAGGCCGAAAAGATGTCGCGGTCAGGTTCTCCCATCCTCGCAAAAACTCGGATGCGAAGTTAATAAACCACTTCTTTGATTCTCATGGGAACCCCTTTGGCGGGTCACAACGAGTGGTGCGCTGCTATATACAGCGGATATCTCACCGCGATGAACAACGACAGCCGGATCAAATACCAAAGAGATCCGTTCCAGACCCCGGGAAACCTGACCATCCCAAGGGTGTGGGAGTCTCGTCCGGATCCGCTGCCGTGACTCCACAGCAGCACCAAAATATGCTCTCACCAACATGTCTGGAGTGGACAATTCGACCAGGAGGGGAGCTCACAAGAGCCACACACCCTGCACCCCTTGCTCTGCCCTGGCAAAATGGAACCCTGATCCCGTAAATCGATGGTTCAGATCGATGGTTCAGATCGATGGTTCAGATCGATGGTTCAGATCAATGGTTCAGATCAATGGTTCAGATCGATGGTTCAGAGCGATGGTTCAGATCGATGGTTCAGATCGATGGTTCAGATCGATGGTTCAGATCGATGGTTCAGATCAATGGTTCAGATCAATGGTTCAGATCGATGGTTCAGAGCGATGGTTCAGATCGATGGTTCAGATCGATGGTTCAGATCGATGGTTCAGATCGACCTCGCCGCTCAATTCAATCCAGGCAGGGCCACATTCGCCGTATACAACTCGATCCAACATTGACACCCGCCATATCGGGGCCCCAATCGCTGTCCAGTCCGATTTCTGATATGTCATCGATAGGATGATGAGAATCCATGAATACCCCACCGAAAAACATTACCTAACAAATAGAAACACCAGGAACCCGCAATTTGCCGGGCAATGGAATGGCGGAGAGGGAGGGATTCGAACCCTCGGTACCTGTGAAGGCACGCCGGCTTAGCAAGCCGGTGCAATCGACCACTCTGCCACCTCTCCGCGACACGATCTTGTCATGTCAGTGACACACTTTTGTCATGGCCACACCCATCGGGTGTCCGACAATTCTATCCCGGCCAGCCTGTTTCGGCAAGCCAACCCGGTCTTCACCGAGGGGCTTGCGTTACCCTTCTCTGCCTTGTTAAGTTCAACGGTCGCCCGCAATCGATGCGAATGCGACGTCCTGAAAGGCTCCATGTCCTCCTCCACCGCCAATGAACCCATCGGTGCCAAAATTTTGGTCGCACTGAAGGATCGGGTCGACAGCGCCCATTGGTCGCCGTGGTTTGAGAGCCTCGAGTTCATGGAGAGCTCCACAGGCATCCTGGTGGAGGTTCCCAGCACCCTGCATTCATCCTTTCTCCAGCAGCGCTACATGTCCCTCTTCAGGGATGTGGTCTCCATTGTATTCGACGACGACACTGACCGAGAGATCTCCTTCCAGGTCGCCACGCCAGACCACGCTGAAACCACGACCACCTCACCCAGCGGTGAGCAGTTATCTCTCCATCAGAATCTCACCTTCGATACCTTCATCACTGGCCCATCCAATCAACTCGCCCACGCGGCGGCCCAGGCGGTCGCGGACAACCCTGGTGGCTCCTACAACCCGTTCTTTCTCCATGGGTCAGTCGGCCTGGGGAAGACTCACCTGCTGCAGGCGGTCGCTCATCATCTTCGCAACAACGGCGTCTCCGATGTCACCACAATTTCCTGTGCTTCTTTCACCAACGAGTTCATCTCTGACCTCTCCTCCGGAAAAATAGATCAGTTCAGATCTCGTTACCGAAAAGCTGGGGCGCTACTGATCGATGACATCCAGTTCCTCTGTGACAAGGAGCGAACTCAGGAAGAATTCTTCAACACCTTCAATGAGATCTACAACCAGGAAAGACAGATCTTCCTCACATCAGACGCGCCACCATCGGAGATCTCTGGTCTTTCGGAACGGCTGGTTTCCCGCTTCAGGCTGGGCCTTGTGGTCCAATTGGACCCCCCAGATCTAGAAACCAGAATGGCCATCATTCGCCGCAAGGCGAGTCAAAGAGGAGTCGAACTTCCCCTTGAAGTGGTCGAGGTGATGGCCCAGAGGATTCGCGACAACATCCGTGAGCTCGAAGGTGCTGTGTTGAGAATTGAAAGCATGTCGAGACACGAAAATCTGGAGATCAATACAGAGAACGTGTCACACACCCTCGATGAGTTGATGGGGGAAATCAGTTCTCGAATCGACCTGAGAAAGATAGAAGGTTTGATCTGTGAGGAGTTCATGGTCTCCTCCCTGGATCTCCACTCCCCTCGTCGAACTCGCTCCATCGTTCTCCCCCGGCAGGTTTGCATGTTTCTTGGACGTCGCCATACCAACTGCTCCCTCGGTGAAATCGGTCAGTACTTTGGCGGTAGAGATCACTCGACAGTCCTACACTCCATCGAGAAGATCCGCCAAACTCTGCCGATCGATCCCAATCTGAAAAGAAGTGTCGACATGGTGGAAGATCGTTTGCGCCGCATCTGAATTCCGCCGGTCCTTCCAACCTCGCCATTTTCTCCCGACCCATCCGCTCACTTTTTTCCGACTCGATCCAGCGCAGAAGCGGGCACTCTCCCCACCCCCCTTTTGGGCTGTGGCTAGATCGGTGAGTAGGTCACAACGCAACCTTGACGATGAAGTCAAATGACAGAGACGATGAAGTCGGAAAGCCAACCGAGAGGGTCTTCAGCGACAGCGAGCACTGGCGGGATGTGGTGGACAAGTTACCGCCAAGATCGTGGGAAACCTGTTGCCCATCGGTGGACCCGAGGAAGGGATTGGCCGCGCTTCCACCGACTCCTCTGGAGAACCTCCTGAAGGGGTTCCGGTTGTGCTCCATCGACTTTCAGCTTATCCACAGCCAGAACGACCGAAATGTCTTCCATAAGTGGTTACAAATCAATGGTTTATGTAGTTCCCGGGTGAGGTTTTCCACACTTCTTCCAACCCCTATGATGCAAGACTACGAATTGATCTAATTCATCCATCATCTAGAACCTCTAAGCCCCCCTCCGAGAAGCCGCTTCTCGCTCCGCTGGAGCGATCCTAAATCCTTTACTAATCCTGGTTACGAATACGAATTTGAACCTCTTTCAGATTGCCTGAGACCCCTCTCCAACCTAGAATACCGCTCCATCACAGGAGCAATTCTTTGGAGTTTGAAATCACCCCAGGTTTCCGGGCATCGGGAACCCTTCCGCGGGTGCAGTGAGTGTCTCGAGAAAGGCCCCGAGACCTCTCAGGATCGCACCGAGGGGGCTCTGTCGATGCGGACCCAGAGGGTCTGGACATCTGTTCTGTAGTGACCGCGAAGAAGTGTGATTTATATCAGAGGAGGAACGATGAAGATCCAGTGCCAAGCTCGTGAATTACTCGAAGCGGTTTCCTTGGTGTCGGGCGTAGTTCCGGGAAACCCGACCAGGCCAGTACTTCAACAGGCAAAGATCTCGGCCACCCGAGATGGTCTTCAAGTCGAAGGAACGGATCTCGAGGTGGGCCTTCGAGCTCAGATCGATGAAGTGATGGTTGAACAAGAAGGCGCATGTTTGATTCCCTGCGCAAGACTACTGAAGGTGTTACGAGAATCCCATAACCCTGAAATCAGTTTTGAGGTCGATGCCGCGGGTCAAGCGTGTATTCACAGTGGCAAAGCTCACTTCAAACTTCCTACCGGCCCCCTGGAAGAGTATCCCAGTATCGAGTTCAACCCTCCAGGTCCTTCGATTCGTGTGGATCGCGTGAAACTCTTGCAGACCTTGAGCAGGGTCAGTGTCGCTGCGGCAAAGGATGCCACGCGATTCAATATGCACAGCGTGTTGTTTGATGGGCATGGAGAAGAATTGAAAGTGGTCAGCACCGATGGGAAACGGATGGCCGTTGGGGTGATTTCCATCAGCGCTGGAGGGAAAGATGGAATACCAGAAGGCCAGTACATTCTTCCGCTTAAAGGAGTAGACCTACTGGCCAAGATTCTTTCTTCGGAAACTGAAGAGGAAGTGGTGGTTCACCTCGACAAAAACGAGGTGACTTATGTTTCCGATCAGGTTTCGCTGACTTGCCGTCTCGTCGAAGGAAAGTTCCCTGAATACGAGCGAGCGATTCCTACAGAACTTGAAAATGTCTACGACATCAACACAGAAGAACTACTGGTGGCTCTTCGACAAACCCGATTGATGACCACCAAGGAGACCAACTCGGTACGTTTTCAGTTTGGCGAGAGTTCAGCAACACTTTCCAGCTCTGCCAGTAATGTTGGGGAATCCAAAGTAGAGTTCTCTGTCGCAAGAGTCGAAGGGGATGACGATGGATTTGCAATTCACTTCAACCCTGAATACTTGATTGAACTGCTCAACAAGATCGACAGCAGCCAGATACGTTGCGGGCTCAGGGATGGAAAAACTGCCGGACTGTTCAGTATCCCGGATGGTGAAAATAGTTACCGCCACATCGTGATGCCTCTCGTGGTGAGCGAGATGCAAGAAGCTTGAAAAAACAGGAAAGACCCCTGACCAGTTATCTCGAACTGGAGCGACAAAAGAAACGCGAGCAACGAGCGATGGCGAGTTGCCGTCCGGTTCAAGAGGGCCTTCAAGAGTTAATAAAAAAGCTGGCGCCGACCAGGGGGCGGAACCCGAAAACAGGAATTCAAAAAGTTCGCGAGGTGTGGACAGATGCCGTGGGTGTGGAAATCGCCCGGCTGTCGACACCTGTTCGGTACCGAGAGGGAGTGCTAACCGTAACAGTAGCGGCTGCCCCACTCGCCTCGGAACTGCAGGCGTTTGGCGAGAAAGTACTGGTTGGTGAGCTCGCCGAACGCGGGCTCGAGGGCATACACACAATTCGATTCCAGACTGGCGACAGGCCCCAGGGTCAGTCCACAGGAGAGGGACACGAGAGTTGAGCGACGAACAACAAGAGCAATACTCAGGATCAAATATCAAAGTACTCGAGGGCGTAGATGCGGTTCGCAAACGTCCGGGAATGTACATTGGAAGCACCGGCCCATCTGGTCTTCACCATCTGGTGTACGAGGTGGTCGACAACTGCATCGATGAGGCGATGGCGGGTTATGCCAAGAACATCACGGTGATCGTTCATGAAGATGGATCCCTCAGTGTTGAAGACGATGGCAGGGGCATTCCCGTCGATTGGCACGAAGACCAGCAGATGTCCGCGGTCGAGGTTGTGATGACAAAACTGCACGCTGGCGGAAAGTTTGATAACGACACCTACAAGGTTTCGGGCGGACTCCACGGGGTCGGCGTTTCAGTGGTCAACGCGCTGTCGGCCCGCCTCGATGTCAAGGTTCGCCGAGAGGGCATCCTTTGGGGGCAGTCCTACGCCAAGGGTGTTCCCACCAGCAAGCTGGAGAAGGTCGGAGTAGCAGACACGACCGGCACCCGCGTTACCTTCGAGGCAGACCCGGAGATCTTCGAGTCGGTCGAGTACCAGCGAGAGGTGTTGGCTAAACGCCTGAAGGAACTCTCGTACCTCAACGCGGGGATCAAGATTCACTTCATCGACGAGCGAAGAGAAGACGATCTTCGCGAAGAGATGTATCACTTCCCCGAAGGCCTGGTGGCCTTCATCAAGGATATCAACGAGAAGCGATCGACCATCTACGATGAAGTGGTGTACTTCCAAAAGGAGGTCGACAACATCGTCATCGAGGTGGCGATGCAACACAACGATGGGTACTCACAGGAACAGATCCTCTCTTTTGCCAACAACATCAACACCCACCACGGGGGAACTCACTTGAGTGGGTTCCGCTCCTCCTTGACCCGGACCCTCAATCGATTCGCCAAGGAAACAAACCTGCTCAAGAATGACTCCAATCCTGACGGTAAGGATTACCAGGAGGGCCTAGCGGCGGTGGTGAGCGTTAAACTCCCCGATCCCCAGTTCGAGGGTCAGACCAAGGAAAAGCTCGGAAATACTGAAATTGAAGGCATCGTTCAGTCGTTGGTCAACGACGCCCTGGGGCAGTGGATCGATCGCAACCCGGCTGTTGGGAAGAAGATCGTCAACAAGGCTCTCGATGCAGCCCGTGCCCGGGAAGCGGCTCGCAAGGCGCGAGATCTGACTCGAAGAAAAGGCCTCCTCAGCGCCGGAAGCTTGCCGGGGAAGTTGCACGATTGTCGAAGCCGAAATCGTGACGAAACCGAACTGTTCATCGTGGAAGGAGATTCCGCGGGCGGGTCAGCCAAAGGGGGTCGAGATTCGATGCTTCAGGCGATTCTTCCCATCAAGGGAAAGATCCTCAACGTGGAGAAGGCGAGGATCGACAAGGCGCTCCAGCACACGGAAATCCAGGCGATTATCACTGCACTGGGTGCCGGAATCGGTGACGAGTTCGACATCACCAAGTTGCGCTATGCTCGGATCATCATCATGACTGACGCAGATGTGGATGGATCTCACATCCGCACCTTGCTACTGACCTTCTTCTACCGCCACCTCACGGAGGTGGTGACCAATGGCAATATCTTCATCGCTCAGCCACCTCTCTACAGGGTCAAATGGAAGAACCGTGACGAATACATAGTCACAGAAGATGGCCTTGAGGAGGTCTTGACCGATCTCACTGGAGACCATGGTGAGATTCGCCTCGGAGACCCAGGGGCCAGTCGAGAGATTCGCGGCGATGATCTCAGGACGCTGATTTCGGCAGTCAAGAACCTGCTGCAGGCGCAGGCGAAAATGCGTAAGAGGGGCTTCCGTCTCGATGAGTGGCTCAGAAGCAGCTGGGGAATCGAGGGAACCATCCCCGCCTACGTCCTGCGAGTTACCGGCGAGGATAAGGTGGTCGAGGACACCGTGGTTGAGGACGCAGCCACTCTCGAGGAGATGGCCAAGGAGCATGGAGATGATGCCAGGGCGATCGAGGTGCCAGCGATCCCGCTGGCCATCGATGCGATCAAACTGATCGAAGGCCTGGGAATTCCAGCCGATGAAATTCTCCCCGAAGATGAAGTGTTAGATGATTTCGGAGTTCCCACTTTCGATTTCTCTCGAGAGGGCTTTGAGGACTCGTCTCCCTACCGGTTTGGCGTGGACTCCGCGGAGGTTGGCGCCCCATCTCTGTCAGAACTGATCGAGAAGATGTCGCTTCTGATGAAAAGCAAGGTGGCCCTGACCCGCTTCAAGGGTCTCGGTGAGATGAATCCGGACCAGCTGTGGGAAACCACGATGGACCCGACGAAAAGAACCTTGTTCGAGGTGACCATCGATGATGCCCAGGCGACCGACGGATTGTTCGTCAAACTGATGGGTACCGAGGTGGCTCCACGTCGTGAGTACATCGAGAAGCACGCGCTGGAGGCACGGGAACTGGACGTCTAGCGCAGAACCGGAGAAACACGATGAGTCGAATCGCCATACAGGATTTAAAGCGCTGGAAGCAGGAGTCCCATCGTTGGGTCTGCCTGACCTCCTACGATGCTCCCTCTGCGCGCGTTCTAGCGGCAGCGGAAGTTCCTGTGGTGCTGGTGGGAGACTCGCTAGGAAATGTCATCCTTGGACATGGAAGTACCGTTCCTGTCACCATGGACGATATGGTGAGGCATACCGCCGCGGTCCGTCGCGGCGCACCGGATCTATTTGTGGTTGGAGATATGCCATTCCTCGCTGCACAGATCAGCGATGAAGAAGCGGTGCGAAATGCCGGCCGACTGATCCAGCAAGGCGGGGCCGATGCGGTCAAGCTGGAAGGGGGTGGCCCGCGGGTTTCGACCGTCCAGCGAATCGTCGAGGCGGGGATCCCGGTGATGGGACATCTCGGCCTCACCCCACAGAATGCTACACAACTGGGTGGATACAGGGTGCAAGGCAGTGACCCTCAAGATGCACTGAGAATCGCGGAGGATGCCCGGGCGCTGGAGCAGGCGGGGGCTTTCGCCATCGTACTCGAGTGTGTTCCCGTGGAACTTGCCGCGACCATCACCCGTGTTGCTACCGTGCCGATCATCGGAATCGGAGCGGGGCCAGATGTTGACGCCCAGGTGCTGGTGTATCACGACCTGGTGGGATGGTCTGGGGACTTCAAGCCGCGGTTTGTGCGGCGCTATGCCCGAGTCGAGGAAACGATGATCGAGGCGGTTCGATCCTTTCAGCAAGATGTGGCACGGGGCGATTTCCCGTGTGAATCGGAATCGTTTTCAGGTTCACAGGAAAGCACGTCCGCTGAGGATTTCCCGGATGACCTCCAGCCTGAACAAGAAAGACAGACGAGTGGTTGAGCCTTCCCTCTCCCACGATCGAGACCCCGAAGACTCTGAAGACCCCGATGGGATTGTGCCCTTGAACTTGGCGGTAGTCGGAGCGGGATCCCTTGGGCGCTGGTTGGCGGCAAGGGTGCAGGCCAGTGGCTATGCGGTGACGCTGGTGACCCGGCCAGGATCTGCCGCCCAGCAGTTGCCATGTGCGGTGAATCGTCTCGAGCAAGTCTTCCATCAGGACGTCGAGTCCGCGCCAGCAGCAGCATTGCCGGCGGGGAGTTTTCAGTGGGTGTTCTTCTGCATCAAGGCGAAAGATCTGAGCGATGCGGCGATGGAATGTTCCCATCTGCTTTCCCCGGAAGGCGTCGCCGTACTGATGGCAAATGGGCTAGGCCACGCCGAGTCCCTGGCCGAAGCAGGAATGACCCGAAGCTTGGTGGCGTCAGTGACCTATGGATTGTGCCCCGATGAGAGTGGCGTCGTTGAAGAACGCGGAAGCGGCGGGCTTGTACGGGTGGGTCCCATCTCCACGGAGGGGTCCACTCAAGCCTCCTTTGCCGAGGCGCAAGCATTGTCCGGCATGCTCCAGGAGGCGGGACTTCAAAGCCAAGCAGTGGAGGAGGGCATCTCGCTGATCTGGAAGAAAGCGATGCTCAATGCGGGTTTGAATCCAGTTTGCGCTTTGCTCGGCCAGGAAAATGGCATGCTGCCAGAGAGTAGTTCTTTTGCGCTCTCGATCGAGGCGGCAAAAGAGGTGATTGAGGTGGCGAAGGTCGCCGGAGTAGATCTGTCGGAGAGCGATCCTGAACAGTTGCTGAGAGATCTTTGCCGGGATACGGCAACCAATCGTTGCTCGACTCTTCAAGACCTTGAACGGGGTCAACAGACTGAAATGGACTGGATCTGTGGTGCGGTGACGCGCATTGCGGAACGATCTGGCATCGACACCCCGGCCAATCGCCTGCTGGCGAAGCTGGTGCAGGATGCCGAATTCGCCAGTGTGGCGATCTGAAATTTACAAGCGAGTAGGAACCAGATAGGCGCAGTCGCGCCGACCGATCAGGAGACTGAAAACGATGACTGACCAGCCAAGGATTCAGAGCCTTTCACTCGAAGAAGAGATGAAGAGTTCCTACCTCACCTACGCGATGAGCGTGATTATCCAACGCGCACTCCCGGATGTCAGAGACGGCCTCAAGCCATCTCAGCGGCGAATCTTGGTCGCGATGAATGACCTCAACCTGGGACCTCGGTCCAAGCACCGCAAGTGCGCAAAGGTCGCCGGTGATACATCTGGTAACTACCATCCCCATGGCGAGTCGGTGATTTACCCGACCCTCGTTCGTATGGCGCAGCCTTTCAACATGCGCCAGACGATGGTCGATGGGCAGGGCAACTTCGGCTCCATCGATGGAGATCCACCGGCTGCGATGAGGTACACGGAAGCTCGCATGACCGAAGCTTCGACCGAGATGCTCGCAGACATCGACAAGGAGACCGTCGATTTCATCCGGAACTACGACGACACCCGCGACGAGCCGACAGTACTTCCGGGCAAGTTCCCCAACTTGTTGGTCAACGGCGGCTCCGGGATTGCCGTGGGCATGTCGACCAACTTCGCCCCACACAACCTGCAAGAAGTGTGCTCTGCGCTGTTGATGGTGCTCGACAATCCGGATGTACAACTGGCAGAACTGATGCAAGTCATCGAGGGCCCCGATTTCCCGACCGGCGGAGTGGTCTGCGGTCGTAGAGGGATTCTCGATGCCTACAGCAAGGGACGCGGACTACTCACGCTGCGGGCCAAGACCCATTTCGAGGATGTGACCAAGCAGAAGGAAGCCATCGTCGTCACCGAGATTCCCTACCAGGTGTCAAAGGCCAAATTGGCCGGAGATATTGCGGGGTTGGTCAAAGATGGGCGAGTGACCGGGATTTCCGATATCCGTGATGAATCGGATCGCACCGGGATTCGCCTGGTGGTCGAACTGAAAAAGGACGAAAACGCTCAGGTCATCCTCAATCAGCTGTTCAAGCACACGCAATTGCAGACCACCTTTGGAATCCAGCAGATCGCACTGGTCAATGGCAGACCCAGAACCTTGACCCTGGTTCAACTGCTTCACGCATACCGTGACCATCGCGGGGTTGTGATCCGCCGTCGATCTCGCCACCTGTTGGCGAAGGCGGAACGCAAGGCGCACATACTCGACGGACTGATCATCGCTACCGACAACATCGATCGCATCATCGAACTGATCCGCTCGAAGCACAGCGAGGATGAGGCCAGGGATGCAATGATGGCCGAGTTTGGACTGACCAGGATTCAGTCCGATGCCATCTTGCGGATGCAGCTGCGTCGACTGACAGGCCTCGAGAGGGAGAAGCTTCAGGGCGACTTGGCTGAAACCCGTGAGGAAATTAACTACCACAGAACCGTACTGACCGACGATTCCGTGGTCCGGGAACTCATCCGTGAGGACATTCATGATCTGAGAGAGCGCTTCAAGGACACTCGCCGGACGAGGTTCGAGGAAGACGCAGAAGAGATCAACTACGCCGACCTCATCACGGAAGAGGATGTGGTCGTGACCCTGACTCATCAGGGCTACGTCAAGAGGACGCCGTTGACCAGCTACCGCTCGCAAGGACGGGGCGGAAGAGGGGTCTCCGGTGGTTCGGTCCGCGAAGACGATTTTGTCAAGAACCTGTTCGTGGCTGGAACCCATGACACGCTGCTGTTGTTCTCCGATCGAGGGAAGGTCTACTGGCTAAAGGTCTACCAACTTTCCGACATGACCAGAACCGCCAAGGGTAAACCGGTGGTGCATCTGCTACAGCTCGAGAATGATGAGAAGATTCTCCGAATGATTCGGGTGGCAGAATTCGACGATCGACAACTGCTGTTTGCGACACGCCTTGGTAAGGTCAAGAAGACACCGCTGGTGGCCTACTCACGCCCGAAGAAAACCGGCATCAAGGCCATCAAGATCAACGATGAGGATCAACTGATCGGGGTGGCCATCACATCCGGTGAGGATGAGGTGGTGCTTTCCACGGCGTCCGGGATGTCGATCCGATTCACCGAAAAGGACGCTCGCCCGATGGGAAGAGATGCTGCAGGTGTGAACGGGATTTCCCTCGGCAAAGATGACCAGGTGGTGTCGATGACCGTTGTCGAGGATGACGGAGCGTTGCTGACGGTGTGTGAACATGGATTTGGCAAGAAAACCTTGTTCAGCGAATACAGGATGCAAAAGCGTGGCGGCAAGGGATTGATCGATATCCGCACTACCAAGAGGAACGGAGCCGTGGTCTCCGCAAAGGCCTTATCTGGAGATTGCGACGCCATGCTGATGACGTCCTCTGGCATGCTGGTGAGGATCTCCTTGGCCGATGTTCGACCGATTGGACGCAATACCCAGGGTGTCCGATTGATCAAAGTGAAGAAGGATGACCGGGTGATCGGCATGGAATTGGTCGAGTCTGCCGTAGATGATCCCGAATTTGATCAGGAACAGGAATAAACAACTCCGAAGTGGGTGGTAGATTCTTCTCCTGGTTCATGGCATATCATTCTTGATTGTCCCATCCGTTTCGGGGCCATTCTAATGCTCCCTGCGTTGAGTCGCAGATTGAAGGAGCACGGAAGAGGAACCGATTCGGGCTGAGACACGTTCAAGCTCTGTGGTGCATGGTACTTCTCACAACTTGCGCGACGCCGATTCGGGGAAAAGGGGATACAGGGGAAGTCGGGGTCTATTGTGGTGCACGGGTACTGTCCTCCGAAGTGCTGGGGATTCTAGACACAGGAACGGGAAATCCTGAGTTCTGGATCACTGGTGCCGGAGAAATCCATACAGGTTTGCTGACCCGGCTGGGTCGCTACCGATTAATCACAAGGAGAATCGTCGGGGACTTCGAGAGTCGCGGCAGAGTGGGCCAAGGAGCCGATTCGCTGCGCCGGCCTATCCGGCCGAAGATCGGTCCAATCGACGGCTGAAAATGACTACTGAATCGAAATCGCTCATCGTACAGAGCGATGGAACCCTGCTACTGGAGGTCCATCATCCCTCAGCGCAGAGGCTCCGACACGAATTAGCGGCCTTCGCCCATCTGGAGAAGAGCCCCGAGTACTTTCACGAGTACCGGATCACCCCCATCTCACTGTGGAATGCGGCACAGTCGGGCTGGAGTCGTGAGCGGATTGTCGATTTACTCACAGATAACGCTCGCTACCCGGTTCCGAAGGCGCTCATCGATGTCATCGATAAAGCCCTTGAGAGCTTCGGTCGCTTTGAGTTGGTGCGCGGAGAAGAGAATGACGATCTGATTCTGCGCCCTCGCGATGCACAAGACGACCACCTGACCGCGCTGTGTCAGAGACCTTCTCTGGCGAAGATCCTTGTCGAGCCGGTCGAGGGTAATGCATACATCATCGACCCGATCCAGCGAGGCGCGCTGAAGGTCGCAATGATCCGTAATGGATTCCCGGTGGCCGATCGAGCGGGCTTCAAGTCGGGCGCATCTGTAGATGTGAAATTCGATGAAGCTTCCGAGTTCTCGCTCCGCAACTACCAGGTGGAGTCGGTAGACGCATTCTTTTCGTCACAGGGCGGTGGAGGCGGATCAGGGGTAGTGGTGCTCCCCTGCGGTGCGGGAAAAACGATGGTCGGTATCGGCCTCATCGAGAAGATCAAATGCCAGACCTTGATCCTGGCTCCGAACATCACCAGCGTCAGACAGTGGCGCAAGGAGATCATCCGCTGGACCAATCTAGGGGAAGACGATGTAGCAGAGTATTCCGGGGCCAGGAAAGACATTGCGCCGATCACTGTTGCGACTTACCAAATTACCGCGCATAGAAAATCAAAGACGGACGAGTTCACCCATCTCGATCTCTTCTCCAGTAATGACTGGGGGCTGATCATCTACGATGAGGTCCACATGCTGCCGGCTCCAGTGTTCCGCTTTACTGCGGAAATCCAGGCGCGCAGGCGTCTGGGCCTGACTGCGACACTGGTGCGTGAGGATGGCCGTGAGGATGAGGTGTTCACGCTGATCGGGCCGAGGATTTACGACATGCCATGGCGAGACCTCGAAAAGGAGGGCTTCATCGCGAAGGTGCGTTGCGTCGAGGTGCGCCTCGACCTGCCCCTGGATGAGCGAGATTCGTATCTGTCTGCGGATCGACGCCACAGATTTCGCATCTCTTCGGAAAACCCGATGAAATTGAGACGCCTTCACGGAATTTTGAAACGGCATGAAGGAGATCGGATCCTGGTGATCGGGCAGTACCTGCGCCAACTGAAAGAAGTCTCCCGTTCGATCGGCGCGCCGCTGATCACCGGGCACACCCCACAAGATGAACGGGAGCGTCTCTATACGGCCTTCCGTGGTGGAGAGATTCCGGTTCTGATCGTCAGCAAGGTGGGGAATTTCGCGGTCGATTTACCCGATGCGTCGGTGGCGGTCCAGATCTCTGGAACCTATGGATCGAGACAGGAAGAGGCCCAGCGTCTCGGCCGTGTCCTACGTCCCAAATCCGATGGCCGTGAGGCCACATTTTACTCACTCGTGACCCGAGACTCCCGGGATCAGGATTTCGCTCTGCGGCGGCAGCGTTTTCTGATGGAGCAGGGCTACCAGTACGAAATTGAAGAACAAGAAGAGGTGCTCCAATGAGCGCAGTCTGCGAGTTTTTGAAAGGTCTGAAGAAGGCCGAGTTGCAGACAATTCACCAGTTCTGGCTCCCTGGCGAATCGGTTCAAGCCAAAGCAGAGGAACTACGAACACGAGTGGGTTCCGCGCTCAGAAAAGGTGTTGGAATCGAGGAGCGGGTCGCACGTTTGAGCCAATCGCAACGGCGGTTGATCATCACTGTGCTGGGGAGATCGACACCCCGAGCTCCCCTGGCCGACCTGCAGGAGGCTCTCGCCCTTGGCGGTGCGTCCCGAATCGAAGTGGAGGCCACCTTACGCCAGCTCGTCGAGCGAGGATTCATCTCCAGGAACAAGAAGAAAGACCGGGCAAAACCGGAAGTGCTGGAGATTCCCGATGAACTCGCTGGTCACCTGGCACGAGTCCTGGAGGTGGGGGGAGGTGAGCCCACATCCGCAGCGGATGTCATCAGCCAGAAGCGGCTACCTTTTGAGATTGACTTCGAAAGCGGCACCATCGAGGAGCGTATCGATCAACTGGCGGACCCGGTTCTGGTGAAACTGTGCCACCTAACCCTCAAGAAGAGGGGCATCTTCGACCTGGATTCTCAGCCGGCGCTCGATGTGATGGAGGCTGCGGGGATCGAGGACCCGGACCTCACGCCCTGGAGAACCCTTTTAGAAGACGCCGGGATCGGAACCATCGGAAGCATCAGCCTGCAAGACTTCGGGATTTCGATTCCGGATCCCGCACTGGTG
This sequence comes from Planctomycetes bacterium UBA1146, assembly GCA_963694575.1. Classification (GTDB taxonomy): domain Bacteria; phylum Planctomycetota; class UBA8108; order UBA1146; family UBA1146; genus QNYK01. The sequence continues at coordinate 4,088 of CAVOEM010000003.1, read as the reverse complement.
ATTTTCCAGGAGTGGATCCAGATCAGAGCCAAAGCGCGCATCGATGATGTCGCGGAACCCGACAGTATCATCGAGGCGGGTGTGGATCTGTTCATCGACCTGGAGCGATTCTCTCTTCAGGTGGAGCAAAACCCGATCAGGCTGACCCGCTTGGGTAGTTTTCCCAAGAGGCTGGCGGAGCAGTGTCGCCAAGGCATGTTGCTGGAGAGACTCGATTCATTCCTCGAGGGAGACTCCGTGACCAGCGTGTTGCGGGTTGCCTTACGATTGGGAATCATCGAAAACTTTGCCGGTGAGTTGCGGGTCAACAGTGAAAGTCTGGCCTCGTGGAGAAACCTGGAGTTTCGGCGCAAGGTAGAGGTGTTGTTACATCGCTTCCTCGAAGAGAGCGCCGGCGAACGCTGGTCCTTCCACCAGGAAGCACTGCGAGACATCTTGATGGATGCGCTGCGCGCTACCGAGGGAGACAGTTGGCGTTCCCTTGATGGCCTGATCGATCACTGTGTTGGAACCTACATGCTGGAGCTGGAAGAACGCGAAGTGGCCAGCTCGTTACGTCTCCGCCGCGAAGAGGACTTCGCGCAGAAGCGGCTACAGAGTCCATTCCATCGACTCGGAACCGACCTGGCGTATTGGATCGTCAACCGGCTGTTGTGCCTGGGAATGTGCGAGATCGGCCAGATCGACGGCTCTTTGGCGGCCTTCCGGCTGACCTCTCTGGGTCATGACCAACTGGGGCATCCATGCGAATCTGGCGAGTGCCGCATCCTGGTCAATCCAGATTTCGAGATCATGTTGTTCACTGGAGGCGTGGATGGGATGTGTCTCGAACTGCAACTGGCACGCTTTTGTGAGCGGCTCTCTGCGGAGCGGGTGAGAAGATTCCGGGCGACACCAGAATCGATGCGATTTGGGATTCGGTCTGGGCTGGCGATCGACGAGATTCGCAAGGTGCTCGAAGATGCGAGTGATCACCCTCTCCCCGAGACGGTGGCGGTGTCGATTCGCGACTGGGGACGTGACATGGATTGGGTACAAGCTCGTCCGGCGATCATTTTTTCCGGACTGCGTCCTGATCGTTGCAAGTCGCTGCGAGAACTGCTCGATCAGGAAAAAGTCAAACACGTGGAGCTGGGAAGAGGTGAGATTCTGATTCCCGGTAGCACCCTTCAGTCCACGGATGGATCCAGCCCTGGATTTATCGATCGTTTGCGAGAAGAGGGCTGGTTGGTGCGGATCCAGGAGGATACAGCCCTGCGCTTGAAGTCCCCCTCCAAGGAATCGCAATGACCGATTCGATGTCCGCTCCAGACTCCAGCACCCTGGGAGTTTCAATAGACCTGATTCATCTGCCGATCCAGATCACCGCAGAGCAACTTCGAGATGTCTATATGGAGGTCTCCGGAACGTGTGGCTATGAAAATTTCACAAAGACCGCCATGGGAGCGCGGCTCGAGTCGAGCCCCGGCCCAGAATCTGGCATATCGAGAGTCACCTTCGCCAAAGATCGCGTGCAATTCGAGGAGCAGGGTGCCGGCACTGGCACCGATGTGCTCTTTCGGAGGATCGAGGAAGTACTGAGGTCATTGAGGCAGTGTGTCAACATCCCGATGATCGTTGCCCGGACCAGGAATCACCGTACTCTTTTGCAGGTTCCAGGCGGCGGAGAAGCTTCTAGATGGCTGTCGGAGCACGCCTTCAACCTCGACGGTGAAGATTTCAATGCCATCGGAAGACCCGCGACGGTCTCAGGGCTGAGACTGCAGTTGCCTCCTCAGGTTCAAGGCGAAGCGCATCACCTGGTGCGTATCGAAGCGTGGCTGAAAGATCCCCGGTCATTGTTCATCGAGGATGTGGCGACCTGGAGATTCCCTCTTCCAGTCGATCAGATGGAGAAAATGGGTCAGGATCTGCGAGCAGCGGAGCAGGTGACGGCGGTGGGAATCCCTGCGTGGATCGCCAGCCTCGGGCGATAGCGACTTCCTCGGATCCGGGACCTTCCGTTACCACCCCCGGTTGTTCTTCAACCATGGCGGCGGAGGCTCATCGATCTTTTCCTCTTCATCGATATTTCGCAGCGGAACCTCGAGAAGAGTCCTGACCTGATTTTCCAGGTCCTTTTCCAGTTCGTTGTTGGATTCGACCAGCAAGACATGGTCTGCAGCGTTTTCCTCGACCTCGATCCCTGAATCGTGAAGGATCATCTGGTACTTGTCCTTGTCGGTTCGACGACCAAATCCTTTTTGGTCACCCACGGCGTCCGCCCGGACTCCGAGGGCGGAGACACGGTTGAAGCAACTCATGCGTAACTCGGAATCTGAACAGGCGACGAGGACCTTGGGTCCGGTCATTTGGGCTCCTTACAGAGGTGTCGAATCGGTTGGGTTTGGTACTTCAGTTGAATCCTTGCGATCATTCTTCAGGTAAACCACGCGCTGTGGAAATGGGATCTCGATCTTTTCCCGGAGAAAGGTGTTGTAGATCTCACAGGTCAAAAGGTGTGTCATCTTTCCGCGCAACACTGGTTCTTCGATCCACGCCAGTAGCTCGAAGACAACGCTTGAATCTCCCAGTTGTCGGCAACGCACCCTTGGTTCAGGGTGGGTCATGATTTCCGGGTGGCCTTCGGCAATTTTCACCAGCAGTTCTTCGACGCGTTCGAGATTGGTTCCATAGGCGACCCCCACCTTGACGCGGATTCGCTCCTTCTCGTAGGGCCCCCCGCTCTCGTTGGTGATCTTTGAGTTTCCCATCACCGAGTTGGGGATGGTGATCTCGACATCGTCTCGAGTCAGCATACGAGTACTTCGCAGCCCGATGTTGGTTACCCGACCCCGCTCCCCGCTGTCGAGGATGATGTAATCGCCCAGTTTGTAGGGTGAATCTGCGAGGATGAAAGCTCCAGCAAACAAGTTTGCCAGGCTGTCCTTGGCGGCAAAGCTCAGGGCTAATCCGATGATGCCGGCGGAAGCCAACCATGCTGTGGGGTCTATTTCCCACGCAATGAACATGAAATAGACCGCAGCGCCGATGATGACCAGCAGCGAGATGTTGTAGTAAAGGGGCAGAGTTCTCGGCTGCACCATCTGGTATTGATCATTCCTTCGGCTGATGCTGTCCAGGATCAGTCGAGACGACCGTATCATGAAGCTACAGATGATGAAGATGGCGATGGTCTGAAGACAAGATCTCGTGGTGAACAGAAGTGATTCATTCAACCCAACCTTCTGCGATGCCAGGTCAAGCCCGAGCAGTAGCACCACCAGAAAAACCGGGCGATGCATCAATGCGATGAATTCATCGTCGAGAGAGTTCTTGGTTTTTTTTGCCCAGCGTCCGGCCAGACTGGTGAGAATCCAGTCGGAGAGTTTCGCAGCGATGATGGAAAGCACGATGATCAGAGCGGATTGAGCCAGTGGTGGGAGCTCGCCCCAGAACTGGATCACATCGGCCTTCATTGCCATCCACTGCGGCTCGGATGCGGTTTCACTGATGGGCGGGGTGGCCTGCTGTGTGTTCATGTTCCTCATTCCCACACTCGCACGCTGATCGACCGATGGTGCGGAGCAGATCTGTGTTCAAAGATGAAGATTCCCTGCCATTGTCCCAGGTCGAGGACGCCATCGGTGACGGGGATACTTTCCCCTGTGTTGGTTATCGCCGCTCGGAGGTGGGAAGGCATGTCATCGGGGCCTTCGCTGGTGTGGGTGTAGGCAGCATCCCCTTCCGGGGCGAGTTTCTGGATCCAGCGCTGCAAGTCCTGCCTCGCCGAAGGGTCGGCATTTTCCGTGATGATGAGGCTGGCACTGGTGTGCCGGATGAAGATGGAGCAAACACCGGTTTCGATATCTGCCCGCTTCACCGCCTGGGCAACGGGATCGGTAATCTCATGAAGCCCGCGTCCAGGAGTCTCAAATGTGATCGTTTCCCCGAACAATTCGCCTCCTTCTGGCGGATGCTCCGCTTGATTGGCAAGTCTAATGCTACCAGAATCAGGTACACAACCCACAGAAGAGGAATGGGGAAGAAGATGTCCGTCATTACCCGGTTTGCAATCTTGCTACTGTTGCCACTCACTGGATGCCTGG
>CAVOEM010000002.1:0-46852 GCA_963694575.1 Planctomycetes bacterium UBA1146 | reverse complement strand
AAGGAGATTTCCGAGTCTGGAAATGTGATCCTGTTCGTCGATGAACTGCACACCCTCATGGGTGCTGGAGCATCCGAGTCGAGTCTCGATGCTTCCAACATTCTGAAGCCCGCCCTCTCGAGGGGCGAGATCCAGTGCATCGGTGCCACCACCCTCGATGAATACCGCAAGCACATCGAAAAGGACGGCGCCATGGAGCGTCGCTTCCAACCGATCATCGTTGACCCGCCCAACCGGGACGATGCTCTGGAGATCTTGACCGGACTGCGTGACACTTTCGAGGCGCATCACCGCGTTCAAATCACTGACTGTGCCCTCGAGTCCTCCGTAGATCTGTCGATCCGCTACATCTCCAACAGGTTCCTTCCGGACAAGGCGATCGATGTTCTAGACGAAGCCTGTTCCCGCGAACGATTGCAGCGGACCACCCGTCCACCCGACCTCACAGAAGTCGAGGCTCAGATCGAGCAACTGCAACGCGAGAAGAACGAGGCCGTGTTCTCACAGGATTTCGAGTTGGCTGCAGAGATTCGCGATCAACTTGAGAATCGCAAGAACTACAAGTCTCAGGTGATTCAGGATTGGAAAGACAGTGCCAAGGAAGTCGACGGCAAGGTGGATAGCTCGAGCATCTCCTACACTGTCTCCGAGATGACTGGTGTGCCGATCCAGAATCTCCAGGAGGAGGAAGCGACCCGCCTGAAGAAGATGGAAGAAACCATCCACCTCGATGTCGTGAGCCAAGATCATGCGATCAACTCGATCAGCCGTGCCACACGTCGTGCCAGAGCAGGTCTCAGAGATCCCCAGCGCCCGATGGGTTCTTTCGTATTCGTCGGCCCCACAGGTGTTGGAAAAACTCTCGTCGCCAAATCCCTGGCCAAGTTCTTGTTCGGGACTGAAGACGCGTTGCTCTCGATCGACATGTCGGAATACGCAGAGAAGCACTCCATCTCGCGCCTGATCGGATCCCCTCCTGGATACGTCGGATACGATGAGGGAGGCCTGTTGACCGAAAAGGTCCGGAGAAAGCCATACATGGTGGTGCTCTTCGACGAGATCGAGAAGGCACACACCGACATCTCGAATACTCTTCTTCAAGTGCTGGAAGAAGGTCGTCTGACCGACGCCTTCGGTCGCAAGGTCGATTTCCGCAACACCATCGTGGTGTTCACTTCGAACCTCGGAGTGAGAGAAGCTGAAAACCGTGCTTCCCTCGGATTCGGTGAATCTCAAGAGGACCAGAGTGCTTCGAAAACTGCTGTGCTTGAAGCGGTGAAGTCCTTCTTCCGTCCAGAGTTCCTCAACCGTGTGGATGAAGTGGTGGTCTTCAACGAGTTTTCAGAGGCGGAACTGGTACAGATCCTCGATCTGGAAGTCGCCAAGCTGGAAGCCCGGATCGCAGGATTGGATCTGAAGATTCACATCGAGGAAGCGGCAAAGTTGCACCTGGTACGCGCAGGTTCTGCTCCCGGAACCGGTGCCCGAGGCCTACGCAGAGTACTGGAAGATAATCTCCAGGATCGAATCGCCGATCTGATCCTCGATGGAAAACTCAACAGCGGAGGACTGGTAAAGGTCACCCTCAAGCCAGACCAACAGGTGTCTGTCGTTATCGAAGAGCAAGACAAGGTCAACTGAAGCGAACAACAAGAATCCGAGACAGAGCCCGCCAGGCCCGAGGGTCCTCTTCCATGGGGATCCCGGGCCTTTCTCATGCTACGCTGAATCGGCGAAGCTCAGTCGAGTAGGAAGTTGCGGTGATGGAACTCGAGGATTGCCCCCACTGCGGATCGCCGGTGATGCCGCGTAGCATCTGCTGCAAGTCTTGCGGCAGCGATTTCGAGACGGGATGGCAGGACTCTGCCGAGATCGAGTACTCATCGATCGAGCTGCCCGAATCATCCTCGATGCCTGATTCAACTCAAAACAGCAAGAGTGAACGCCTCAGAAGAATCGGCTTGCTGACCATCGGCTTGCTGCTTTTGGGATTTATTTCCACGTTATTCCTCCCCACTAGGGAAGTGATCCTGGTTTGGCTGGCGCTGGGCCTCTTGCTGCGATTGATTCAGAAATCAGACTGAACCCACTCCTCAGCAATCCTCGCTCTCGTCACTTCAAGCCCGTCGATGGGGCCCGACTTCCCCGCCACACCACCGTCAGGATTCCCACGACCACCAGTGGTCCTCCGGACCAGAACGCCTCCGGGGGAGCTTCCCTCAATCCCGGATAGATCCACACGATCATCGGAGCCACCGCCACCTCGCCGAGAAACGCCGTCGAGACCACCGATGGCGGCAAGTGGCGTAGCGCTGCATTGAGCGGAGTATGCCCCAGCAGGGTTGGAAACAGAGCCAGCATCGCCGCCAGCATCCATTCATCTCCATTTTCCGGAGGAAGCAATCCTCGAGAAGTTCCGCAGATACCGGAGATGATCAGATAGCCCGCCAGTACCAGAGCCGCAACCGAGTAGGCTCGACTGGTATAGACTGCGGTGGATAGTTTCAGAGTGGCGGCCCGTCCGGCAAAGATATAGCCGACGAAGGCCACCGATCCGATCAGCGCCAGCGCAATCCCCAGCAACGACTGATCACCGTGAGTTGAATCTCTGGCAGCCTCGGTCAGGATCCAGGTTCCGATCAGAGTCACGACCACCCCTACCAGTCGCAACCCATCGGCTCGCGCCTGTCTCCTCATCACCTCGATGGAGTAGACGATCACCGGATGGACGTACACCAGCACCACAGATGTCGCCACCGAGAGAAATTGCAACGACGCCATCCAGGCACCGAAGTGAATCGCCAGGCAGACTCCCGCGATGGAAACCGATCGACTCGCCGTCCGAAGCGACGGCTGCTTGCCGCTCCTCCATGCGAACCACCACAACACCGGAGCCGCCAGCAGTAGCCGACGGAATGCCAGGTTGACCTCATCGCTATCGGAAAGACGGATCCACAATGTCGATGTGGAGACACCGAAAATACCGAGAGCCAGAAGCCACCAGACTCCTACTCCCTGAGGTTTCGAAGAGTTCAGCGATGGACTCGATGGCTGATTCAACGGGTACCAGGATCTTGCCAGACTCCATCGACTCTACGTCTACCCTGAACCGTCGACCGTAGATCGGCAGGAAGTAATGAATCTGGAAAGCCTTGCCAACATACCGGTCGAACAAAACGCTGTATCGATGCCGCACCGACCGAGGTCCAGCGCGAGTCGGTGGTCGCTGGCCATGGACCTCCGTGGTGCATCGCCTCCCCCACCTCGACTCCAGTCGGCATTCCGTTGAACAGGATCCGGCCGACTCGATCCTCCAGTAGGTCCAGCAATGGTGTGCATCGCTGCAGTTCTTCCGTCGTGCCGTGAACGGTGGCGGTCAACTGCCCCTCGAGAGAGCGAGCCACCTGGAACATCTGTTCCACACTGGAACACTCCACCAGCATCGTACTGGGGCCAAACACCTCTCCCTGTAAACTCTTGTCCCCGATGAAACTGCTGGCATCGGTCTGTAACAGCGCCGCCTCGGCGTCGCAGGGGCCAGTTCCCGCAGGACCTCGGCTCACCACCTGAACGCCATGGCTGGCGGCCAATTGCTCCAGCGCCCCCTGGTATCCCTGGCGGATTCCCGGATGAAGCATCGTTCCAGGTGGCTCATTGCACAGTGATGCGGAGAGTGAATCCTTGAATGTTGCGCCCTGATCTCCAGCGACGGTGACGACGATCCCCGGAGAAGTACAAAACTGACCCACTCCCAGCCGGACACTGGCTGCGATCGAGGTGGCGATCTCATCACTGCGACTGGCGAGAGCCTCCGGCAGGATGAAGACCGGGTTCGCACTTCCCATCTCTGCGAAGACCGGTATCGGTACTTCGCGGGCAGCCGCCAATTTCCACAGCGAGATCCCACCGGAACGAGAGCCGGTAAATGCGACCGCTGCGATTCCAGGATGCTCGACCAGTTGAGTCCCGACATCGAAGGACTGGCCCTGCAGCAGACTGAAGATACCCGCAGGCATTCCTGCATCTCGAACCGCTTCCTGGAGCGCCTTGCCGATCAGTTCACAGGTTCCCGGGTGTGCCGGATGCCCCTTGGCAATCACCGGGCAACCGGCAGCCAGTGCACTGGCGGTGTCTCCGCCGGCGATGCCAAAAGCGAGTGGAAAGTTACTGGCACCGAAAACAGCGACCGGACCCAGGGCTCTCATCCGACGACGAAGATCAGGTCGTGGAACCGGCTGTCGATCAGGAAGTGCAGTCTCGATGATGCTCTCGGTGAAAAGACCTTCTCGCAGCATGCTGGCAAACATACGCAACTGGTTACAGGTACGACCCCGCTCCGCCTCGAAGCGACCTGTAGGTAGCCCAGTCTCCTCGACTCCCCGCTGGGTGATCGCGTCTCCGGCTTCATCGATTCGAGAGGCGACTGCGTCGAGGAATCGAGCTCGTTGCTCGGCATCTCCCGCTCCACGGGATTCATGAACCTGCACAGCGGCCTTGACCGCGGCATCGACTTGATCTCTGGTCGCATCGGGAAACTGCGGCGAGAGTTGTTCACCACTCGCTGGATTGGTCGCCTCGAAGGTTCCCCGTCCCGCGACCGATTCCCCTGCAATCAGGTGTACTCCTTCGATGCTCATCGCTTCTCCTTCACATCCGCGAACGGATTGGTCGCCAGAGATGACTGGATCACGTCCAGGGCACCCTCTCGAAGAGCACCCATCGCCGGGAAGCGGGGGGCTCGAACCGTGTCAGTTCCCATTCCCACTTCCTGCTGCACCAACTTGATCAACTGGACAAACTCAGGAATGCAATCGAGTCGCAGGAGTGGCAAGAACCAGCGGTAGATGCGATCGGCTTCGCGAGCGGCGACAGGATCATCGATTCCCGCTACCGCCTTGTCGAACAGCACCACCGACTCCATCGGCAATGCATTGACCAGCCCGGCAACCCAGCCCACGGCTCCCTGCCTGACCGCTTCCACCACCATGTCATCGAGCCCGGCAAACAGCGCCAGTCGATCTCCGACCAGCGAATGGACTGCGGTGATCCGCCTCGAATCACCACTGGAATCCTTCACCGCCTTGAGGTTGGGAGCCCGCTCTGCGAGACCGGCAATCCAACCCGGTGCAAAATCGACTCCATAGGCGATGGGATTGTTGTAGAGCATGCAGGGTAAATCGGTCGCACCGATCACCGCCTCGATATGAGCTTCGACCTCAAAAAATGGTCCCCTGTGGATGTAGGGTGGTAAGACCATCAATCCGCTGGCACCCATCACGCTGGCACTGGCAGCCAGGCGGCCCGCCTCCTGGGTCGAAGCAGCAGCGATTCCTGGTACCACCGGCACCCGATCATCGGCGGCACGAACCACCGTATCGATGACGCGCTCCTTCTCCTCAAAAGAGAGCGTCGCGCCCTCTCCGAGGGACCCGCAGGGGACGATTCCGGTCACACCTTGATCGACCATCCAGCGACAGTGTTTCGAAAGGAATGCGAAATCCACCTGCCCCGATTCATCGAACGGTGTGGTGATGGCAGGCATCACCCCTGCCCATGTCATCGATCGATTCGACTCAATACTCATCGAGTTCTCTCCAATGCCGGTTCAATTCCATCTACAACACACCTGTGCATCGACAACACACTTGGCTCCATCATATACACGCAGAACCGGGGCAGACAAACCATCTTGGCGCCCCCCCCTCTTGCCAGCGCACCATCCCATCCTCGGGTCGGTGCTGACCCAGCCAGCCAACGGAACCGAGAAGATTCACCGTCTCGAGTGAGCTCGACCCCGACGAACCACGATCATGAACAGCACCGGGGCACCCAGCGCCGCAGTGATGACCCCGACAGGAATCTCGCGTTGTTCCCAGATGACTCTGCCGATCGAATCACACAGTGGCAAGAACACCGCCCCGAGCAAGATCGAGGCCGGTAGCAAGGTTCTCGGGGCAGAGCCCACAATTCGCTTCACCAGGTGAGGACAGATCAACCCGACAAATGCAATGGGACCACAGGTCGCCACGCAGGCCGCCACTCCGAGCGATGCGAGCCCGAGCCCGAGGGTCCTCACCCGAGTCACCTCGACCCCGCGTGTCCGCGCTCTCTCGATACCGGAGATCAGTACCTCGAGGGGCCGGATCAACCACAACATTCCCGCCAGCGAGATCACCACGAAGGGAGCCAGCATCGAAATTCGATCGGGTCCGATGATGGTCAGGCTGCCGAGTGACCAGCGCAGAGCGCTGAGGGAAGTCACCTGATCGATACCCAGTCGTAATCCCGACGCAATCGCGCCTGTCGCCAGCGTCAAGGCGATGCCTGCCAGCAATACATCCTCAGTGCGAGCACGATCTCGTGCCGCTACCGAAGCGATGACCAGCGTCACCAGCAAGGCTCCGGCGAAGGCCGCAGCGGGGAGAATCGGCAGTCCCATCCAGGTACTTCCACTTCCGAGCACCAGTGCTGCCAGCACTCCGAGGGTCGCTCCTGCGGTGGTTCCGATGGTACTTGGCGTCGCCAGCGGATTGCGTAGCAGGATCTGCACCACCGCTCCTGCTGCAGACAGAACCGCTCCGACCATCGCACCCGCGAGAGCACGAGGGAGTCGCAATTCGTGCAGGATCCACTGCCCGTGCTGATCATCGAGAGTGGGACCGATCCATGCGGTCGCCACCGCGATGGTGGTCGCCAGCACGACCCAGGGAAGCCAGCGTATCAGAGCCTTCATTCGAGTGGCTCCTCACCAGGGATCCAGTACTCCCGGTTCCCAGCAACGGCGCGCTCGAAGGGGATGCCATGAACCGTTTCCAGTCCTTTACCGAGATCTTGATCTGACAGTCTTCCTTGCCATGCGATCTTGCCCTGGCGAAGACCCACCACCCTGGTCTGGGCAGCCTCGATGTGTCCCAGCAGATGGACATCATGGAGCACCACCAGCACGGTATTGCCCTGCGCAAGACGCCTCGACAAGAATTTCAACGTCCGCGCACGCCACACCGGATCCAGATGATTGGCCGGTTCATCGAGCAGCCAGCACTTCGATTCCTGTGCGACCATCGAAGCCAGTTCGATGCGCTGTCGTTCACCGCCGGAGAGTTCGTTGATCCAGCGATCCGCGAGCGAATCTGCACCCGCATCCTCGAGTGCTCGATACGCGGCAGCGAGGCAGTCTTGGCGCGTTTCGTTGAAGCGAAAGCGGGCCGCAGCGACCACATCCTCAACTCGCAATCTTTCCGCAGAAAGACCGTCCTGGGGAAGCCACGCCATCGATGCGGCTCGCTGTCTCGCCGTGAGAGTCGTCAGTGGTCGCCCTTCGATCCGAGCAGTGCCTTGATCGAGTGGCGCCAGCCCGAGCAGTGCCTTGATCAGGGTGCTCTTTCCCGAGCCGTTGGGGCCGATGATCGCTACCATCTCCCCTTCGCTCACCTCCAGGGACAGTTGATCGAGGATCGGAATATCGCCCGCCAGGACCGTGGCCTGCTCCAGTTCTAACAGGGCTACCACTGTGCCCCCCCGGCCGCCAATCGAGTCACCTCTGCTCGAATCGCCTGCACCAGGTCGAGAAGTTCAGGTCCTTCATCGAGAATCCTCGGCCCGGAGACTTCCCCCACCGCACCGCCGGTCACAGCCTTCAATCCGGAGAGCTTTCGATAATGATCGAGCAGTGACTGATCGGCAGTGGCCCCTCGTCCACCATTCAGGTGGAGAATGATGTCAGGATCGATCGCCAGAAGTCGCTCGTAGGAGATCTGCGGCGTGCCGCTCATCGCCTGCTCGATGGCATTTCGAAATCCTGCGGCTTTCAGTACCGCACCGTGAATCGAGTTGGGTTTGATGACCCAGGGTCCTCCTGAGGCATCGAGGTCGGTTCCAATCACCAGTAGCACTCGCGGTGCATCCTCAGCCACGACTGGATCCGCCAATAGTTTCTCGAATCGATCCGCAAGTTGGTTCGCTGAAGATTCACGATGCACAACGACACCGATGGCACGGATGCTGGCAACCACTTGCGCCACCGATGACCAGGGCAACTCGATCGTCTCTCCGACTCTTTCCAGTTCATCCCTTGGCAGTCCTGCGGCACTTCTGACCAGCAAGATTCGGGAACCGCTCCGAACAATTCTTTCCAGATCGGGAGCCAGTGCCGTCCCTCCCCGCGCCACTCCAACGATTTGCGGACAGTAATCACTGATCATGGAAATGGCTGATTCGGCACCGATCGACTGCAAGGTTCCTGTGATGCAAGGAGCCAGCGAGACGACCCCACTCCCTGATTTGGCAACCAAAGACTCCACTGCAGCATTTCCTGTGAACTCATCGGTGGACACGAGGCCGGAGATGGCGACAGCCAAAGAGGCGAGAGCGATGATGATGAAGATGGAACCACGGTCCAAGGTCTTGCTCCGTACTGGGGTGATCCCGCAGAAGATAACCGATCCGGAGGCGACAACATCCCACGGTCACCGCGAGATCTGACCTTTCCCCGGGCTGGTCGACCACGGCGGGCGCACCGAATCGGCTCGATCCGCCCCTAGTGCCTCCAGGATCGGCATGCAGACCCTACCCTGACAAGGTCCCATGCCGATGCGGCACAATAACCTCGCCTCCCGGATGGAACTGGCTCGATCGGCTGTCTCGGCGGTCACATCCTCACATCGACAGAGCAGCACCTCACCACGCCCCTGGTGGAACAGTTCCGGTCGCAGGGAATGCGCCGCTTCGAGCGCCGCCCCCCACGCCCGGTGGCGCCGCACGCGTGTCTGCAGGTACGCCCGTGGAGTCCGACCTGCTGCACTGATCCCCGCCACCAGGCCGCTATCGATGGCCGCATCGCAGCCGGCGATTCCGGTCGGCTCTCCAGCGCAATATACTCCCTCGACTCCAGTCCACTGATGGTGATCCACGGCAACGCAACCATCATCGAGGATGCGGCACCCGAGTCCCTCCGCGACCCGAGTCTCCGGCACCAGTCCAAATCCAACCGCCAGTCCATCTACCTCTTCGATGCGAATCCCCTTCTCGGTGCGAAGATGCACTCGCTCGACTCGCTGATCCCCCTCTGCCTTGACCGGCCAGGAGCAAGACAACTTCTCGACATCTCGCAATGATTTCCACAACGCCACCGACTGTCGAATACGAGTTTTCGATTGCAGCACTCCAAGAAGCAGTGGAATCCGATTGAAGATGGAAGCTTGCTCGACGAGCAGCACCGAAGCTTGCTGCTGCCGAGCCAGTTGGGCCACCGCCAGGAGCAATGGCCCGGTTCCAGCCACCACCAGTCGCTTGCCCTTCACATCCAATCCACCCTTGATGAGCGATTGCAGTGCTCCGGCTCCGACCACTCCTGGAAGGGTCCAGCCAGGATATGGCAGGAACCGTTCTCTGGCTCCGGTGGCGATGACGATCGTGTCGCACTCGATCTCGATCGACTCTCCACTGGCGACCGAACTCGCCTGTAGCCTCCCCGGCTCTCCATCGATGATGCTGTAGCCATGAAGCCTGCGAACTCCGGCTCGTTCGGCTCGCTCGATCCAGTTGCGAGCCGCCGCTGGGATCCGATCGTGGTGAGCCCAGATCCTCCCACCCGGACCCGGAGATTCGTCGACCACCAGGACGTCTAGCCCCAGTTCTGCCGCAGCAATCGCTGAAGCCAACCCTGCCGGGCCGGCACCGACGACGACCAGATCTGCTACATCTCGTTTCGCCGCTGAGATCTCCAGAGGTGCCAGTGGAGATCGATCCAGGTCGCGTTCCGTTTCCACCTGCATCCGATCTCGAACCCGGATCAAGCAGCTTCTCACACCCCGGTGCCCGTCGACCACTGCACGACACTCGTGACAACTCCCCATCGCACACAGTGCTCCACGTCGCTCGCCTGTCGGAGATCTTCTCAGCGACACGACTCCCAGATCGAGCAAGGCGGCAGCGAGCTGGGCACCTTCCTTCACCTCGACCCACACACCATCGAGGCGAATCTTCACCTTACGATCGCCGCTCATCGATGCACGCCCGCCATCATGAGTTCGATGCGCTCCGCCGCCATTCCGGCATCGGCGATCGCTCCGGCCCGTGAGGCCAGACGGGCCACATCTAGCAGATGATCGAGATCGCGCTCGAGGTCGATACGATGGAGCAACATCGGTTGGTGCTGATGACCATTGAGCCAGGCGGTGAAGGCGAGGCCCGCCTTGTAGAGGTGGGTCGGTGCTTCAAAGACTCGCTGGCCGTAGTCTTCACATGGCTGCATCCAACGGCGATATCCAGCGAGATCTCCTGCCGCCAGATGTCTCAGTGCTCGTCCGGCAGGAACCGCGACACCATCCAGTACTCCCAGCAGGGCATGGCTAAAATCTCCATCGGGAACCTGACGAGCTCCGATGGCGATGCTCTGGGATGGGATCTTGCCATCCCCTGCGATGAGATCGCAGAAGTGATGGTCGTCCCCGGTCAGCACGATCTGCCCCCGTTCACGACAACGCTGGCGCACCTCGATCTCCAGGTCGTGATCCAGCATCGACATCTTGACCCCTCGCACCTTGTCGACATCGATGCTGAGGATCCGATCGAGGCTGTCACCAGGGAAGTAGCCCGCCAGTTCTGCCATGAACATCGGGCCGAGCCAGTGGAGGAGTACTGGTCCCTCACTCTGCTCGATGATGGAGCGGTAGATCGAGACATACTGCTGCTCGTCACACCCCCAGCGACAGAGCCAAGGCATCGGCAAGATGATCGCAATGCCACCGGCCTGCTGAATGATATGAACTTGCTCGACCACGGCATCGATCAACGTCGTGGGATCCGACACCTCGTTGCACTGGTCTGCCCCGGCTCCGGCGATGAAGCCTGTATCGAGATCGAGTTCCCCGCACTGCTCGATCAATCTTCGTGCGGCGGGCCAACCCAGTTCAAATCGCTGTGCGGTGTCCATCGCTTCTGCGATGCCAAATCCATGCGAGGCCAGGTGTTGGCGAAACGCCGTCGTCTGGTCCCAGTCCACCATCTCGATGGCATCTGCACTGCTCGATCGATGGCTGGCGTCATCCTTCAAGATGATGTGAGCCGCAGCATAGGCGACCCTGACCGGCACTGCCGCAACCGGCTCCGGCTCACTGGAGAGCAATCCATCTTCGAGCCAGATCGGGTCTCCATCAGGATTTGGCAGTTCGATTCTCATCCGGTGAGAGTCCTCCACCATCCAGGTATCGCGGTGACGGTAATCCAGATCAGGAAGACACTCAGCACCAGCGTCGCCAGCAAGATCAATCCCTGCCACAGCATCGCCTTCCTGCCCTGCGGTAGATCTGCACCGAGGTACGCCCTGGAGCGCTGCATCTTGAGGATTCCGATGTAGACCGCAGGCAGCAGGAAACCGGTCAGGATGGTGGTCGGGACCGCGATCCAGATCTTGATGTCACCCCAGAAGAAGGCACCCAGCACTCCAGGGGTCGGCAACAGACAGGCGAGACGAAACTTCGCCGATCCGACCTTCCAGCCCAATGTTTCACAGGCTGCGAAGCCGCAGCAGACCATGTGCATCGTGATGCTGCTGGTGACCATTCCCAGTAACCCCAGGTCGAACAGAATTCGTGAGGTGCTGGTGCCGAAGGTGCCGCCGAGGATCTTTGCGGCATCGACGGGCGCAAAACCCTTGCCGGGAAAGGGGATCCCATCGGCACCGAAGGTGCTCGCGGCCGCCACCACGATGAGGGTCGTCGTCAACAGATAAGGAACGAACATGCCCGCGAACAGATCGAACCTCGCCAGTGATCGGTGCTCCTTGCCCCAGCCTCTCGCCAGCAACGAGTACGGATAGAGAAAAACCATGTTGGCACCGATGGCCGCGGCCAATCCCGCCACCACGATGCTGAGAGCACCGATCGACTTCGCCTCATCCCCTCCAGGCGTATAGACTTCGCCGACGCCACCGGGAATGAAACCGGACAGGAAGGCTCCGGGATCACTGATCCCCGTCTTGACCACGACGGCGGCGAAACAGAGCACGATCAACCACACCATCACCTGCATGCTACGCTCGAACAGTTTCAACAACGCCGGTGAACGGCCATAGGTGAAGGACCAGCTGATGGCCCACGCCAGTACTAGCAATCCCCCCATCCAGCGCGAGATTCCCGTTCCACTGACGGCACCGATATCCTCGATCGCTGCCGAGGCGAGGGCGTACTGGGCGAAATGCCAGATGACACTCGACAGCACCGCTCCGGCGATGAAGGCGAAGGCGAAGAAAGGCCCGGCGTGCTCTCGGATCGCCGGCAGTGGCCGCTTTCCCGTCGAAAGGGTCTGGTGTGCGACCGCCGACAGCACCGCGACTCCCAGTAGCATCGAGAGTGGCGCCACCCACAACAGTTGATAGCCGAACGCACCCCCTGCCATCAGAGTTGCGGCTGCGGTGCCACCACCGAGGGTCAGTGAACTCTGCAGATAGCCCGGTCCGCCTCGCTTGAGAAACGCGGCCCAGCGCTTCGTGATGGGTGCAGATTCTAGCGAAGTGAGCCACTTCTTTTCCTCGGCCAGAGCAACCGGATCGGGTGGAGCCACCATCGGAAGGTCGATGGAATTCTTGGAATCGGCTTCGGGTTCACTCAATGGTTCTCCCCTTCTCTGGCGATCTGCCGGGCACTCGCCTTGACGGACTTCAGTTCCGCTGCGGCCGGGTGCGATTTGTAATGCTCATCGAGTGGAAAGCACCCGCTGATCAATCCGTTTCTCGGTGCTGTGGTGCAGTCACTGAAGGTCCGGCACACCAGTTTCTTCGGCATCGTTCGGCCATGGATGATGTCCCTCGGTAACTCGGGATAGGAGAGCATCGATCTGCCGAGGCCGACCACATCCTGGAATCCGTTACGGATCTCATGCTGCGCCACCGCCGGCAACCACTCCTGCAAATAGGTCCAGCCGGTGCCGACCAGACCGAGCTGGGGAAATGACTGTCGGACCGCTCTGGCCGCCTGAAGATGTGCGGCAACTCCCACCAGCGGATCTTCCGGCGGCGGATATCCGTCACTGGGAGGATACTGTGCCGGTCTCTGACGGTGAGGACACCAGTAGGGCGAACCGATGGTCAAGTTGAGCCATTCGATGCCCACCTCCTGCAGCAAGGTGATCAATTGCATCGGCTCGGTCCAGCTGGGGTTCTGCGGATCTGCAGGATCGAGGCCAAAGCCATGCGGGTAAGGCTCGCCCTCGGGCCAGTCCGGTTCACCCTCACCCTGTTGCGATTTCTTGAAGGGAATCACATCGGTCACCGACAGGCGTACCGCGACCCCCAGCCCCGGTGCGGCGCTGCGGACTGCTGCAATCACCTCTCTCAACAGACGACTACGACCCTCCAGATCTCCACCGTATCGACCAGGGCGCGTTCTCGCCGACAGTAACTCGTGCAACAGGTAACCGTGACACGCCTTGATATCGACGAAATCGAAACCCGCCTTCTGCGCACAGACCGCAGCCTCGACATACCTCTCAGCGATCGATTCCAGTTCACCATCGTCGAGCAACTGTTCGGCAGTGGCGGAAACTCGCTCATCGAGAATCGGATGCTGAAAGGCGATCCTTGGCGAAGGACCCGCCACGGTCGGGCGCGACCAGCGTCCGGAGTGAGTCAGTTGCAAACCTACCACTGAAGCAGTGGGTGCTTCGTTTCCGATCGCATCATGGCCGGCCGTGATCGCCTGTCGCAGCGACTCCAGTGTCCGGCAACTTCGGTCCGAATCGCGATGGAACAGTTGGTTCGGGTTGGCCCGACCATCCTCCACCACCGCAAACGCTTCACCACCCCAGATCAGGGCAGCGCCACTCTCTCCAAAGCGGCGCCAGCGCCGGAGCGTCTCTTCGGAAGGAGATCCATCGGCATGGGCGTCCCAACCCTCCATCGGATGGACGGCAAATCGGTTGGAGAGGGACCAGCCCCCCTTCTCCAGTGCGGATCCGAGTGGTCCGGGAGATTCCACCTCATCATCGAGGTCCAGCCGGCCATCGATCTCCTTCCATCGAGCACGAAAGGAGTCTGTATCCTTGAACTTGTTCGGAGATCGAATCTTCATCCCTGTTCTTTCGCTCTTCGGGAGAGTACCGAGCGACGCTGATCGCTCGCAGGTTCGATGGTGCAGCCGTAGCCATCGCAATCGAGAGATCGAATCGAGAGGTTACCGTCTTCGATGTGGAGTTCGGCTCCATCGCCGAGTGCTCGATAGAGATCTGGATGATCATTTACCAGCGAAGCCACTTCCGCTGGAGGAAGATGATCGAGACCTCTGAAGTAATGGTGACCGTTTCGCTCGACATGGTGCAATCCCAGTGCCGCCGCCGTCAACAAATCCTGATGCAACCCCCACGGTGGCAGATTGGTCAGATCCTCGCCACTGATGAAGGCGCCGCCTTCGTGATGGTCGCACAGGCCCTGATGCGCAATGGAGCGCGATACGCCCTTGCAGTTCTTGGCAGAGACCCCTCGATAGCCGATGCGTAACGCCTCGGGAAAGGCCTCCGGACCATGGTCCGCCTCGTCGATGATGACGGGGGCGAACTTTGTCAGTTCGCCGGGGCTGGCGCTCTCATCAAAGGTCAAGGAACGTGGCACCGGTTGTTCGATGCTGACCATCGCATCGATGAAGGTGGAGCCAGACCGCTTCGCTGACAACTGCTCCAGCACCTGTGCCAGTTGCGAGGGATCGGCATACTGCTCGTTCCCATCGAGGGTCACCCGGTAACCGGGGGAAGCTTCACGCTCGAGAATCCGAGCCACTTGACCCAGTCGCTCCAGATCCTGCTGCGGATCTCCGCCGACCTTCACCTTGAACCAGGCGAGGCCGTGACGATGGATATCCTCGACCAGGGTCACCGGCAGGCCATCTTCGGGAGCTCCCTCAGACGCCTCCTCCAGATCATCGAGCAAACCGACCGTGTGACGGACCGCAATCGTCGAAGGCGGAGGTGCAGGATGAAACTTCCAACCTGCTGGAATGGATGAGTGAAAGCGATCGGGCTGGATCTTGAACAGATCACACTCGAGAGCATCGATGAACGGTACCCCGACACCTCTACAGGCTGCGTCCATCATCGCTCGTTCCCAGATCGCGCACCCGAATCCTCGAGTCAGTCGATCGGCTGCCGAGACGGGAACCGACAGGACCCGGTCTTCCAGGGTTCTCCAGTAATGATCAAATACCGAGGCCTTGGTTCCATCGATTAGAATCTGCCCGGCGATCTGAATACTCTCGACCAGCGATTCGATATCAGCTTCGACCGATCGCTCGAGGTTCTTCTCGAACCAGCGAGGTACCAGTAACTCCGATGTGTAGCCGACCATCGGAGTACCATCGGATGTTTCTGCATGAAGAGTAGCCACCGCCATCGGGGCCTCGGTGAGTGTATGCACACCGAAACGAAATGGGATGCGCGTATGGCACTCCTTCAGTTCCAGTTCGATCTCAGTCACCGTGATCTGCAAGACTGTTCCTCCCTGAAATGAATTCGATTCACCTGCGGCCTGATCCTCTGGATCCCTGGCTCAACGGCTGCATCGTGCCCTTTGCTCTGCCAGGATCAAGAAGTGGTCATGACTCGAGCCGGATCCCAGGCTCGGGGATCGATGGGGCTGGTGGTTCCCTGCATCGAGTGCGCGATCAACTGGGCCGCCGCAGGAGCCTGGGTGATCCCCAGGCCCTCGAAGCCTGCAGCGATCCAGACCCCTGGCTGAGCGGGCACCGGGCCGATCAGCGGTCTCGAATCTGCGGTCGCCGCCCGAGTTCCACTCCAGCAGCGAACAATTGGCAACCTCGAGATCCCTGGCAGGAATCGATCACTTCGGGCGACAATTCGCTCCATCAGCTCCCGGTCGACCGCTCCGCCATGCCGGGGACGGCGACTCGACCCGATACACAGCTGGCCGGTAGATCTGGGCAGGATGGCGCAGGCCACTGCTTCTTCCACGACACCGTGAGCCCCCTTCTGGTATCCCGCCTCGACGACATGGTGAGTGAGAACCTGGGTTCCTCGGGCAGTGATGGCGAGTTGTCCTTCACGAGGGACGATCGGCACGGTGATCCCCGATTCATCGAGTAGGTCGAGCGCATTCAATCCTGAGGCGATCACGATGGCATCGGCTCCGATGGTGTTCCCATCGTCGAGGCGAACCACTCCCGACTCCACAGAAGAAACCCTCACCCGTGGACGAAAGCTCGCTCCCATCTGCTTTGCCTGATCCATCATCGCTGCGGCAACCACAGGAGCGTACAACACCCCATCCTCCGGCAATCGAAGACCGCCGACCAGATCCCTCGCCAGTGCTGGCTCCGCATCGTGGAAGGATTTTCCTTCGAGTAACTCGGCATGAATGCCTTCTGACTCGAGTCTCTTTGCAGAGTCTGCGAGTCCTTCGAATGCGACATCATCTTCAGCCATCCAGAGGGTACCGGTTTCGATGAAACCGTCCGCTCCAGCGATTTCTGGGCAATCGTCTCGCCAGATCGATCTTCCCAGCTTGCAAAGTTGCAATCCGGCTTCATCCCCATCATTGATGACGATGTGTCCCATTCCCGCAGCGGTTCCCCCTCGAACTCCCACCGCCTCACCCTGGTCCACCACCAGCACTTCGGCCCCGCAGCGAGCCAGTGTTCGAGCACAGCAGGCGCCGACCACTCCTGCACCGACGATCACAACCTTGAAATTTGCCATCAGCGGGCACCGCCAGCCGCTTCGATCGCCTGCCGATAAACAACGGTCGTTTCTCGGGCACAGGTTTTCCAATCAAAAGTCGTTGCATGCTTCCGGGCCAGATCCTGTCTTCTTTGGTCGTGACCCAACGCCCTCTGGAGTGCCCGGGAGATCGATATAGGATCATCGGGATCACAGACCTGAGCCTGTTCCCCCGCGATCTCGGGTGCTGCACCGGTATTGGAAACCACCACCGGCGTACCACAGGCCATCGCTTCCAGCACTGGCATTCCAAATCCCTCGTAGTGAGTGGGGTACAGCAGTGCCCGAGCCGAAGAGTAGAGGGCGGGCAATACATCGTCACCATGCCATCCGATCAGATGGATTCGACCCTTTCCTTTTCGCTCGATCAAACCGAGAATTTCATCGCCACCAAATGACGGCTCACCGGCGATCACCATCGGGATCTCCCCCAGATCTGCCGCAAGGAACCCCTCGATCATTCCGGGGATGTTTTTTCGGTTCGAGAGATCCCCAACGTAAATGACTGCCCCATAGGGAATGTTTCGAGTAGCGAGAATGCGCGCAGCTTCATCGGGCGGGATCGGCTGGAACAAGGGATCGAGGCCATGATGAACCACGACAACCTTGCTCGGGTCACAATCGACACCTTCCAGGAAATCGCGTCGCGTCGTTTCACTAACAGCGATGATGCGATGACATTCACTCGCCAACGACTGGTAGGCAGCGATCTTCTTGTCCCGAAATTCCCTCGTCGAGTAGTGGAAGTCTCTCTTCTTCTGAGGAAGCAGATGCACCACGTCATGCAGCGTCGCCACTCTTGGGGATCTCCAGCGTGGAACTCTCGAATCGGTCACATGGACCACATCGGGTCGAGTCAGCGCTGGCCACCACGGTTCCTGGATCCAGAAGCTGCGGATCGTGGGGATTTTTAATCGATGTCGATGGCGGTGCAGGTGAGAACAACGAGTTCCAAGTGAAATCGTCGATCCAATCTGGTCCAGCGCACGCGCCAGTTGGGCGGTATATCTCCCGATCCCTGTGGGTCGGGGAGTGCATGCAGCAGTGGCGTCTATGGTGATGCGCACGGGACCTCCGAGAGAAGGATAGGTCAGGATCTGTTACAGGTCGATGCCATGCCGAAAGGGATCATCCGAAGGGAAGTAAAGTGTTCCCTCTCCACACAAGGAGGCCTGCCCGCGAATCGTCGGTACGATCCCCTCGTCCGCCACCACGAAGGATCCGACAAAGCGAGTCCCTAGCACCCCGATCTGGTGCCACAGATCCCCCTCCTTCAGCGTCCCTTTCTGATACTCGCACGCCATCGTGGCACTGGTGCCGGTCCCGCACGGTGAACGATCCCATTCTCGACCAGGGCAAAGAACGAACGATCGAGTCCCTTGGCCCTGCCCCGCCGGCAATGACTGATGCAATTCGATATGATCGATTCGCTCACCGTTGGATCCACGGATTCCTGCACCATCTAGTGCGTCTCGAATTCGACTGGCGGCTTCAGTCAATGCAGAGACATGTTTCGAATCCACCTCGATGCCAGGGGTCTCTGCGATGAAAAACCAGTTTCCGCCCCAGGCAATATCTCCGGTCACCGAGTTCCCGTCGCCGAGAGTCACCGTGCAATCTGCAGAAGCACGATGACTGACCACATTTTGCAGGGAAATCTCGCCATCTTCTCGCAGCTTTAAACCCACAACTCCCGCTGGAGTTTCGAGCTGGCAATCCCCCGGCTCGATGCGCCCCATGTGCCGGAGAGCTTCGACAACCCCCATCGCTCCATGGCCACACATTGCGAGAGCACCGACATTGTTGAAGAAGATCACTCCCGCATTGCAGTCCGGCAGGGAACTCTCGAGCAGTAGTGCTGCGACCATCGCCTCGTGTCCTCGTGGCTCGCGGACGATTCCCGCTCGAAGCGAGTCATGATCTCGAAGCAACACATCTCTCTGGTCGACCATACTGCCTGATCCAAGATCAGGAAAACCACCTGTGATCACACGGGTCGGTTCCCCTGCCGTGTGAGTGTCGATGTAATGAATCGGAGAGATTGCCATCGCTAGAGAACCCGTGCCACCAGTAGACCCTGACGCATCGGCAGGATGGTCCCCTGTAGCCTGGGATCTGCCGAGACCATCCGGTTGAACCGGTCGATGGCGACCCGGCTCGGCTCGCCATCGATGGCATCCGGAATCCATCCTTCTCCAGCTCCCAGTACGTTGTCAGCAACGACCAGGCCACCGCTTCTCATCAGAGGCATTCCCGCCTCCAGGTATCCCGGGTACTCGGTTTTGATCGCATCCAGAAATAACAGGTCACAACTTCCCACACCGAGTTCTTCGACCAGTCGAGGCAGCAGTTCCAATCCTTCACCGAGACGCACATCGATCCTCGATTCTCCTGCGCGCTCGATCGATTTCCGGGCAAAATCGGCATGCTCATCCGAGGCTTCGATGGTCACGATTCGACCATCTGCACCGAGGCCCTGCGCCAGTGCGAGTGCGCTCGCACCTCCGAGAGTCCCCACTTCCACAATCAGATTCGCTCCACCAGATCTCGACAACGATGCAAGCAAGGAGAGCCACCGTCCGACTCCCGCACCGACCGAAATCGCTGGAAGTCCCGCTTCCATTGAAGCTTCATGCTCTCGATCCCATCGCTCTGTATCATCACAGAAGAGTTGATCGATGTACTGATGGGTCCGCTCCCAGCGTTGCTGGGTCATTCCTTCACTGGAAGAATCAACCATCTCTTTCACTTCTCCTTCGAATCTCAGAGAACTCGCTTCGCTTGCAAGTTCTCGTCGAGTTTGGCCAGAAATTCTTGCGTGGTCATGAAGGGAGTATCCGGCCCGACTAACAGCGCCAAATCCTTGGTCATGTGTCCAGACTCCACCGTCTCGATGCAGACATCCTCCAGGTCCAATGCGAATTGCCGGAGGTCATCGTTTCCGTCGAGCAGCGCCCGATGGGCAAACCCACGGGTCCAGGCGAAGATGCTGGCGATCGGGTTGGTCGATGTCGGATTGCCCTTCTGATGCTCTCGGTAGTGGCGGGTCACGGTCCCGTGTGCAGCCTCCGCCTCGACCGTCTTGCCGTCCGGGGTCATCAGCACGCTGGTCATCAGGCCTAGTGACCCGAATCCCTGTGCCACGGTATCCGATTGAACGTCGCCATCGTAATTCTTGCACGCCCAGACGAAGCCGCCGTTCCACTTCATGGCGCAAGCCACCATGTCATCGATAAGTCGATGCTCGTAGCTGATTCCCGCATCTTCGAAGGCGGGCTGGAACTCCTCGTCGAACACTTCCTGGAACAGATCCTTGAATCGCCCATCATAGGCTTTGAGGATGGTGTTCTTGGTCGAAAGGTATACCGGCCACTTCCGCTTCAATCCGTAGTTCATGCAAGCACGAGCGAAACCACGGATCGATTCATCGTAGTTGTACATGCCCATGGCGATCCCTGGTTGATCGAATTGCATCACCTCGTAGTTCTGGACTTCTCCCCCCTCGCTCGGGGTGAAAGTCATCGACAGCGTTCCAGCACCGGGGACCAGGAAATCTGTCGCTCGATACTGGTCACCATGTGCGTGGCGACCGATGACGATCGACTGGGTCCAGCCGGGAACCAGGCGAGGCACATTTTCACAGATGATGGGCTCGCGGAAAACGGTGCCACCGATGATGTTTCGAATAGTTCCGTTAGGAGATCGCCACATCTTTTTGAGGCTGAACTCCTCCACCCTCTGTTCATCCGGCGTGATGGTGGCGCACTTGACTCCAACGCCGTACTTGAGAATCGCATTGGCAGCATCGATGGTGATCTGGTCGTCGGTCTGATCGCGGCTTTCCACTCCCAGATCGAAGTACTTGAGGTCGACATCGACATAGGGAAGGATCAGACGTTCCTTGATGAACTGCCATATGATGCGAGTCATCTCGTCCCCATCGAGTTCGACGACGGGGTTCTCCACCTTGATCTTTTCCACTGAACGCTCCTGACAACCCGGATCATCCGGGGAGTGGCTAGTTTTGATTCTCCAGATGCTCCGATTCTAGGATCTGGCTGGAGCCGGGGAAAGCGGACCCGGACGGTATCCTACTTCTGGTACCCCGAGCAGAAAAAGAGCGATCGCTGGCCCTTCACGACCCGGCGGATCAAGCCTTCACAGCGGCTACAGGCCTCTCCCGCTCTCCCATACACCTCGAAGTGATGCTGGAAATATCCCGGTTCTCCATCCGGCTGGACATAGTCATTCAAGGTGGTGCCCCCCTGGATCACGGCCCGCGAAAGTACATCCTGGATCGATTCACCCAGCCGCTGGTATCGCTGGAGAGAAATGCGTCCGCAGCGGCGATCGGGACGGATCCCTGCCTGCCACGCCGCCTCATTGGCATAGATGTTACCGACACCTGCGACCACCTTCGGATCGAGCAGGAAGTCCCTCAATCGAAGATTTCTTCCACGCGAGCGGTCAAAGAGGATCTCTCCCAACTGCTCCTGTTCGAGCGGCTCCGGTCCAAGATCCCTCAGTAACGGGTGCTGGCTCGGATCATCTCCCGCCCAGGTCACCAATCCAAATCGACGGGGATCGTGATAGCGCAACTGTCGACCACCCTCGAGAAACCAGATGACATGATCATGAGTCCGCTGTTGCTCCTCCTCGGCGACGATTCTCAAGCTTCCGGACATCCCGAGATGGATCAACAATTCGCCCGCGGTGGTTTCCAGCAGCAGGTACTTGGCGCGTCGCTTCGTCTCCTGAAAGGTGGATCCTCGTAATCTCTCATCGAGATCCCCCGGAACCTGCTGGCGCAGGCGAGAGTTGCGAACCACCACTTCCTCGATGCGGCAGCCACGGATCTGCTCGGCAATCCCCCGGCGGGTCGTCTCCACCTCAGGCAGTTCTGGCACGAGAATCGCCCCTTTCTGGAGATCCCGACAATTCATGAACAAATTTCCTCAGTCGCCTCGGGAGTGGCTCAATCGGTAGCATGACCATGATTGGAGTGGTTTCCACCCTTCGAAATCTGCCCTCCAGCGAAAAAGAGGGGTTGAAACCGAAGCCCATTGCCGTGTACCCGTTAACCACAACACCCTCTGCCGTGCGCCCGGCAGTGGAGAGAGGCCGATAACATCATGCCTAAACGGCTCGTGATCGTGGAATCTCCGACCAAGGCCAAGACCATCGAGAAGTATCTCGGTGAAGATTACGTGGTCGAGGCCAGCGTCGGTCACATTCGCGATCTCCCTCAGAAAGCCAGTCAGGTTCCAGCAGAACTGAAGGACAACCAGGTGGTCACCGGCATCACCAAGGATTTCGAAGCGATCTACATCCTCGACGAGGACAAGAGATCGACCGTCAATGCAATTCGAAAGCAGATGAAATTGGCGGATGAATTATATCTCGCCACCGACGCAGACCGCGAGGGAGAGGCGATCTCCTGGCATCTACTCGAGGTCCTCAAGCCTCCCAAGAGTATGCCGATCAAACGTCTTCGCCTCGGTCAAATCACAAAAAGTGCGCTGCAGAAGGCCATCTCCGAGCCAGAGGAACTGGACACCCAACTGGTCGAAGCACAGGAAGCCAGAAGGCTGGTCGACCGATTGTATGGTTACCCCGTGTCGAATCTGTTGTGGCGCAAGGTGGCTCAGGGCTTGTCTGCAGGTCGCGTTCAAACCGTGGCGATTCGTCTGCTGGTCGACAGAGAAAAGGAGAGACTGCTCTTCGTCCCGGCAGTTTTCTGGGATCTCGATGCGGTCTTCAGAACTGGATCCGATGAGACCATCGAAACCAAGTTGCTCGGACTCGGCGGCCAGCCTGTGGCGCAGAGCAAGGATTTCGGCGACGACGGCCAGTTGAAGAAGGAATCCGCAGGTTGTCGGGTACTCGATGGGCCCGAGGCCGAGGCCTTACGTGATCGATTCAACTCCTCTACCTTTTCCATCTCGTCACTCGAAGAGAAGCACTACTCTCGTAAACCACCGATACCTTTCATCACCAGTGGACTCCAGCAAGAAGCGAGTAATCGGCTCGGATATTCCCCTTCCCGGACGATGCGCTCGGCTAGCGCGCTGTTTCAGAAGGGCTTCATCACCTACGTCCGCACCGACAACTACGTGCTCGCCCCTGAAGCGATGCAATCGATCGAGAACCTGATCCAGCAGCGCTTCGGGGCGAATGAACATGCACCAAGGAACTTCCATTCCCTTTCGGAGGGTGCCGGCGGTGAACATGAACCGATTCGCCCGGCTGACTTCGTCGATCCTGAAGAAGTTGCGAAAAAGGTCGGTGAGGATGAGAGGCGCCTCTACGACCTGATCTGGAAGCGAACCGTGGCTACCCAGATGAAACCGGCGACCGGCCGAACCGTCATCGTCGAGGTCGAGGAAGAGCATGCCGATGCGGCACGCTATCAGGCGAGAGGCACCGTGATCGACAATCCGGGATTCCTCAAGGTCGATCCCGCTGGCACCAAGGAGACCATCCTCCCCTCGGTGACTGTGGGTGATCGTGTCGAGGTAGCAGAACTGAATCCAGAGGAGCACCGAACCCAGCCGATTGGACGCTACACCGAGGCGGGGTTGATCAAGGAGATGGAAAAACGCGGCATCGGTCGCCCCAGTACCTATGCCGCGATCATCGACAGGATCCAGTCTGCGGCCTACTCCTTTCGCAAGAACAAGGCACTGGTCCCGACCTGGACCGCCTTTGCCGTGGTGCGCTTGATGGAGGAGCACTTCGCTCACATCGTCGAATACAGTTTCACCAAACAGATGGAAGACGACCTCGACCAGATCGCCAGGGGAGAGCGAAATGGTCAGCAGTACCTGAAAGCCTTCTGGTCTGGCAATGGATCGAAAGGACTCGAAGGACTCCTCGAGGCCGGCCTCGAAACCATCGACCCTTCCCAGATCTGCCGCTTCCCGATGCCCTTCGGAGCCGGAGATCCATGGAAGTTCCGTGACCTGGAAGTCATTCTCCGGGTCGGTCGATACGGCCCCTACCTCGAAGCAGGCGAGGTGCGAGGCAACATTCCCGAGGAACTGTGCCCCGATGATCTCGACCTCAACAAGATGAGCGAGATCATGGAAGCGGGAGCTCGCAAGGATGAACCGATCGGGCAGTGCAGTGCCACCGGTAAGCCGATCTTCATCAAGAGCGGCCGCTTCGGCCCTTATATCCAGCGCGGAGATTCCGAGTCGGAAGAGAAACCCGAGTTTGCTTCGCTCTTGAAGGACATGGAGCCGCAAAATGTCACCACCGAGATTGCGATTCAACTGCTGCAGTTGAAAGAGGGTCGTATCTGTGGCACCTCCGCCGAAGGTGAAGAAATTCGAGTCTTCAATGGTCGCTACGGTCTCTATATCAAGTCGGCTAAAGAAACTCGTAGTCTTGCCGAGGGAGATGATCCATTCACCGTAGATGAAGAGCGCTGCCGGGCGTTGCTGGCACAGCCGAAGCAACGAGGCCGAGCAGCAGCCAAACCGCCGATCCAGACCTTCGAGAACGTCATCGAGCTCGAAGGGGCCACCATCATGATCAAGGACGGACGCTTCGGTCCGTATGCCACCGATGGCGAGACCAATGCAACTCTCGCCAAGGATCAGGATCCACAGAAGATCTCCTCCTCCGAGGCAGCCCAACGCATCCTCGACAAGCGCGAGCGGGATGCCAAGAAGGGCAAGAAGACCAAGAAGAAAACCGCAAAGAAAAAGACCGCCAAGAAGAAGACCGCCAAGAAGAAGACTGCGAAGAAAGCTACGAAGAAGACCACAAAGAAGAAGACTGCGAAGAAGACCACAAAGAAGAATAGCAGCGAGTGAGAGGGGCCCTGGCCACCCCACTGCTCTTGGGCCTCGGGTTGGGGTCGCTCCTGGGATGTTCTGGGGGGCCCAACAAAGCCACCGAAGCACCGATCCCCACCTCCCCCATCGAGATGCAATGGAACGAATCCAGGGATCAATTGGTGATCCGCACTGAAGAGGGTCCCATCTCGACCTTGAGACTCGATCAGTCGCGTCCCTGTCTTTTTCCGCTCCATTCACCCTCGGGCTCGATGGTTCTCCGTCGCCATCCGATCGAACCCGCTGCCAGTGGCGAGCAGCAAGATCATCCGCATCACGCCGGAGTTTGGATCGCCCATGGATCCATCGATGGACACGATTTCTGGCATGGACAAGAGACCCGGCAGGTCCCCCGTGATTGGTCATCCTTCCTGCTCGACGATGGTCAAATCCTGGTGGCCTCAGGCAAACTGGACTGGATGGCTGGGGATAAAAAAGTCATCGAGGAAATACGCACTTACGACATTCGAGTGGAGGAGCACCTCCACCGGATTGAAATCTGGAGCCTATGGAAACCCGGTGGTGAAGAGGCCGTCAGAATCGGAGATACGAAGGAGGGCACCTTTGCCCTTCGACTCGCCCCGACCCTGCGTGTCGACGGACCTGTAGCCGCCGGAACTAGTTTCAATTCGAACGGGCAGTCGTGCGGCCAGATCTGGGGAAAACGTGCTCGCTGGATTGCCTACGCCGGCCCCGTGAATGGCCAGCGGGTCACCGTGGCATTACTCGATCATGAGGATAACCCGAGACACCCGACCTGGTGGCACGCGCGAACCTACGGACTGGTCGCCGCCAATCCCTTCGGTCAGCACGATTTCGAGAACAAATCCGCAGGATCAGGAGATCTTCTGATCGGTCCTGGAGAGGATCTTTTCTTCCGTCATCAACTGCTCATCTTCGAGGGATCGGTAACTCCTGAAATGATCGACAAGGAATGGAATCGGTTCTCAAACCTCTAGCGATCCTCCTCCCTCAGCGATTGTTTGCCACTGTTGCAACCCCTATCATTCGCTTCATGATGAAAATCACCCCCATCATTCTCTGTATTACACTGGTGCAGATCGCCCCTTCCCTTTCTGCAGCAACCGATACCACCGCTGAAGAACTCTCCGGAGCCTGGCGCGGGATCATCGATCCTGACGGTGCCTCCATCGAACTGATCTTCCACATCTACTCCTCGGCAGATGATGGCTGGGAAGGAACCGTCGATACTCCCGCCCAAAACTCCTTCGGGCTCCCTCTGAGTGGAATCTCCATCGATGAAGATGGTCGCGTGATCATCTCGGTCGCTGCCACTGGCGCAGCGTTCGAGGCGAAATTGACTTCGAAGGGCGATGAGTTGCAAGGCATCTGGAAACAACGCGGGGCCGAACTAACTCTCCACTGCCAGAGAATAGATACATTTCCAGCGCTGCCTGCTGAGATCGCCATGGCGCTCTCTGGTTCCTGGGAAGGTGTACTCCCGGTGGGCGCCGTCCAACTACGAATCCACCTCCATCTCGAACGCGCCGAGGACAATTCACTTGCCGGGTTCATGGTCAGCCCCGACCAATCTCGGACCCAGATCTCCGTGACCCGAGTCGACTTCCTGCAGGATCGAAGGGTTCGAATCTGTGTCGGTGAAGCATCCGTGAGATTTGAAATGGATCTCTCCGGATCAGGAGATGAACTCCAGGGCTACTTCCTGCAAGGCCGCTCGAAGTTCGACATGTCTCTGACAAGAGTGGAGCAACTCAGCGAGTTGCGCCGCCCCCAGCAACCTGAACCACCCTTCCCCTATCGATCGGAAGATGTCTCCTACGCCAATCCGGCCGCAGGAATCACCTTCGGGGGAACCCTGACGATTCCTCCGGGTCAGGGACCCTTCCCCTGTGTCCTGCTGATCACCGGCTCGGGCTCCCAGGACCGCGACGCGATGATTTTCGAGCATCGCCCCTTCCTGGTCATCGCCGACCACCTCACTCGAAATGGGATCGCCGTTCTGAGGGTAGATGATCGGGGTGTAGGGAAAACTACTTCCGGAAGCGAGCCTGAAAATGCCACCACAGAAGACTATGTCGGCGATGTGCTGAGTGGATTCAAATTTCTCAAAGAACACCCCGAATTCGTTGGCTCCAAAATCGGCCTGATAGGACACAGTGAAGGCGGGGTGATCGCACCGCTGGCTGCAGTGAAGAACCAGGATATTGCTTTCATCATCCTGATGGCCGGTACCGGTATCCGTGGAGACCTATTGCTGATGAAACAAAATGAACTGATCACTCGTGCCAGCGGTGTCGAACAGCAAAAGATCGACCGCGGGATGAAACTCTCTCGACAATTGTTCGCCTTGCTACGAGAAGATGACCTCTCGAAAGAAGTGACTCGATCGAAAATTGAGGAACTGGTGCGCAAGTCGCCTGATCTCCCCGATGGAGAAGCAGGAGATGCAGAGGTTGCGAGGGTGATTGCAGAGCTGGAGATCCCCTGGCTTCGCTGGTTCGTTCGCCACGACCCCGCTCCAATCCTTGAGAAGGTCCGCTGTCCGGTGCTTGCGATCAACGGTTCCCTCGATCTACAGGTTCCTTGCAAGGAAAATCTCGCTGCGATCGGTGGTGCGCTGAAACGAGGTCAGAATCATGATTACGAATTGATCGAATTCCCTGACTTGAATCACCTGTTCCAGCACTGCAATACTGGAGTGCCTTCGGAATACGGCGAGATCGAGGAGAGTATTTCCGTGGAGGTGCTGGAGAAGATGACGAATTGGATACTAGATCGGTTCGGGAAAAAGAACTGAACAAGAGAATCCGATTCACAAGATTTAGTTGGTTGAGAGTTCATAGATGAAAAGTAAAGGAACTGAAATGAAGATAACTCCTGTTTCGATTCTCTTCTTGAGTGTGGTGGTCTTGCATGCGGGTTGTTCCACGACCCCCAGCATTTCGTATTCACCCGAGTCCGCTGCTGAAGCGTTTTCTCGATTCAGCGCACTGGAAGGAGACTGGAACTCAGTTCCCGATCCATCGGACATTCCCCCATCCATCGTCAATTACCGCACCATCGCCAACGGCAGTGCCGTGGTGGAGACGGTCTTCAAGGACACACCCTTCGAGATGAGTACTGTGATATTTCTCGACGGAGACCGTCTTCTCATGACGCACTACTGTGCCGCCAAGAATCAACCACACATGAAGGCCAGCGAGGTCACCAAGGACAGCGTGTACTTCGTAACCGATCATGTGACCAATCAACTCGACCCCAGCGATCTATACATGGGGGAGGCGGAGTGGATCTTCACCGATGAGAATCACCTCACCACCAGATGGCGCACATTCCAGGATGGCGAGGTAGGCGACCCACACATCTTCAACATGACGAGAATCGACTAGCAGTCCCCTCGCTAGCTGAAGAAGTCGTCGACCGCCTCTGCCTTGACCAGCTCGCGCGGCTGCTTCAGGTGGTTGAGCACCATCGTATCCGGCTCGATGCCGAAGGAATGATAGATCGACGCGAGCAGTTGCTTTGGATGCACTGGATCGCTCAGAGGCGCAGAACCGGTCTCATCTGATTCGCCGTGGACGTAACCGCGCTTGATCCCTGCGCCGGCCATCACCGCCGTGTAGCAGTAGGGCCAGTGATCTCGACCATCATCGGTGTTGGCATTGCCGGAGGTGCTGACTCCGCGCTGAGGGCTGCGACCAAACTCACCCACCGCAACTACCAGCGTCTCATCGAGCATTCCTCTCTCATCCAGGTCCTCGATCAGTGTGGCTAGCCCTGAATCGAGCATCGGAGCCGATTGCGTTTTCATCCGCTTGGACAGGTCGACATGCACATCCCATGAATGATTATCAGAGTTGGCGACCTTGGGCCAGATCACCTCGACCACACGGGTACCAGCCTCGACCAATCTCCGTGCCAGCAAGCAGCTCTGCCCGAAGGTATTTCTGCCATATCTTTCTCGAAGCTTGAACGGCTCTTGATCGAGATCAAATGCCTCACGCGCCTTGCCGGAGACGATCAGGTTGATCGCCTTCGAGTAATAATCGTTGAGTTGATAATCCTCCACAGCCTTGTCGATCTCTGGCATCGCATCGTTGATGGCATCTCTGATCCTGGCGCGTCTCTGTAGCCGATGGGCGAAGACACCAGGAGCCATCGAGAGATCATCGACCTTGATCTTGTCCATCTTGGTCATGTTCAGATCGTCCCCAGGTGGATACAGGTTGTAAGGATCATAGGACTTTCCGAGGAACCCTGCCGTGCCCCCTTTACCCACCACATTGCTCTCTTGAAGTGGCCTCGGCAGCATCACGAAGGGAAGCATCGGCACTTCCGGTGGACGCATTCTGACCAGTTGAGAACCGAAATTGGGGAAGTCCTTGGGACTGGGTGGCTCCAGTTGTCCCGATGGACTGACCTTGTCCGTGGTGTATCCAGTCATCATCTGATAGATCGCAGCGGTGTGGTTGAAGAGGCCCTTGGGTGTGTAACTCATCGAGCGAATCATCGTCATCTTGTCATTGATCTGGGCGAGCCTGGGGAGCAACTCGGTGAAGTGAACCCCAGGAATCTTCGTCGGGATGGTGTCAAACACACTCTTGACGTTTTCGGGTACGTTTTCCTTCGGATCCCACAGGTCGATGTGACTCGGTCCGCCCTGCAGGTAGACCATGATGATGCTCTTCGCCTTGGCCCACCCTGGGGCACTCTTGACCGCCTCCCTGGCCATCGCCTGCAACTCAAAGACCGAGCCCAGCGTCAAGCCCAGGAATCCGGCGCCGCCAATGCGCATCAGGTCTCGGCGCGTGATCTGTCCAGAATCACAGAGATCGGAACAATCATCACCTGGTACTCGTAGCATTTTGGCCCCTTTCGGGCACGGGTTCGATCAGTGGTTAAAGAGAAATGCCGGACTGTTGATCAGCGCCCAGGCGATGTCATGCACCAGTGTAAGTCGTCGGCTCTTCAATTGCTCTTCACTCAGTTTCATCGCTCGTTCGAGTCGCAGCAACTTTGGATCTGGCGATGTGGGCACCTCGACTCGAGCGAGTTTCTCGTGCAATTTCAACAATCCAGGATCCACCGGTCGTGGCATTTTTGCATCCGCAACCTTCTTCTGGTGGTCTTGAGTACCTTGATCATTCTCTGTGAAGTAGCCAAGCAACTTCCCTCGCTGATCCTCACTGCGAGCGTCATCCGGGATGTCGACGATGCTGGCGATGTCGATCGGCAATCCAATCTCCACAGGAACCTGGGAAGTGGTCACCCAGATCCGAAATTTTCCCAGCACATGTTTGGCATCGAAAATCTGATGGAGAGTGAAGGTCAGAGTCGAACCTACAGCGCCGATCGGCTGAGTCAGTTCATAGGTTGCGTTCTTATCCGACCCCGTCTTTGGCGAGATTGCCCAGCCAGTCCGATCGATCTTGCCATCGATGGAGAATCCAACATCGTAGCTGGACTGACTGAAATTCGCCTTTGCTTGGTGCAAGGCCACTCTTGTAGGCTCCGGGACATCTTCCCCCACTGCTGCTGGAGTCCAGTCGAGTTGGAGTTCGGAGAGAACAAAGTTGCCGTTGCCCCGACCCGGTCCGCCTGCCGGTAAAGCAGGATCGGCCAGCGCTTCGATGCGAATCGCAGTGATCGCATCCAGGTCAGTCGACGCCGTGAAGGTGTAGGTTCCCATCCCCAGTTCGCCGGTGGCACGGACCGCTCCATCTTCTTCAAGGGTCAAGGTCGCACCACTCGATGCCTGCAATTTCTCCGGGATCAACAGCTCCCACCTCGTCGACGACGCCTGCGACTTCTCCCACTCCAGCAACTTCTCTGGAATCGTCTTGCCATAGGCCAGCTGCTCGGTCGTGGCCAGTGCGATCGCTTCCTGCTGATTCCGGTCGAGCTCTTCTTCTCTCGGTGCGATGGTCAGCTCAAATTCTGTCACCTCGCCTCTCGCATCGGCGATGTCCGACTGTCGAGAAACTTCTCTAGCCGCGGCGAGTTCTGCTGCCACCACCTGGTACGACTGGTAATCTCGAGACAATGCGACGTGGTCGGAATCGATCTCATCTAGCAGGTTCAGAACCGCATCAATTTCCGCAGCCTTGGCCGGACGGTTGAGGATTCTCAAATACAGTTGTTCGATCAGAGTTCCGTCATCATCATGCTGATCGACCAGTTGGGTGATGACATTACCGGGATCACTGATCGCCTGATCCACGGTCGGTCCTGTCACCAGTGCCATGACACTATCGAGACCCAAGGCATCGGAGCGGTCGCATTCACAGGCGCTTTCTCGCGCGGATCGACCAAGCGTGCTCAGGAAGCCGTCCTTCAGCTGGATTCCCACATCGGGTAACGCTGCCGCACGGGTTCCTTCCGGAACACCTGGGATCTTGGCACTCGCCCCCAGAACCTGATAGATCGAATCGTAGAGCACCTCGGCTGGTAATCTGCGAGGGGTCGCATGGGAGTAATTGATCTGGTCTTCCAGGTTCCATGGGTTCGCCACGATGGAAAGTTGATAGGTTCTCGACTTGCAGATCTCCCCGATCAAGATCCTCACGTCGAAGTCGTTCTCGACGAAGCGAGTGGTGAGGAACTCTAGCAATTCTGGATTCGATGGCGGATTTCCGGCTCGGATATCATCCAGTGGGTCGATCAAGCCGACTCCGGTCAGATATCCCCAGATGCGATTGACGTAACTCCTGGCAAAATACGGATTATTCGCAGACGTCATCCATGCTGCCAGTTGCTCCCGCCGAGTTGCGCCTGGATCGACGGTGAAGTCCACCGGGTAGGGAAATTCTGGTGTGGTCTCCTGCCGGGTCCGGTCATGAACCACCTCTCCGGTTTCCTTGTCGGAAATGATCTCGTAGAGCGGCTTGCTTCCCTCCACTGCAGTGCCACCAATCTTCGCATCGCCACCCGCCGGATCTGGTTTCAGATCAACACGAGCAAAGTAGGCCGCCAGTTGATAGTACTGATCCTGGGTCCAACGCTCGAATGGATGATCATGGCACTTGTTGCAGTTGAATCGGGTTGCGAGGAACAACTGAGTGGTATTTTCCATCGTTTCAACGGGCGTTCGGAGGATCTTGAAGTAGGAAGCAGGAGGATTCTCCTTGTTGGATCCATTGGCAGTGAGAATCTGATGAACGAACTGGTCGTAGGGCTCGTTGGATTCGACCTTCTCATGAATCCACTGACGGAAACTGGAAGCGCCCTCCTTGCCCAGATACTTGCCGTTGACCTGCAGTAAATCTGCCCAGCGATTGCCCCAGTGGACGACATAACCTTCAGAGCCGATCAATTCATCGATCATTGCTTCACGCTTGATCTTACTGTCTCGCTCATCTTCCAGAAATTCCATCAATTGTTCCACGGTCGGAGGCAAGCCCACCAGGTCTAACGAAACACGGCGCAAGAATTCGGCATCCGTGCAAAGAACAGAAGACTGGAGTTTCATTCGCTTCCACTTGTCGGCAACAAAACCATCGATGGGATTAAAGATCTCTGGTTCCTGCCACTCGAATCGCGATCGATCCCCCATCACCGTCAATGTGGTTGCCGCATACGCCCCCTCGAAGCGAGCCAGAAGCGGCGCCTCTCCCCTTCTTTCGGTCGAGACCAGGCCAGTTGGATTGCACCGAGCGACCTCGATGTTGCCACTGCTGACAAAAGCCTCGGCGGTCACATCTCTCTTCGATCCGTCATCATAGAAGGCGGTGATTCGTAACTGCTGCGTATCGCCGATTCTCTGAATCGTTGGATTCTTCGGCATCACCTCGATCCTGGCGACCCTCGCCACTTGCTGATCCAGTGGACAACCCGCAGTAATCCAGTCTCGAAGCAACTGGTAGTACTCCGAGTCGACGGTGAATCGCTGTCCACCTTCATGAGGCACAGTCCCGGTCGACTTCAGCAGCATCAAACTGTCATTCGCAGAAGCAAAATTGATCCTTCGCCCTGCGTGATCATCGGAAAACGCCCTGACATCGACCAGTGGGTCGTACCCCCTGAGAGACAGTTTGAATCCGTTTTTCCCATCTTTCGAGCCATGGCAGGAGCCGCCATTGCACCCGGCTTTGGAGATGATTGGATTGACGTCTCGGATGAAGTTTGGCTCGAAGGCCACTTCTTGACCTGTGATGGCCACCGGAATTTCTAACTTTTCACCTTCATGCACGATTTGAATGCTGGTCTGTCCATCGGAGAGAGCCCTGACCAGCCCGCCAGAGACCGAAGCGATCGAATCGGACAACTCGTAGCGCACTTGATGTGTCAGGTCGATGGTGTGTCCCGAAGCGAGCACTCCGGTGACCAGCAACTGCTGATATCGATACTTCTCGGAGATCTCGACCGTCGGTGGGTCGACCACCATTCCAATCAACTTCTTTCCTCGATCTCCAGACATCGGCGCAGACATCACCATTCGCAACACGGTCCCTTTCTCTCCATCGAGAATGCGGACCACTCCATCCGCACTTCCGATGGCGACCTCTTGCCTCTGTGGATGCCAACAGAGCGAATAGATCGGAGTGTCGAAATCGATGGTGGCAAGCACCTCGATGTCCCGAGAGTGGAACTCCTCGATTTTCTTCTTCTCCGCTGCATTGCGAGAAGTGGAGACCTTTTCGAGAATTCCCTTCATTCCCTCTGGAAGCGTTCCGTCAAAATCACTGCTATAGATCGTCACCTGGCCACGACCATCGAGGCTACTTCCAGCAGCGATACTCTTCCCATCGCCGCTGTATCCCAGGCCGAACACTCTGCCGGTCATCGGCGGAAAGGACCTCAGAAGGTTCGAGTTGTCGCCGATGACGCGCTTGACCTCACGGTGGATTCTGTAGATCTGCGGTGTCCCATCCGATCCACCGACCAGGATCTCTTCCTTGGCCGGGTGGCGATCGACGGCCGCCAGCCCGCCCTTGAGAATCGCCGGTGTGATCGAGGTGATGTTGTCGATGAATCGCTGCGTCTTCACCTCTGTCAACTTTGCAGTCATGTCCCGTCCGACGGAGATCACATGGCTTCCATCGAGGGAGAAGACAGTATCGAGAGTCCAGTCCGATGATGCTCCATTGAAGAGAACCTGCTGACCGCTACTGGCATCGATGGCCCGAACCGTGTTGTCTCCGCAGCCAAACGCAATCAACTGGCCATCGGGGGACCAGCTGGCGCCATACACGGTGTCGAAGGTGACCGGTACCGAGATGGTCAAGATCCACTTCTCGGTATTCCACACCTGCACTTCACCCATGCGACCGGGCAAGCCGCCAGTCACTGCCAGTTTCTTTCCGTCGGGAGAGAATCGAACCGATTCGATCCGCTCCGAGAGCCCTACCAGTCGCTCGATGATGGTCGAACTCTCAACATCGTGGATCAACACCTCGTGATATCCGGAGACGGCAAGCCAGCGACCATCTGGGGAGTAGTCGAGAGCGGTCACGATCGGAGGAGATTCGTATACAGGAGGATGGTTCGAGTCATACTTCTGCACAGCATTTTCGGGGGTGTCGTCCACGGCGCCCTGACTGATCCAGGCCCTGATCAAATCGATCTGGGCAGGATTCAGCGGATCTCCCTTCTTCGGCATCTCCGATTCACCATCGATGGGGGTGATCATTTCAACCAGTTCACTCTGGTCCGGCTGATGAGGAACGATCGCAGGATGATCTCCGCTACCGGAGAGCAGGCTGACAAAGCTGGTCATCACGTACTGACCCTTGGCTTTTGCTGGCTGATGGCAACCATGGCAATTGGCCTGAAAGATCGGACGGATATCGCGATAGTAACTGACCGGGGAAGTCTTCTTTGGAGTGGGCTCATCTGCCCGGGCGAGGAAAGCCGGCCAGGCGATTCCGCTAGCGATGCCCAAGCCAAGTGCCATGCATCGGAACCAATTTGAGTTGAGTATTTTCACTCGGCTGATCTCCATTTCAGGGTGTTCTGTGAGGCTGGAATGAGGGTACCAGAGTGACCCCGGGCAGTCAGGTGGCGCCTGACCGAGAAGAGTGGGATCTGCGTTGCGGTCTCCGTATCTCGTGGAAATCCGACTGAATTGTCCCAAATCGATGAGAAAACAAGACTTATGGCTCATTTAGGATCTTCCCTCCAAGATTTAAGTAGCCCTCCCTCTCCTTGAGCATATTAATTGAGTAAGCACTGCAGATCGGGCTCGTTCTGCAGCGGATCCGATTGAGGGCGTTCGATGCAATCTCGAAATTTCATATTCATCCTGCTTCTGTCAGGTGGTGCGCTGCTCTGTATGACCAGCACCAATGTCCTGGTCGCACAATCCCAATCCTTCATCGATGAAGCGGTCCTTCGTGGCGTCGACTTCCCTTTCACTGAAGGAGCTCCTGGATACGGAAGCGGACTGGCAGCAGTCGACCTCGATCAAGATGGGGATGCGGACCTGG
Source organism: Planctomycetes bacterium UBA1146 (assembly GCA_963694575.1). Classification (GTDB taxonomy): domain Bacteria; phylum Planctomycetota; class UBA8108; order UBA1146; family UBA1146; genus QNYK01. The sequence continues at coordinate 11,886 of CAVOEM010000002.1, read as the reverse complement.
TTCTGCCGGGAATTGGTGGTGACATTTCCATCCTGAAAAACGATGGGACCGGTCACTTCACTGACCTCTCCAATACTCTCGACTTGCCGGAGATCCAAAACGGACGAGGAGTCGCAGCAGGCGATGTGGATGGCGATGGAGATCTTGATCTATTGATCTTGTGTGTTGGGGAGAAAAATCGACTGCTGAGAAATGATGGTGATTTCAACTTCACCGATGTCAGTGAAAACTCAGGGCTGACCCATGTAGGAAACACGTCCTCGGCAGCCTTCGGCGACCTCAATGGAGATGGTTGGATTGATTTGCTGGAGGTTTGCATCGCTTCCGGGAGTGCCGTCGAAGACAATGTAATCTCGTACAATAATGGAGATGGCACGTTCAGCCAGTCACCCGTACAAATTCCAGGCCGCGCCATACCACAATCTGAAAATCATACCTTTCAGGGTCTACTGCAAGACTTCGACCTGGATGGAGATCTGGATATCTATCTCTCCAACGATCGTGGCAATTCCACAAATGCCCACAACTGGATGCTTGAAAATCAGCAGGGGAACTTCATCGACATGAGCAATTTGGGCTCTGGCGTCAGCATCGACTCGATGGGGATCGCCGCTGCGGATGTCAACCTCGACGGCTTTCCTGACATCTACTGCACCAACTACTCTTTAACGCATCCTCTCCTCATCAATGAAGGAGGATTTTCGTTCAACGATGCAGCAACTGATTACGGCGTCGACTTTGGAATGATCAGTTGGGGCACCTGTTTCTTCGACCTCGGACTCGATGGGGATCTGGATCTATTTGTACTCGACTCCTCCAGCCCCAATCGGATGTTTGAACAGCAAGGTATTCAGCAATGGCTCGATGTGGCTCCGGATCTGGGCCTCGACGCCAATGGCTTCGCATACTGCGGAGTACCCGTAGACATCGACCTGGATGGAGATATTGACCTGATCACTACCGAGCACTTCGGACCGGTTCATATCTACATCCAGACTGGAGTACCCAGCAACAACTTCATCCGTCTCGACCCAGTGGCTCCCTACCCCAATCATTTCGCCATCGGATCCAGAATTGAGTTACGAGATGACAACGGCGTGCTTTTCCATTCCGCCCAACGTGCCGGCGGGGACTTCTACAAGTCAGTGGGAGAGATGATCGTCCACCACGGCCTGGGGAGTGCCGAATCAGTCGCTCAATTGACCATCTATTTCCCTGACGGTGAATCCCGGAATCTGACCGATCTCCCGGCAAACCAGACCTGGAAACTCTACCATCCAGATCTGCTGGGAGATGAAAATGGCAATGGATCGGTCGACCTGGAAGACTGTCAGCAATTCCTGCAAGTAAGCTCCGGTGCCTTTGGTCCGGGATCAGCCATCTTCGACTTTGATGGAAACTCTACACTCGACCTCTTTGATCTGGAGTGGCTGGTCAGCCTCTACGACGGCGTTTTGTCAGACTGCGATTCAGACGGCATCTCTGATCTGATGGAACTGTATCTTGGAACCATGGTCGATTCCGATGGGGACAACCTCCCCGACAGTTGTGACAGCCACTACCTCCGAGGAGATGTCAATATCGACCTCTCCCTGGATGTCGCCGATCCTATCGAGTTGCTTCAGCATCTGTTCTTCGGTACCCCTTGTCCCTGTTTCGCGGCCGTCGACGTCAATGACGATGAACAGGTGAATATCGCAGATCCCGTGGCACTCCTCGGGTACCTGTTCAATTCCGGCCCAGCTCCACATTTTCCGTTCCCCGACTGCGGAAATGGTCTCGAATCTCTGACTTGCATCGAGAGTGGATGCCCCTAAATCCTCGCCACTTCGCTTCAGGCACGAATTTCGGGAAAATTACCCGTCCAGCCTTCCCTCCTGAGTCTCTCCGATAATTTTGTTGCTTGGCCCCCGGTAGATAACTTTAATTGAAAGATGAGATGGCTCCATTCTGTGTGACGCCATCCCCAGGGGCTCTGGGAAAGGTAGGACTACGTTGTCGAGGATTTCGCACTGCAAATACTCCACTTCATCACTGATCGCATCGAGTGCGATCTGGATGATCCTGCTGCCGTGCATCCTCTGCTCCCAGAGCATCCCGTTCACCGACGAAGCCGCTTTCAGAGGTCTCGACCTGTTCTACATCACCTCGGTCCCCGATGCCGGAGCCGGATTTGGTGCGATTGATCTCGATCAAGATGGAGATGCCGACCTGGTCATCACCGGCCTGGCTGGACCTGTTCGCTTTCTTGAAAATGATGGTAGTGGTTACTTCATCGACCGAACTGCCGATGTCAATTTACCGGAGATGCCCACTGCCAATGCGCTGGCCACCGGAGATCCGGATGGTGATGGAGACCTGGATCTGCTGATTCTTTGCTGGGGCCAGCACGATTACTTTCTCCGAAATGACGGCGACTTCCTGTTCACTGACACCACCGAAGAGGTCGGCCTGATGACCAGTGGCAATACTTCAGGCGCAGCATTCGCTGACCTCAATGGCGACGACTGGCTCGACTTGCTCGTCGTAGGGTCCGCTCCTTCGACCGCGGGAGGGCCTGAATCCTCTCATGGGCATCTCTATTACAACAATGGAGATGGCACCTTCGAGGAGTCGGTGAATCCGCTCGAGCCGATCACTAACATCCTCGTGACCTTCCAGGGATTGCTTCAAGATTTTGACCTCGATGGAGATCTCGACATCTATCTCTCCAATGACAAGGGCTGTGTTGGCGACCCACAGAACTACATGCTGGAGAACTCAGATCCTTTTTACCTCGACCAGAGTGACCTCGGATCTGGTGTCAGTATCTGTTCGATGGGCATCACCACCGCAGATGTAAATCTGGATGGCTTGATGGACCTGTATTGCACCAATGTGAACGAAGCTCATCCGCTTCTGATCAATCAAGGCGATTTCAACTTCTACGATGCGTCCGACGATTACGGTATCTCCGACGGGTCAGTGGGCTGGGCCAACTTCTTCTTCGATCATGGTCTCGACGGTGATCTCGACCTGTTCGTGGTCGACAGCATGGCTCCCAATCGTTTCTTCGAGCAGCTCGGCCCGATGAACTGGATCGAAAACGCCTCGGAACTGGACCTTGCCGGCACTGGCCAGAGTTTCTGTGCAGTTCCTCTCGATGTAGACCTCGATGGAGACATCGACCTGGCCGCTCAGGATTGCCTGGGCTACTTCCACCTCTACATCCATCCAAATGAAGGCAATGGGAACTTCATCCGCCTCGATCCGGTGGCCCCTTTCCCCAATCATTTCGCCATCGGGTCCAGAATCGAATTACGAGATGAATCGGGAGATCTCTTCTACGCCTCCCAGCGAGGTGCAGGTCAGCACTACCGCTCGGAAGGTGAAATGATCTTTCAACACGGTCTAGCAGCTGCAGAAACAGTGGCTCACTTGACTGTCACCTTTCCCGATGGTTCCAGCAGGAATCTCACCGATCTCCCCGCCAATCACACCTGGAAGCTCTACCATTCCGATCTGCTAGGCGATGCCAACCGCGATGGCTCCGTCGACCTGGAAGATATCTCACAGTTCCTGATTGCTGCTGCCGGTGACTTTTCCCCCGGGTGCGAGATCTTTGACTTCGATGGAGACTCCCTGCTGAGCGTCAGCGACCTTGAGATGATGTTCATGCTACATGGAGTACTCCTGCCGGACTGCGATTCGGATGGTGTCAACGATCTGATGGAGTTGTTCCTCGGCACCGAAATCGATACAGACGGCGACCTATTACCCGATGCGTGCGATCGCGATTTCATTCGCGGCGATGTGAACACCGACCTCATCTTGAATATCGCCGATCCGATCCAGTTGCTTCAACACCTCTTCTTCGGTGAACCATGCTCCTGCATGGCAGCCATCGATATCAATCATGATGAACTGGTGAACATCGCCGATCCCGTGGCACTGCTGGGATACCAGTTCAACTCCGCCACCCCACCTACCGCTCCATTTCCGGAGTGTGGCAATCTTGCAGGGGATCAGATTTGCCTCGACGGCGGTTGTCCCTGAGCCATCGATGGCTCGGGCCTGGACCCTTCGGTCACGGCAGTTTCACCATCGCATCGAATTGAACCCGCTGAGCCCGTAGAGCCTCGACCCGCGCCTCCGGCGGACGATCGTGAGCTTCCAGCAACATCCAGCCAGCCCAATGCTGCTGTCGTAACAACCCAAACAGCTTCTTGTAGGGATAACGCTGCTCATCGAGTCGTCTGACATGGAGGGTATCTGCAAGCCTCTGCTGAACCCTGGCGAAGTTGTTCTCGAGTCCGTCTCCTGCCAGATCGCTGTCATTGCTGTTCCAGCACGCCCCCACTGCAGGATGATCCGCCACTTCCAGGATGCGTTCGATCAGCGGCAACTTTGCACAGGAGCCGTGAACCTCAAGTCGAATCTGCTGGCCGATGTCCGCGGCTTCCTTGCCAAGTTGTTGCAATGCGCCACCGATGCGTTCGATGGTGCGATCCAGTGCTTCCCCTTGCGGACACTGGTCCGGCTTCACCTTGACTCCACTACCACCAATCTCAGCACTCAGCTTGAGAAAGGCACGAGTGGCGTCCATCGCAGCCTTCAGCCTGGCGGGATCTTGGTGATGCAATTTTTCATTGCTGCCGATTCCGACACAGGTCACCGAAGAATCATCGAAGCGTTGCTTCACCTCGACTCTCTGCTGGGGAGTCAGATCCGGCTCGACCCCGTGTGCATGGGTCGTGCGCAGCTCGATTCCCTCCAGGCCCGAGGACTCGCAGCTGTCGATGAGCCGTGGCAGTGTAAGATCCTGCCCCCACAGATAGGTGACCAGGCCAAAGCGAAATCGAGCGGCGGGGAGGGGGGTCGGTTCATCCGCGTGTAACCACTCCGCGAACACGCCGCCAGTGGTGGCCACGAGACCGCCTGCAACGAGACCTTGCAGGACTCGCCTCCGATCGATTCGATCCTCTATTCGATCCTCTATTCGATGCTCTGTTCGATGCTCTGTTCGATGCTCGGTTTGCGACTGCACCGCCTAGGCTTCCTCGGGGAAGCGATATTCTGCCCGACCCGGCCGAAACAGCATGGCATTGGCCTCTGCATCGTTACTAAAATTCTCGCTGGAAGAGTCGATCTCCAGCAACTTGCCGGCGACCAGCCCAGTCGATGCGAAATCGACACCATTGCCCTTCAGATGCGCCACCACCCGTTCGACATCCGCAGCAGAGGTGGTCGGCCAGGTGATTCTGCTGGCGGCCTCCTTTGGTGAGACCATCTCTCCGCGCAGATAGGAGATGTTTCCCAGGTGACACAAAGCACTGGAGAGGTGCCCTCCCTCGATGGTCCCGTGGATCGTCGATCCATCACGGGATCGAACGGCATCGATGAAATTCTGGAAATGGTTCTGTGCTCCTCGCCATTCCTGAATCGTCTTGCCGGTCCGATCGATGGCACGGGCGCTCGAGTAATCGGGGAGGAGCAGGGTACCCGCTTCACAGTGAATCGCCGCGCCGATCGACATCCCCTGGTATCGGTCCATGTTGCCGCCCCAGTTCTCCTTCTGAGCTTTCAGACTGCTGGGCAGTCCCCGCACCTCGAAGATGATCGGAGCTTCTGGGTAATCGAGAATCGACACCAGAGTATTGGGTGTGTTTCCATCATCGTCGTAGCCGTATCGACCACCGTAGGCCAACACCCGCTGAGGCATCGTTTCATGACCCAGGGCCCAGCGACACAGGTCCATCTGATGAATCCCCTGGTTGCCCAGGTCGCCATTGCCCGTGTCAAAATCCCAGTGCCAGTCATAATGCAATTGACGCCGACCGAAGGGTTTCATCGGTGCCGGCCCGACCCACAGGTCGTAATCGATGCCCTTGGGCACATCGCGAGGCCCATCGACCTTTCCGATCGAGCCACGGGGCTTGTAACAGAGCCCTCTGGCAAGGGTCGGCTTGCCGATATTTCCTTGATGCATCCAGGCGATCGCATCCCGAATCGCTGAAGATGAACGTGACTGGGTACCGGTCTGCACGATGCGGCCATGACGACTCGCGGCCTCGACCATCAGCCGCCCTTCGCGGACGTTGTGACTGATCGGCTTCTCCACGTAAACATCTTTTCCCGCAGCGCAGGCCCACACCGTCTGCAACGCATGCCAATGGTTGGGAGTGGCGATGGAGATGACATCGATATCTTCCCGAGCGATCATGTCGCGGAAATCTCTATAGGTGTCGGTCTGGATGCCTTTTTCTGCCAGTTCCATCTGGCGCTTCTCGAGCACTCCCTTATCGACATCGCACAGTGCTACGACTCGCACTCCTTCGAGACGGTTGAGCCCCATCACATGAGACCATCCGCGACTGCGAATTCCCGCGACTCCGACCCGGATCTCGTCGTTTTTCCCGCCAGCAAAAGCCAACGGCGATCGACCCAGGGCCATCGCAGTCCCTGCTGCTATTCCCGTGGCTACAAAGGTTCTTCGATCCATTTCCCTACCGGTCCTCTCCACTTTGCCCTGGCCATCAAGCCCTCCGATGACAACACGCCCACTGCAGGCTCACAAGAACGCATTTCTCCCGACGACGACCCGTAGGGAAAGGCGGCCCGTCTTGGATCTGCGGACGATCGGTTGTCAAAAGCAGCGGAGACATGGTAAGCCAGGAGCAGGATCGGGCACCCCTGGGGGGGTTTTCCCCGACCCTATTGGAGGAGCATTGAAGATCCGTCGCATCCAGGTGTTCCAGGTCGACCTCCCGCTGGTCGAGGGGAGTTACCGCTGGTCGGGAGGAAAGTCGGTCGAAGTGTTCGACAGCACCGTGGTGCGAGTCGAGACCGATGAGGGCATCACCGGACACGGCGAGGTCTGCCCGCTCGGCCCCTTTTACCTGCCCGCCTATCCAGCGGGAGCCCGCACCGGAATCGCAGAACTGGCTCCACAACTGATCGGTGAAGACCCACGCGAGTTACTGAAACTGAACCAGAAGATGGATGCTTGCCTCAAGGGCCACCCCTATGTGAAATCTGCCATCGACATCGCTTGCTGGGACATCCTCGGGCAGTCGTGTGGCGTTCCAGTGAGTACTCTTCTGGGAGGATGCCACGGCGAAGACTTTGTTCTCTATCGCGCCATCTCACAGGAAGATCCACATGCGATGCGCGACAAGGTCGAGCAGTATCGCCAGCAAGGATACACTCGCTTCCAGTTGAAGGTGGGTGGAGATCCCGATGTGGATATCGAGCGAATCCACATGGTCCGTGAACTGCTGCAACCGACCGACATCCTCATCGCCGATGCCAACACAGGCTGGAGCCAGCATTCAGCGATGAGAGTCGTGAGAGCGGTCAGGGATCTCGATGTCACCATCGAACAACCGTGCGAGAGTTACCAGGAGTGCCTGGCCGTGCGTCGCAGTACAGACCATCCATTCGTACTTGACGAGGTGATCGATGGCATCGAAATTCTGATGAGAGCCCACTGCGACCTGGCGATGGATGCCGTCAACATCAAGATTTCTAAGTTCGGCGGGCTGACCCGAGCACGCCAGGCTCGAGATCTATGCATCGAGATGGGAATTGCCATGACCATCGAGGACGCCTGGGGGGGCGACATCGTCACTGCCGCCATCTCGCACCTGGCCCACAGCACACCGCCACAACTGCTCCTGACCGCCACCGATTTCAACTCCTATGTCACCGTCTCCATCGCTGATGGAGCCCCACAGCGAGTCGATGGTCGAATGGCCGCCTCAAAGCAGCCCGGTCTGGGGATCACACCGATCGAGAGTGCCCTGGGCGACCCGATCCTGAATCTAGAATGAACGGATAACCGATGGATCTTCAACTCGACGACAAGAAGGCGCTGGTCTGTGGCAGTAGCCAGGGCATCGGTCTCGCCAGTGCCCAACAGCTGGCGAAGATCGGCGCGCAGGTCACCCTCTGTGCCCGTAACAAGACTGATCTCGATGCAGCTCTGGAAACCTTGCCCGGCTCAGGACACACCCGGATCGTCGCTGACTTCGATCAGCCAGATCAACTCGAGTCGGCGGTGAACTCTCACATCTCCGAGCACGGTCCGTTCCAGATCCTGATCAACAACTCGGGAGGCCCGGCCGGCGGGCCGCTCTTCGCTGCCGATTCAGATCAGTTCCTGGTCGCCATGCAACGCCACCTGGTGTGCAACCACCGGCTGGTTCAAGCGCTGGTTCCGGGGATGAAGGAGAGTGGCTACGGCCGCATCGTCAACATCCTCTCGACTTCGGTGCGAGAGCCGATCGCCGGTCTGGGCGTCTCCAACACCACTCGCGGTGCGGTGGCCGCGTGGGCCAAGACCCTGTCCAAGGAACTGGGACCGGCGGCCATCACCATCAACAGCGTACTGCCCGGATTCACCGACACCGCCAGGTTGACCCAGTTGATGGCAAAAAGGGCCGAGACGCAGGGAACCACCCCCGAACAGGTGAAAGAAGCGTGGATCCAGTCGATTCCGCTGGCACGCCTCGCTCGAGCCGAAGAGATCGGCTCGGCGGTGGCATTTCTCTGTTCCCCCGCAGCCGCTTACATCACCGGAGTCTGCTTACCGGTGGATGGCGGACGGCTCAACGTCATCTAGAATCGACCACCAGATCGATCAGTCATTTGAAGTTTCGAGAGGGGATACGATGGATCGCTCCGACATCCGCGAGGTGCTGCACTTCATCGACGGAGAACGGGTCCCGTCTGCCGACGGGGCCACCCTCGACAACTTCGAACCGGCGACTGGAGAATCTCTCGGTACCATCGCAGCGGGCACTGCAGTCGAGGTGGATCGAGCCACCGCCGCCGCAACCCGGGCTCTTCCCGGCTGGTCCGACCAGAGTGCCGAGTACCGTGGAGCCTGGCTCGAGAAGCTCGCCGATGCCATCGAACAGAGACTGGATGATTTCGCCTGGGCAGAGAGTGTCGATAACGGCAAGCCGATCAGTGCAGCGCGCACCATCGACATTCCGAGAGCCGCGGCCAACCTGAGATTCTTCGCCGGCGCCGCCCGCTTCCAGCACCAGGATGCCCATCGCAGCCGCCTGGCGGGAGAAGACCTGTGGAACGTGACCATCTGTAAGCCAGTCGGCGTGTCCGGTTGTATCTCGCCGTGGAACCTGCCGCTGTACCTGTTCACCTGGAAGATCGCTCCCGCCCTGGCGGCGGGCTGCACCGTCGTCGCCAAGCCGTCGGAGGTGACCCCGGTCACCGCCGACCTTCTGGCACGGGTGGCGCAAGAGGTGGGATTTCCTGCGGGAGTCCTCAACATCGTCCACGGACTCGGCCCCGCGGCAGGAGCCGCCATCGTCGGCCATCCTGGGATCCCCGCCATCACCTTCACCGGAGGCACGGCCACAGGAGCGGCCATCGCCAGCCAGGCCGCACCGATGTTCAAAAAGACCCTGCTCGAACTGGGCGGCAAGAACCCGACGGTGGTGTTCTCCGATGCCGACATCGATGCAGCGGTCGAGGGAGCCACCGCTGCTGCCTTTTCAAATCAGGGACAAATTTGTCTGTGCGGATCACGAATCCTGGTCGAGCGCAGCATCCTCGAATCCTTCACCTCTCGTCTGGTCGAGAAGGCTCAGGAGATGACCATCGGAGACCCCCTCGATGACTCGACCCAGTTAGGAGCTCTCGTCTCTTCGTCCCATCGTGAGAAGATCGAAGCGTGCCTCCAACTGGCCCGAGAGGAAGGGGGCGAGATCCTCTGCGGTGGTGAACGGGTCGCCCCCGACGGACGCTGCAGTGAGGGCTACTTCCTCTCCCCGGCAGTGGTCACCGGACTCGGGCCAGCCACTCGTACCAATCAAGAAGAGATCTTCGGTCCTGTCGCCACCATCATCCCCTTCGATGATGAAGCGGAGGCGATCGAGATCGCCAACGGGGTTCGCTACGGACTGGCTGCCAGCATCTGGACTCGAGATGTCGATCGAGCACTGCGCGTTTCCGAGAAGATTGAAGCGGGAACCGTGTGGGTCAATTGCTGGATGAAACGAGATCTCCGCACAGTTTTTGGCGGAGTGAAGGAGAGTGGACTGGGACGAGAAGGGGGCAGCGACTCCCTGAACTTTTTCCAGGAACCGACCAATGTCTGCATCCGATTCGATTCGAAAGGACCGGGATCATCCGATGAATGATGTCACCATCAGCGACCGTGCCCCCGAGCCCGTGGGCCCCTACCCCCATGCCCGCCGGGCCGGAAATTACATCTTCCTCAGCGGAGTCGGGCCCAGATCTCGTGCTAGCAGCGAGATTCCGGGGGTCACCCTCGATTCGGCGGGAAACATCGTAGAATACTGTATCGAGACCCAGTGCAGATCCTGCTTCGAAAATGTCCGCCATGTGGTCGAGGATGCCGGAGCTCGCTGGGAGGAAGTGGTCGATGTGACCGTCTTCCTGACCGACATGAAGAAGGATTTCTGCTCCTTCAATCGGGTCTACGAGAAGTACTTCGGGGAGATACGGCCGTGCCGCACCACCGTCGAGGTGGTAGCTTTACCGACTCCCATCGCAGTCGAGTTGAAGGTCACGGTGTACGCCCCGCGCGATTGAGGAGTCGGTGAGTGAGCATGGTTCAAGGCAAAGTTCTACCGCTGTCACTCATCGGGGTGGGTCTCCTCATCCTGGTGTTGAGTTTTTTCTTCTACCCGGATGATCCGGGTCCAGAAGTGCTGAAACTCGATGGCGATGGCAACGCTGCTGTCCAGGACGCTGGCGAAACCTCGACCCCACTACCTCCCATCTCCGATGTCGGCCCACCAGTGGTGGTCGATGGCCCTCGCATGCGATTCGCTGGCCAGGTCATCGATGTCTCGACCGGTCTGGCCGTGCCCGGTGCGACCGTCGCCTTCCGTGATCTGTCGGGATCGCGCCCCCTGGGACACTCCCGTACCCGTGCTGGTGGCGAGTTCGCCGTCGACATTCCAGAGTGCAACGAGGCACTGATCACCGTGCGTGGTCTGGGATATGCCACAGGCCGCTGGCACTGGAGTCCCGAGATGCTGCCCGATGCAGAGTCGAGTACTGATGCTCACCCCGAAGATCTGTTCCTGGCGATCTCTCCCGAGAGTGTGATCTGGGTCTCGGTGGTGGCTCCCGATCTGGAACTGCCAGATCGTCCGTTGATCGATATCCGCATGTTGCAAGCTCGCACCCCACGTGAACTGGGTTCCGCGGTCAAACTGTCACCGCAACCACTGGTCGATTCCAACCTTCGTATCGGAGGATTACTGGCGGGTCGCCACCTGATCAGCCTGCGCTCCGGCTCCAAGGTGCTGGCTCGACGCGAGGTCGAGATCGGCGAAGGCGAGGAGCGCGAGGTGATCTTCAACCTCGGGCCGGCGATCCAGGTTTATGGCGAGGTGCTCCGCAATGGCATCCCTGTCGAAGGGGGCACCGTCCAGACCTGGTGTCGCGAGACCCAGGCCGATTCATCGATACCGGTCACCGTCGATGGCCGATTCGAAACAAGACTCCCCGGCCCTGGTAACTGGCGCTTCATCTGGACCTCCGGAGAAGGTAACGGCGAAGGTACCACCGTCGAGATGGAACTGTTCGAAGATAGCGACATCGTCATCGAGTTGAAGACCGGCACCCTCGAAGGGTTGGTGGTCGGTCCACAGGGCAATCCCCTCTCCGAGATGCAGGGCAGTTTGTTCGGACCCAGACCCTTCTCCTTCACCACTGACGCATCCGGGCGTTTCTCCATCGATGAGATTCCCTTTGGTCGTTATCGCTGGGTTTTTCTCCACCAACCGGAGGGCGTCTTCGCACCACGAGCGCAGTTTGATGTCTCGGGTATCACCTCTGAAAAGTTCCAGTTCCATGGAGCCAGCCGATTGCTGGTCCAGGTCAGCAAGGCCGAAGTCGAGTACT
>CAVOEM010000001.1:0-50694 GCA_963694575.1 Planctomycetes bacterium UBA1146 | reverse complement strand
GAGGCAGGTCGCGCCCCCACCCCCAAAGAGGTAATCCAATCCGCACACGGCATCCGCAATATTGAAGATCCCATCTGTATTACAATCGCCTCGTTTGAAAATCTCCTGTGAAACAGTGACCTGTGCCAGAAACTCTGCAGCGACCACGTTGATGCTGTAGTCCACCCCGGTGTTGGTAGAAAAGGTCGGCGTGACCATGCTCGGAATAGACACCTGTAGGTAGCCCGAGGCATGACTGCCCCACTGACTTCCCCAAAAACCGCTAGCGACTTGAGATATCGGAGCGTTGGCCGTTGGAGTCCCCGCAGTATTCGGAGTTCCCGAGTTTTCGAGAGCCGCGATGAGAAGTGAGTTTTCGCCCGAGGTAGTGAGACTGACAGAGTTCACCGTATTCCCCGTGTTGGAGTTGCTGGCCCCGTAACCCTGCGCAGTGCCGGACAAGGCATAAGCCGCACCGATACCGCCATTGGGATTCGACGCAGAAACTTCGATGGTTCCATTTCCTATCGGGCCGGGATGATCCAAATAAAAGATAGCAGCCGTACCATTTTCTCCAGCGGCATCCTCCTGAATCACTTCCGTCATGATTTGACCGGAGTAGCGAACATCGAAAACGTAACCATCTCCGTTGTTGAATCCATGTTCCGTGCCAAGGGTCACCACCAGCTTGTCAGCACCCGCCGCATCAAATCCAGCGAGACCTGTCACAGCATTGAGCCCATCGCCATTCTGCATCGCGAATTGAGCGGTAGCCTCCACCGTGATCACTCCTGATACACCTGAAGGATGAGTCGTCGCAAAGTGGATGTCGGATGGATCGGTTTCATAGAGACCTGAACGCATCGTCACAAGATATGAGTATGGAGTCGCCGGCTGCAGTCCGATATCGGTGTAGGCGGCACTCGGCTGCCAGCCACTCGAAGTCGCACCCGGATTCCCACTCATCTCTGTGAAGAGATATTCAAGGGGCTCTCCTGTACTGCTCGTTCCAGAAACGGCTCTCATAGTGATGGCTGACGAACTTCCGGCCGTCGGAGCCAAATCAAAGGCCGCAGGATCGGGAGTCACCTTCGCCCAGGTAAAAAGAATCTCGGGGTCGGTCGGAAGACCATTGATTTCCGCATCGGGCGTGAGCAACAACTGAATACGGGTGATTTCTCCAGCAGCTGCGGGCAAATTGATCGCTTCGGTTCGAAGACTGTTCCCTTGAAGTGGATCGATGCCTGGCTCCCATGAGGCCGCCAACATATAGGTCTTGACGATGCCGCCCTGTGTGACTCTGACACAAACATCACAGCCCCCGGAGGGGGCAAAGATCGCCTGTGCCAACGCTCGATCGTCGGCACTCGTCGGATCGAATAGCTGAATCAGGCCTCCGGTGTAGGGACCGATCGGCGGGTACGCCATGTTGACGGTAGGATTCGCCCCCGACACGGATGCCATCACGCTGTAGACCTGTTGATGACGTTCGAGGGGGAATTGGATGCCGTTATTGGAAACGATGTTCGTGTAATCGGCGGTGCCCTGATTCCAGGTGGCGTACTGACCGAGGCTGTCATTCCAGACGACCAGATTTCCTTCGAGGTAGTTTCGCATCTGGTTCATCGAGTAATCCGAGAAGTGATTCATCAGGAACGGAGGCTCCTGAAACCCATTTCCACCCCCCTGCATCGGATCCACCTTGTAGGTCCCCGGCTGCTGAAAGCCAACATTGTTGGGCTGTACCGTCGGTGGAATGAAGGTCTGGCTCGGGGCATCAAAGGCCCATGTCGGACCCGCATGGAAGTTGTTGGTTCCAGGAATATCGATGCCGAACATGCTGCCGACATAAGGATAGTTGGGATCGTTGGCCCAATGGGGAAGGGAGAGGGCGTGTCCCAATTCATGAATCAGGACTCCTTGGGAAGTTCCGTTGCCCACTCCGGCACAACCGCCCGCCTGTCCGCCGGCGTTGACCCCATAGATGTTGATGTAGGAAAGGGAGTAACAGCTAGAGCGACCTCCGGCGCGTCTCAAGGCCCCGTTCCAGGCCAAGGCCGCCGCTTGCTCGCCATCAAAGGGCTGACCCGTCTGCTCCAGATACTCCGCCTGTGATTTCACCCGGGCAGCGGGCAGATTCGCCCGTGGCGGAATGACCAGCTCTGGAAACACCACGTTCTCCAAACGGCGCATTTCCAAATCGGAAATCGGCCACTTCGATTCAAGCTCTTCGAAAGTCCCTGCCGGGTAATCACCATTGGTCTCTGAGAAATACTGCACATCAAACATCGTCATGATCATCCGATTCGGTGCACCGATCTGCAGATTGGTCACCGAGGTGCTGGCGGTCCCAGCATTGATCGTCACCTGCAAACCGGGCTGCACCCAATCCGCAGGGATGGTGGCCGTGAAACTGTTATCGAAATTGTGCTGTACCACACCGGGGCCGTCGGCGATGGAAGCGGGCAGCGTCGCAGGGCCGCTGAGATTCAAACTCATCGATTGTCCGTTGAGGTTGAGCACTGCGGTCACCGGTGGTGCCGCAGGGGTGGTAGGATCCACCACATGGACTTTGATGAGCGCTTCCCTTTGACTGACCAAACCAAAGTAGGGATCGGTCGGTTTCTTGACATGAGTCTGGCCAAAGTAGACCGCGTCGATGGTTTCAGATCCGCTTGGCGGATTGAGCAACAGGTTCATTTCCTGAGCCATGGCGGCGCCGATCAGGAAATAGGTCTCGGCATTGCGATTCCAGTGATACGACTGATCTGCCGGTGAGACCGCGGCATCGCGCCAGAAGTCGCGGGTTTCCACGACTGCCACATTTCCCTCGAACTGCGGATAGACGCTGAAATCTTCCATCGCCAACTGCGCAGCCATCAACGAGAGCGCCCGGGGGTGTGTCTCGCTCCACCCCGACATGCCGGTAGTCGCGAGGACAAATGGAAGATTGGGAGTCGCCAAATCCACCCGGATGTCTTGGATAAAGTTCTCTAGATTTTGTTCGTACTCATCGTTGTAGGATTGATTCACACGATCGTTCCAGCCCTGATGCCAACCCAATCCGACCAGCTCATAACCTTGACCATTATAGTCGGGGAAGTAGCTCTGCAGATTCGTCAAAACATCACTGACCGTATCCAACACCTCTTGGTAGTAGTAACCCTGATCCCCGGGTGCCACCGGAGGATTGACACTCCAGCCCGAACTCGGGGGTCTGAAATCAACCGCCAAGCTCTTTCCGCCCCATGCGGTTTTGATCAACAGCACCGGTTCGTCATAGAGATCTCCAAGAGCATGACCCCACTGTAGTTCTGGACCCATCGTTGTATCCGATGCGCCATAGCCCGCTGTCAGATGACCACTCACGACTGTGGTGCCCCCACGGTTGTACCAGATCCATACATCGTTTCGCTCAACCCAGTTGGTACCGTCGGTAAGGTGCCCATACATCGTAGGATTGTTACTCAAACTGTATTCGAGCGTCCCCGGTGTTCCGATCGGGCTGATTTCACCATGCCCCTCCATGTTCGATTGCCCCGCCAGAATAAAGACTTTCACGGGGCCCGACCCCGTCTGCGCATAGGCGAAAGGAGTGACCCACCCCGCAATAAACAAGGCGATGGCAAAGAAAAGAACTCCGCCTCTATCTCTATCTTTGGGGTAGATCTTCGAAGTCGGCATCGCTGAAGAGCAGGGAATCATCATGCTGGTTAAATCCTATTATTGGAATCCGCTATACATGTGCAAATCGAGTGCACCATCACCTGAAGAGAGCAATTATATGGAAGTTCAATGGTCATCTCTACGCTCTGAAAACACCTCTTTTGAGATACTTCAGATTCTGTGAATTCGTGATGGAGCGGCAGCGATGCGACGGACACCGATTCTTGCTTTAGTTCGAGATGCCCCTGTAGAGAAAGTGAGATATAAAATTGACTCGAACGCTTCCCTCGCCCATTGAGCGAAAAAAGCGTTCGAGAAAAATATGCTGAGGTAAAAACGAGAGTTAAGCCTTCTCCAGCAGGGTGTGCTCGATCTATCACAGCGCTCGATCTACCACAGCGCTCGATCTACCACAGCGCTCGATCTACCACAGCGCTCGATCTACCACAGCGCTCGATCTACCACAGCGCTCGATCTATCCCCCCTTGCTCACGAACCCATCGTCTCCTAGGGGCAGCCTCCCGGATTGGGGAAGGGCGCCGGTGGCGGTGATCCAGCGGCAAACAGGTACTCGACCAGGTAGATCACATCGGCCACATCGATCTGGCCCGAATCGTTGACGTCTCCGCGACCTTCAGGATCAGGGGTCGGGCCGCCACTGAAGAGGTAGATCAACAGGGTCACCGCATCGGAGAGATCGATGTTGCCGTCGTCGTTGAGTTCACCTCGGACCCAGGGAGTGCACTGACATTCGTCGGGGAACCCATCGTTATTGGAGTCCTGACTGGTGCCACTGGCAATATCCTGATCGTCTGCGACGCCATTGCCGTTGCAGTCGTTGCAGAACAGTTCGCCCACCACCAGATCATCGACGGCAGCCTCGACGATCGAAGCTGCGGCCACATCCTCGGCCTGGAACCGCAGGCGCACCGTCGCGGTCAATGCCACAAAATCCTCGACCTGGAACTGATGTTGAAACCAACCTCCAGAAGTGAAGTTGCCGGTCGGGCCGATCACTTCCACCGAGGTCCATGTAGTACCTCCGTTGGCACTGATATCGACGCGGAAAGTATCGGTTCCCGGGCCGGCTCCACTGTTGTTGGAGAACCAGCGCCAGTAACTGATGATCGGACTGTTGGCTGCGGAAAGATCGTAATTGGGGGAGATCAGCGTGGTCACGCCGCCGTCGACATCATTCTCACCGAGAGCCCCACCGGCACTGCCCTGGCCTGTGACCCAGCAGTTGGTGCCGACCACCGAATGATCCGCGGAAGGCTGCGCTGCAGTGCCGATCGGGGCCACCCGCGTCCAGACTCCTGTGGTGGCATTATCGCCAGCCGCCCCGACGGTCCAGCCTGGATCCTGTTCCATGTCGTCGGACAGGAGTGTATCGACCCCCAGCATCGCGGGAGCACTGTAAAAGGAAACCGGTGCCGCTGGCGGGTCGGTGGTGGCTCCACCACCGATCACGCTGGCTTCGACATACCATTGCACATCGGTACCACAATCAAAGGCGGGGAAGAGAGCGAGGTACTCGACACTGCCAGGGGCCACCTGATTCATCAGGCTCGACATCCAGCCGCTTCCATCGTTGAACCACAGCGTCGTGCTCTGGGTATCGATCACGAAGCCCGATCCCGGGACGATCTGAAGCGTCAGGCTGTCACCAAAGGGATTGAGCTGGTCCGGCAATCCTGCCGGATAAGAGAAGGTCAAAGGAGTCGCCCCTATCGACCAGACAAACAGACCCCGCTCCAGGTCACTACCGATGATGGTGCCGCTGGGGAAGTAGGGGTAAACGCTCCACAGACCGTTGAAGTTACTGTTGTCATCGGCGGGGTAAGTGTCGAAGTAGGCGACCTCGGTCATGTTGAGAGGGTTCGATCCGTCGAGGATACGAAGTCCACTGCGATAATTCGCCTCGTAGACCAGATTATCGACGGTGTAGATGTTGTGGCCGATGGCACTGTTGCCGTTGGTGTATTCATCCATCAGGACCGGATTGGTCAGATCGGAAACATCGATCACGAAAGTCTTGGTCGGAACCCCTGGCCCCTCGTCTAGCTCATCTCCGAGGTAGAAGTACTGCTGATCGGGGGACAACCATCCCTGGTGGCTGTAGGCCCCACCCGGATAGATCAACTGTCCCAGCAGTATGACGTTAGCCTTGTTGGTGATATCGAGGATATCGAAACTCACCGGACCATTGCCGGTACAGAGAAACGCCACCTGGCTGCCGGCGAAGGGACCCGCCTGCATCTCGACGATCTGAGCATCATGCACATATCGATCGGTCCAGCTGCCCTCGAACTGCGGAGTGCCCGGATTGATGAGGTTGTAAAAGCGCAGTCCGTTGCCGCCACCACCACATCGGTACAGGTAACCCGAATCGGTATCGATGGCGACATTGTGCGAGGAGAGTCCTCCCCCGGTGGTGATGGTGTTGGTCAGGGGGATATTACCGTTATCCACATCGGAAAGGTCGATGACCTGGATCCCACCGCCCCCTTCGGAAACCGCATAGGCGAAGTTCTGATAAGTCTTCACATCTCGCCAGAGACTGTTGGGACCGGTGATGGTTCCGAGGATGTTGGGGTTTCCTGGATTGGTGACCTCGATCACCGTAGTACCACTGGAATGCCCCATCAGTGCATACTCACGCCCGCTGGGAGAAGTGTAGCCCCAGCAATCGTTGCCGCTGGAGATGCCCGCTTGCATCTCGGGCAAGGGGATCCACGCCTGCAAGTTGATTCCATCGGAAGGGAATCCCCCGACCGGACCGAACGGCTGTGGCCCTGGCAGCGCGCTGCGATACCCCGGACCGGTGTAGGGAGGCTGACGATCTCTCGCCTTGGGGTCGTTATCGTGACCGATTGCGATCAAGCCACCAAAGATGGTGCAAGTGATGCAAATGATCAGCATCCAGTGAGTTCTGAATGAGGTGGACATGGAAGCCTCCGTGAAAAGTCGCCCCCGAAAGGGCACTCGAGATGAGTAACTAGCGGGACCTTGACGGTATCGGTCCATTATATGCCCTGAGAACCACCTCTCACACCCTAGTCATCGGGAGTCGGGGAGGATTCCACGGCGGACAAGCTTTCGAGAAAGTGGATCAGATCGTCCTCTTCTTGCCGGGTCAGGGGGATGCGGGTCAACATCGTCTCCCCCTGGTGAGAATGGCCCGCTCCGCTAGGCCTGGCGCCTTGCCGCCAGGTGTAGAAACGGATCACCGAGCGCAGATCCGCCATCCCTCCGTCGTGAAAATAGGGCGCCGTCCCGACCAGATATCTGAGGGAAGAGGTGCGAAATGCCCCCCACAGCGCTGCGTCTCGCTGGAGCCGCTCGGTTCTCGAAGCACGGTCACCCTGTGGATCGTCGGAGTATTCCCCGCCACTGCGAAACGGATGGACCCGTAACTCCTGGATCCCGCCGTATCGACCCGCATCTCGTGCGGTGCGCCCACTGGTGAGAATCCCCGTGTCATGGAATTCTCCGTCCGACAACATCGGACCACCATGGCAGCGGATGCACTTCGCCTTGCCGAGGAACAGTATCAATCCCCTCCGTGCAGAGATGGGATATTCAGCGGCCACCTGCGAATCGCTGGCTGCCAGTGCCTCCAGGTAATGATCAAAGGGAGTCGCGGGACCGCGCAGCGTTCGCTCGTAGGCAGCGATCGCCTTGCCGATGTTGGTGAAAGCTCGATTCAACTGTCGGCGACGCGCCTCCGACAACGCCTTCCACCCGGTTGTCGCTTCTCCCGCCTCGATCGCTCTCTCGGGAAGAGAGGCCAGGTCGGGAAGAGCTCCAAAGATCGCCTGATATCGCTGCAACAACTCTTTCGTCGCCGCCAGATGACGCAGCACCTGGAGGCGATCGCCGGCCATCTCATCGACCTCCTCGATCGGGCCGAGAGCCTGCATCCAGAGTGAATCCCAGCGCCCATCCCATCCCCACCAGCGATGGCCCGCCACATCATGGAGGGTCGGGGTGTCGCGGGGGATCTGGTTGAACCCCCGCGGATGAGTCTTGCCATCGACCAGTTGCTGATCGGGACGATGACAGGTGGCACAGGAAATCTTTCCATCTCCCGATAACTCCACATCGGAGAAGAGCAACTGGCCCAGTTGCGCCGCAGCCGGGTCGTCGGCAAAGCGATTGGTCCGATCCTCAGGGGGAGTCTCTGCTCGACGAAGAGAGAGAGCCAGACGGCGCAGAGGTTCATCCAGGAGCGGTCCCTGCTCCTTCTCGTCGGTGACCGCAGGAGAGGGAGTGGGCACCGACGGCGGAGGATCCTGGACGATGGTCAACGCCAGCAGTGACAGCAACAGCATGACCATCATCGAATCTCCACCCAGCCTCTGGCACGTTCCAGATGAGGCCCTTCGATGATATCTACCGTGAGTAACCAACGTCCTCCCATGTGGAATCGGACCCCTGCAGCAGCGAATCCTCCCGCCGGACGACGGATCGTCTCGACCGGCACCGCCAACCCGTGGGCGTGCTGCGGCATGCCGCCATCGAACACCACCTCGACATCTTCGGAGATGGGTTCCCCGTCCTTGAACACGGTACCTTGGGCGGTGAACTCCTGATTGAGTGGTGTGGGATCGGGAATGTAGAGCATCACCTGGTAGGTCCCATCGGCGCTGATCAGCGATTTCCACCCTGGACCCTGAGGTGCCACCGCTGTGGGTGGAGCCTGGCAGCCAGCGAAGAACAGCAGCATCAACAGTCCGGTCAGCAAGGAGAAGACCACCAGCACCAGGATGATGCAGCCTGGACTCTCGGATGATGCCGAGGGATCACTGTCAAATTCGGTCATCGCTGCTCCTGAAGTTTTTTCTGCTGCAATTTCAACTGGCGCATCCGGACCCCGCCATCGGGGAGATACGGTTCACTTCCGAAGTGGCGCAGTGCACCGTCCTGATCGATCACCACTCCACGATGATTACCATGATCCAGCACCCAGACCGATCCGTCCTCATCGATGCGGACCGCACGCGGCCGAAACAACTGTCGCTCTCCGGTTCCACCGCCACCGAGAATCGTCTGCGCTTTCCCTCCTCCAGGTGGGATTCTCAACAACGAATGATTGGCTCCATTGGTATACCAGATGGAACCATCGGGGTGACGATCGACTCCGACCGGCATCCGGCAGTCGCCATCGATCACCTCCGGTTGCAACTGTCCCGGTTCGAATCTCAGCAATGCTCCACCGATGGCATCCGCCACCAGGAATCCATTTCCATCCGCCGAGATGGCGGTCGCTTCCTTCAACAGTCCGGCCGACTCGAATTGACCGACCGGGCGAAATCTCCGGTCGAGAAGCAGGATCCTCTCGTTGGCATCATCGGCGACTGCGATGATGCCACCCTCGCCACAGGCCAGCGCCGCCAGTCGAGGCGGCACAGAAGATTGCCATGGAGAATGCTGTTGAACCAACCGGGCCATGTCGACGGTACGCACCAATTGCACCAGGGCGGGCTCTCGACGCCACGATGGTTTTTCCTTCCAGGTGATCTGGAACATCTGGAGTCGCTGATTTCCTCGGTCCGCCACCACCCAGCGCGACGGATCATTCCCCGGCAAGAAATCGACCCCCATCGGTGTCCGGAAACGACCCGGAGCCGACCCAGCGCCGCCGACATCATCCAGTTCGAAGGGGATCTCCAGATCCCTCACCAGTACCGAGAGCCGCTCCGAATCCGGTTCCGAGACGACCAGCAGCCGCCCTCCAGGCTGGATCGCCCAGTAGCGTCCATAGTGAGAGACCAGGTCGACGCGCTGCCATAGTTCTGCGGCGGCCACCGCCACCTCAGGATCCCTCACCCCGAACAGTTGCACCCTGCGCTCGCTCGGTTCGATGACTGCAGCGATCGCCGCCTTCTCGTCATAGGCGACGGCGGTCGGATAGTGCAATCGTCCCATCGCTTCTCGAGGGAGCATCGAGTGAATCCCGAAGTAATGCATCGAGAAGCCACGGCCGTTGAAGAACTGCACCCGGTGATTGTCACGATCACTGACCCAGAGGAACTGATCCTCGACTGCACACAAACCCATCGGCGAAGCGAGTAATCCGGGAGCCGCTCCATGGTCGCCGATCCCTTGCTGCGGATCCGGTTGTTGCGAACGAGGATCAAACCGGATCAGGCGGTGCCATCCACGATCACTGACCCAGATGTGGTCTCCGACCGAGCAGACCCCAGTCGGTTCGATGAACCCGCTCCAACTCTGATGCACATTTCCATCCAGGTCGAGCTGGTGCAACCGTCCGTGGAGCAAGTCCGTGACCAACCAGCCCACTCCTCCAGGAGCCCTCGACAGTGCGCCCGCTTGCCACCGTCCCTCGGGGCCCGGCAACATCCTCACCAGTTTTCCCTGGCGGTCGATCTCTCCCACATGACCGGCACGATCGATGATGATGAAGTGTCCTCTGCGGAGTGGTTGTATCCCTCTAGGACTGGAAAACAAATCCGGCAAGGGCCACGATTCATCTTTGAGCGTTCCAGCCGAAGAGAGGAAGCGCAAGCGTGCCGGACGTTCGGTCAGCAGTGCGAAGCCCCCCGACTCCAGTGCACAGATCGCAGCAGGTAGTGCCGGCGCCAGAGAACGGGACACGAGTGGAAAGCCGACGGTGAGATGGGTTTCCAGGTCGCTGACGAGGTCACTGGTGGGTGCTGGGGTGAGGTTCAGCCCCGGCCACAGAAACAGGATCCATAACAAATTCATCGCTCTCCTTCTGCAGATAGCATCGCTATCTTCGGCTCCAGCGGCAAGCGTCCACTCGATCTTCTCGGTCGCTGCGATTATCCTGAGCGATGGACAAGGAGGATCGATGGAAGCTCCGGATCAAACCAGAGGCCTGAACTGGCGTATCGGACGCTGGATTCCGTGGACCGAAATCGAAATCTCACAGCAAACCCGCGGTGGCCCGGGAGGCCAGCATGCCAATCGTTCCGCCACCGCAATCGACTTGCGCTGGACACCCTCAGCATCTCACGCATTTTCCCCCGATGAGCAGGAGCAACTGGCCGCGAGGATTGCCAAGCGAATCGACGGCCACGGCAAGATTCGGATCGTCGCCAGCGAGGAGCGCTCCGCCTCGAGGAACCGCACGATTGCTTTGCAACGGCTCGCCGATCTGATCCGGGAAGCTCTCAAACCGAGACGCTCGAGGAGGGCGACCCAGCCGACTCGTGGCAGTCAGGAGAAGAGGCTGGTCGACAAGAAGAATCGCTCACGGCGAAAGCAGGAACGAAATCGCGACTTCAGCGATGAGCTCTGAGCTTCTTGTCCGTGTCTCCCATCATCGTCCCTTCGAAGAAGGGGCCTGGGTTTCCCCCCATCGAAGAAGGGGCCTGGGTTTCCCCCCATCGAAGAAGGGGCCTGGGTTTCCCCCCATCGAAGAAGGGGCCTGGGTTTCCCCCCATCGAAGAAGGGGCCCCGGGTTTCCCCGACGCCCCTCATGATCTATGGGGTGAGAGGAGGGGCTCGAACCCTCGACCTCCGGCACCACAAGCCGGCGCTCTAACCAACTGAGCTACACCCACCACTGATTTCACATTCTCGAATCGATCCGGCGGCCCGAATCGACTCCAAGCATCGAATGTTGGCGAAGTTGTGGGTGGGTGTCAAGGAGACCGGGTATTCCCCTGCCAACAGATCTGGAACAGGACCCCCGATTCTCCACCGATTTCGAGGTTTGCCGTCAGCAAGAAGCGCAGAGAGTGGCAGCGGAAGGGTGAAAGAGTGTCAAGACCGACCGTGGCACGGATTCCTCCCAAATTCGAGTTCCGTGAGGTGCCTTCTCTTCCCCAGCGGGTCCAGGGCAGCAGCTCAAGGTAGGGGCGGTAGGCCTCGTCTGGAGTCGGCATGATCTGATCATTTCGATCAGGCCCCCTCGAAGCGGTCGACTGCAGGTCGATGGTAGCCCCGATCAAGGAACTGTCGAGAAGAGGATCGTCCAGTCCCAGGTCGAATCCTCGGTAGGAATTGAGAGAGTCGCTGTGGTGCAACTGACCGGTGCGATAGTGGCTACCACTGATCTGGGCCAGCTCGGTGCCGTACCCTCCGACACCGTACTCCGGGTCGTTGAGCAGATGTTCACGCAGAACCCCACGAACCGTTTCCGCGAGCACCTCGGAACTGATGTGAGACTGCCATTCGAGGCTGGAGTCGCTGGCGAAGGAGCCGAAGAGGGAAGGATGACGATCCCCCTGACCGATCGACCACTCTCCGCCCGAGGCCAGTGACCTCGCCCACTCCCCATCTTCCTGGATCTCCAGCAGCGACAGAGGCGGTGCCACGGAGACGCTCTCGGAAGGGTGGAGCGCGGTTGCCAGAAGCAGTAGGAGGGCAGTGGCTGGGTTCATCGACGACCTTACTCGGGGATTCTCATGGAGTCCCTGGGTCATCGCGCTCGCTCTAGACCTGACTCCCCCCTGAGAGTCTGGATCGGCACGATCGGATTATTTCTGAAGAGAATTCCGGTAATCAATACCGGGTGTAATTCCCCGCAAGGGGAAAGGGCGTCATCCGGACCGATGCCTGACGGTATCTCGCTGAGAAGACGCCGATTGGATGTCCCTACTTGGATGGTATCGCGAGTCGCGAAAAGGGGAAGCCTGCTAGCGACCTCGACTGGCCAGGCGGACCAGTTGCTCGGCACTCTTTTCCTTCGGATGGTCGCCGACCACCTTGCGCACCCGGTCCTGAGCATCGGTGATATGAAAGCCCAGTACTTGCAGTGCTCGAACGGCATCCGCCGCTGCGCCCTCGGGGACCCCGATCGTTGCAGGGGATCCGGCACTCGCCATCAGATCCTCTTTCTCCAGAGCACCTCGAAGATCGAGGACGATTCGTTGAGCGGTCTTCTTGCCGATCCCCTTCACTCTCTCCAGTGGAGTCGTATCCCCCTCCAGCACCGAGGTACGAAGTTGATCCTGCTCGACATGGGAGAGAAGTGCCAGCGCACTGGCGGGACCGACCCCAGACACCTGGCAGATTCGGTCGAAGAAATCACGCTCTTCCGGATGAGAAAAGCCAAACATCACCAGTTGTTCGTCGCGGATTCGGTGAGAGATGAACAGCCGTGCAGTGGCTCCATCCTTCAATTTTCTCAGAGTACCCGAGGGTGCACGAAGTCGATGGCCGACCCCCGCTACCTCGAGCACAGTGTGACCTTCAGAGATCTGAACCACTTCGCCAGTGAGGTACTCGTACACTCGCCCCCTCTAGCCGTTTGCCAGGTGCAACCCGCGATCGGAAAGCTTCCGCTTCACCTCATTGAGCGAAGTCACGCCAAAGTTCTTCTGGCTGACCAGTTCGAGTTCATTTCGTTGCATCAGGTCTGCGATCGTCTCGATTCCGAGACGGTCCATGCAACGCTGACTTCGGCTGGAGAGTTCGAGCAGGCTGACCGGTTCTCCCAGGAGAGAAGCGGCTTCACCATCGATCGAAAGCATGAAGGTATCGTCACTGCGAGACCCTTCGCCAAGGCGCAACTTCTTCTGGTTCAAGATCTTTCGGATCTCTTGCAGGCTGGTCTCACCGAAGTTCTTGTAGGAGAGCAATTCTGGCTCACTCTTGCTGACCAGGTCTCCGAGGGTGTGAATCCCCATCTTCTGCAGGCAGTTGCGACTTCTCACCGAAAGTTCGAACTCGGTGACCGGAATCTGCAAGACCTGCTGCTTGCGGACGTTGTCCTTATCTTTGTCGCGGTCGTAGTACATCGATTGCGAAGCACTGGCATCGCGCAGGTAAAGACGAGCCCGTGCATGATCCGGGTTGGAGAGAAGGACCATCCTGTAACAGGTAATCGCTTCTTCGAATCGTTCGGAATCCTCATACAGCACGCCCAGGTTGATCATCGCGTGGGCGTATAGAGGAGTGCTCCTCTGGCACATACGGTAGGCCTCGATCGCCTTCTCTTCATCTCCGTAGAGGGAGTGCATGTACCCCAGACGGAAGAGGAATCTCGTCTCATCTGGATTTCCTTCAGCGGCAGTGCTGTAAGATTCCAGTGCATCTTGGTAATCACCTTCATGCTGATGGAGCAAACCGTTGAGGTAACAAATTCTCGGTTGATCATCCTGAACCTGCAAACTCCCGAGCAGAACTTTCGCCTCGTCGATCTTGTCCTCGAGGATCAACGCCTCGCAGAGCAGCATCCCGACTCGCGGCTCGCCTGCTCCACAGCTCTTCCAGCCTGCCTCGAGAATCTTCAGCGCCTTCTTCGACGAGCCTTCCTCGAGCAACAGTTTGCCGAGCAAGTGCATGCAGAGAATATTCTCCTTGCACCCGAACAGGGTTTCACGAGCTTCCTCACGCCGACCGAGAAGATCCAGCACCACTCCTCGGCGGAAAGGGTCGGTGACGTCATCGAGGATCACCTCGAGTTCATCGATCGCCTCCCTTCGGGAGGTCACTCCTTGTCGTGTCTCGTGGTAAAAATCGACCGAGGTTTCCCTCGTCAAGACCAGATCACGCAAGGAAATTTCGCTCATCGCATCCAAGAATGCCTCCTCGATGGAAGTCGGGCGTTGAATTCCGTGTTCCCGGGGCTTCGGAATGGATCCGATACAGATCCCCTGGATCTACGGAAGTGAGTCCAGGATCATAAGAAAGGTACAGGAGACAGTCAACACGAACAGGATGGGGATCTCAATCTGGCTCTCCTTGCAGCGCTGCCAGATCGAGGAGACCATGGCGCCAGAGACCTCTCGCCCCTCACAGGAGCGGGAATATCCGGATTGTGGCCGCCGTGACGGTCCTATTCCATGACTCCAGCATCACCTCGGTGAATTCACCAGCGGTGAGGAAAGGGACGAGAGACGAGATGAGCGATGGACTCAATCCAGCCCAGCAGAGCGCAGTCACGGCCCACCTCGGCCCATTGGCCATCATCGCCGGCCCCGGCAGCGGGAAGACCCGGGTGATGACTCACCGCGTCGCAGAATTGGTTCACTCGGGGGTGACCCCGGGATCGATCCTGGCGATCACCTTCACCAACAAGGCGGCCGACGAGATGCTGCGACGCACCTTGAAACTGCTCGATCCACAGCGTTCATCCCAGCTACCGACATCTGGGTTCCTCGGCCCTTCCTCTCTCGATCTTGACGATGGCACCCCGGTCCTCCGCACATTTCACTCCTTCTGTGCTCGTTTGCTGAGGCGCCACCTGCACCGAATCGAACCCTACTCTGGCCGATACTCCATCTACGACAGTTCCGATCAGCTACAACTGGTCAGCGTGATCCTCAAGGAGTTAAAACTCGACAAGACTTCCTTCCCCCCCCGCAACTCTCTCTCCCGTATCAGTCACTGGAAGAGTCACATGACCTCGCCAGAACAGGCGGGGGAAGATTCCTCGACCTTTCATGAACAACAACTGGTACGCATCTTCCATCGCTATCAGGAGCTCCTGGAAGAGCGAGACGCGGTTGATTTCGACGACTTGCTGCTGCTGGTGGTTCGGTTACTGCAAGAGCATCCAGATGTTCTCGATCACCTCAGGAATCGTTTCCAGTTTGTGATGATCGATGAGTTCCAGGACACCAATCTCCCGCAGTACATGATCGCCAAACTACTTTCGGAGCAGCACAGGAACCTGTGCGTCACCGGGGATCCCGACCAATCGATCTACTCGTGGAGGGGTGCCAGTCCCGACAACTTCCGCCGCTTCAAGGAGGATTTTCCGGAACACTCCTTCATCACTCTCGATCAGAACTATCGCTCCACTCCACAGATCCTCGAGGTTGCTGGCCGTCTCGCTGGAACTGAATTTGGCGAGCGAAAACTATTCACCGAGAATGCAGATGGAGCCGAGGTCAGGGTTCAGCAATTACGAGACGAGCGAAGTGAGGCCGCGAGAATCGCAGATCATATCGAGACCTGGATGGAAGAGGGCTGCTCGGCATCCGAGATCGCCGTGCTGTACCGGGTCAACTCACTTTCGCGAACCCTGGAAGAGGAGTTCGTTCGTCGCCGGATCCTCTACGCCGTGATCGGTGGAATGTCCTTCTACGAGCGCAAGGAGGTCAAAGACATCCTCGCCTATCTACGGGCGGCTCGATCTTCCAGGGACGATGTTGCGTTGCTCAGGGTCATCAATACTCCGGCACGCGGCATCGGCAAGGTCAGCATCGAGCGCTTTCAAGATGCCGCCAGGGATGCGAATAGAAACCTCGGTGAACACCTGCGGGAGGAGAGCGACTTCGCCTCCATCCGTGGTAAGGCTCGCAAGGGTCTCGAACAGTTCAAGGATGTCATCCAGCAACTTTCTACAAACCTTGACGCTCCCCTTCCCGATCAAGTGAAACTCGCCATCGAGACCAGCGGCTACGTCTCCTTCCTCAAGAAGGCCGAACCTGAATCGTGGCCAGAACGGGAACGAAACCTGGAGGAACTGGTCGCCGCGGCTGCCGAGACCGAAGAGATTCTCGCCAGCGTCGCTGCCAGTGCGTCCGATGATCCTGAGTTTCAAGAGATCGACCCCCTCTCGCTATTTCTCGAGCGGATCGCGCTGGTCACCGACGCAGAGATGCGAGAGGAAGAAGAGGGCCAGGTTTCTCTGATGACATTACATGGCGCCAAGGGACTCGAATTTGATCGGGTCATCATCGCCGGAGCCGAGGAGACTCTGATTCCTCACGCTCGACAGGGAGAAGTGGTGCATGTGGAGGAAGAGCGCCGACTCCTCTATGTCGGCGTCACCCGTGCCCGCAAGGAACTGTGCATGACCCACACCAGCTGGCGAAGGCGCTTTCAAGAGCGGGAGCCGAGAATGCCATCCTCCTTCTTCACCGAACTGGAAGGGACCTCGATCGTCTTCGAACGCAACGCAGTCCCGGCCTATTCCAGTGGTGGCTGGGGTCAAAGCAACAGTGGAATTGATCCCTCGGAGTCGGCCGAGGATGAGGATGATGGCCTGCATCCGGGGGCCTGGATCCGTCATGAGATCCTCGGGAGAGGGGTCATCGTCAAATCCCAGGGGCACGGTGCATCCAAGCGAATCTCGGTCCGCTTCGAACAAGGAGGAGAGAAACAGTTGGTGGTCGCCTATGCTCCTGTGACACCGATCGCCCCACCGGATGAAGAATGGGAGCCGTGTTGATCTCTCGCATGAGCACTCGTAAGTGCCTGAAACAATGCCTCGTCATCTTGCTGATCCTGTCGATGACGGGCGATCAGCGCGGCGATGCCCATGAACTGGCGGAGGGGGTCGGAACCCAGGCCACCTTCACCATTCGCGATGGGCAGGTGATCATCCTGTTCAATCTGGGGTGGAGCGTTCCTGCCGGATTTCCATTACTCGCCGACCTCGACTCCGATGGCGATGATCGTGTGGAAGAAGAGGAGTGGCGCCCCTACCTGAAGACTCGAATTGAATCTCTCCTGCCGCAACTGGATCTCCGCATCAATGGCCAGCAGGTTCAACTCCAACTGGATCTGATCGAACACGCGGGCCTGGAGGGTTCGGTGCGAGCTCGCCCCTTCGACGCCTACTTCACCCTACATGGTTCACTGCCAGAATCACTCCCAGAGAATAGTCCCTGGGGCGGCGGCTACTGGCTGCACTGGCAGGACAACAGTTATCGTGAGCAAACTTCGAGTCAGTACTCGTGGATTCCCATCGAGGATCATGACCCCGATCTTTCCTTCTACATCCTGCGACCGGATCCATCCCTCTTCGAGGACCAGGGCGCCTTCATCCGTACTCCCGGCCGCAACACGATCCTTTACTTCTATCGAGGGGAGACCTCCTTTGACCCCATGAACGATACCGCTCCCACCGCCGTACAACTGGCCAGTCTCCCTACCGCTCGACCGGAAGCGTCGACGGAAGAAGCGCAGTCGAATCGTCCCCCTCGCCAGGATGGAGAGACTCCACCGTCGCCGCGAAGATTTCCATCGGAGACCGACCGCTCCCCGGATGAAGTCGGTGAAGAAGAGCAGATCGGCGGTCTGGTGGAGACCATCGTGCTGGGGGAAGCACCGATCTGGGAGGTCGTGCTAGCGCTGTTACTGGCGATCCTCTACGGCGCTGGTCATGCGATTGGACCCGGCCATGGCAAGACGATGGTGGCGGCCTACCTGGTCGGTACTCGCGGTCGAATTCGCGATGCCGTGGTGCTCGGTCTGGTGGTCACCTTTGCCCACACCATCAGCATCTTCCTGCTGGGGCTGCTATTACTGGGGCTGATCGAGGCCAGTACCGACAAGGCCACATCCGCCACCTTTCAGAACTGGATCACCACCGTCTTCAGTTTCGGATCGGGCGCCTTGCTGGCGACCTTCGGGCTGATCCTCGCCCGGCGGCGCTGGCGAGCGAGCCGCAAAAATGATCCCTCGCACGATCCCTCGCACGATCCCTCGCACGATCCCTCGCACGATCTCTCGCACGATCACTCGCACGATCACTCGCACGATCACTCTCATGATCACTCTCATGATCACTCTCATGATCACTCTCATGGGCATTCTCATCTGCCTGCGGACTGGGGCCAAGATGGCGAGGTTCGATTCCGTGATCTGGTGACACTCGGATTCAGCGGCGGAATCGTGCCGTGCCCGGCGGGATTCACCATCATGCTGGTCGCCGCTCACTTTCAGGCTCTGTGGCTAGGACTGATCGTGCTCGGTTTCTTCAGTCTCGGACTGGGATTGATGCTGATCGGAATCGGCTGCGTACTGGTGCTGGGCAAGGAACGAATTCTCAATCGAGTGGGTGCCCCGTTGAAGTCGCGTTTCTTGCAACTGGCGCCGGTGTTCTCGGCGCTGCTGGTGAGCCTGATCGGAGTCTGGTTTTGCGTCGACAGTTGGACCCAAGGACGAGAACCGATCGCCCAAATGCTGAGGGCTCTGGCGAGTTACCTGGACGGTTAGTGGGCGACCGAAATCCCCAACGCCTCGAACATCGCTCGAGCTTTGTCGAGCAACTCGACACGTTCCGCCTGCGGCTTCGAGTCCCATGTCACCGCACCACCGAAGGGAACCAGAGCACGCTTCCCTCGGATCAGAGCGGAGCGAATCGCAATGCTCAGTTCGAGATCTCCCGTCGGGGCCAGCCAACCGATGGAACCGGTGTAGATGGAGCGAGGCCACGGCTCCAACTGGCGGATCCGCTCCATCGCTGCCAATTTCGGAGCCCCGGTGATGGATCCTCCGGGAAAAGTCGCGCGTAGGATCTCGCCGGGACTCGGATCCCCTCTCAACTCACCGGTCACCGTCGCCACCGTATGCAACACCGAGGCATACCGTTCGACCTGCGCCGGATGCACCACCTCGACAGTGCCCGGCTGGCAGATGCGGCCCAGATCGTTTCTCTCGAGGTCGACGATCATCGCCAATTCTGCTCGTTCCTTGGGATCCGCCAGCAACGCAGTTGCTGCTTCTCGATCTTCATCTCGATCTCGCCCTCTGGCGATGGTCCCCTTGATGGGACGCGTCCCGATGTGTCTCCCCCTTCTCGAGAGAAATTGTTCAGGGGAAGCGGACACCACCGAGAAGGGATCGCCCTGGATCATCGCTCCATAGGGCACCGGCTGCGCCTCACGCCAGAGCCGATGCAAGGCGACCGCCGAGGGGACCGGATCGACGATCCAGCCACGAGCCAGATTGACCTCGTATACCTCTCCGAGGCCTATTCCATGGCGGATCTCCGACACAGCCTCGAGGTATTGAGCATCGGTGAGAGAGGATTCGACGATTCTCACCGGTGACGACGAGATCGAATCGCGGGCATCGCTGGAGGTGCCACCGGGGCGGCGCCACCACTGTCGATCCTGCCACCCCGCTCGACCCCGATGAACCGACCAACCTTGCTTCTCGATGGCATCGATCAACACCACCTCGTCGTACAGATGCCAGCAGAGGTCGGGGACCCCATCGAGCAAGGAGCCGATGGCCCCAGTGGGGGTCTGCCGTGGGGACAATCCCAGAAAACGATCGGCCGCCTCATAACCGATCCAGCCGACCGCACCGCCGACGAAGGGAAGCGAGTCGACCTCTGCGGGATCGTTGGTGGCCCACTGTTTCCACCACCGATCCAGCTGCTCGAGCGGATCTCCACCACCGGAATCGATCACCCGGTCGGCAGTGCTGACCTGCCACCGATCTCGACTCGCCTCGAAGGAGCCGATCGGGTCGACCCCGGCGATGTGCCAGCGGCCAGTTCCGGCCACATCGAGACCGCTCTCCAGCAAAAAGCCGGGCTGCCCCGGACCGATCGCAGCGAGCAGGCTCTCGACCTCGACAGGGCCCAAAGCCTCGATTCGAGGTGCTGCTTGGAAGGGGTGAGAAGCTTCATTGGCGCTCATCTGGCTCGATTCATGGCGAAATTGTACTGCAGAATTTCGCTCGATCTGCCGAAAGATGAGTCATGACCGACGACCCGACGGGAGCCGCATTGCGGCTTCGGTCCCCCCTTCCCTGTGGGAAGAGAAAGATAGACTTGACCAAGATCTGTACAGAAGAAAGAGACCCTGATGATTCCGAACTCTCCTCTCACTCACCCCGACGAGCGATCCTTGATGGTGGTCAGCAACGACGAAGAACATTGCATCCTCTACGATGGTACCGACTTGCCGTCGCTGCTGGAGCAGTTGATGACGATGGGAAGCGATTCTCCCTCGACCCTCGACGCCGCCGCGCATATCGATGAGGAAGAACTGACCCAGGATCACTTCCGCGCCATCGTGAGGGAACTGCTCAGTCGTCGCCACGGGATTCTGAGATAAGCAGGCCCCCTCTTCTTCCGGACGATCCAGGCCTACTTCTCCCATGGTTATCCACATGACGGTCGCGGCATCTGGGTTTATCCACCGGTGGTGACTGGACCATTTTGATTCAGTTCCCAGTTCTTCTTCCCATTTTTTTTCGGCCTTCGTAGGATCCCTACAGGGGAACGCCGCCCCTTGGGATGGAAGTGGGTACAAATTCGATGGACTCGTTCCTCAAACACCTCGAAACAGAGCGGAACCTGAGCCCGGAAACTCTCCGGGCCTACCGCAAGGACCTCGAACAACTCCGTGACTTCTTTGAGGTCAAGGATCTCTCACTGATTGCCACCAAGGAGAGCACCGAGGTTCGCCGCTGGTTGGCTCACTTCGCAGAGGTCGGTTATTCGCGCAGCACGGTGGCCCGAAAACTCGCATCGATTCGTGGGTACTTCCGCTTCCTCACCGGCCAAGGTCGGATCGAAGGACGCTGCGCGTTTCTCGAGTTGAGTACACCGCGGGTGCCCCGTGCACTGCCCCACTTCCTCTCCGTTCAGGAAGTCTTGCGTCTACTGGATCAACCAGAGACCAACACGTACCGCGGGCTGAGAGATCGAGCCATCCTCGAAATCCTCTACAGCACCGGCCTCAGGGTCAGTGAACTGGTCGCTCTCGACTGGCTGCACATCGACGGTCCTGCGCGTCTGGTTCGAGCCTACGGAAAGGGACGCAAGGAGCGCATCGTTCCCATCGGCGAGCATGCGCTGACCGCTCTCTTCAGTTACCAGGAAGCGATCCCTGCACGCTGGCAACCCGAGGATGGAAACTGGAGCCCTCACCCGGTGCTGTTGAATCGCTTCGGTGATCGCATCTCCGATCGATCGATCCGCAAGATCCTCGACCGATACATCGGCAAGGCGGGCCTCGACAGTCGAACCAGTCCCCATACCCTGCGCCACTCGTATGCGACTCACCTGCTCGACCGTGGCGCCAATCTACGGCAGGTACAGGAACTTCTCGGCCACAAACATCTCGCCACCACCCAGGTCTACAACCACCTCAGTAGCGAGAAAATCTCCGAGCGACACCGTTCAGATCACCCTCATAGCGAGATGCCCGAGGTCGAATCCTCTCGCTGAGACGAGGTAGGAAAACAGCGGGCAGATCTCGCGCTCGCGGACTTGTTCCGAGGGTCGATTGCCGCCTCGCTGTGATGTCGCTATCCTCCCCTCCTCAGGCCCATGTTCATATTCAGCGAACACAGGGCTGGCGTAGCTCAGTTGGTAGAGCACAGCTTTCGTAAAGCTGAGGTCATGGGTTCGACTCCCGTCGCCAGCTCCAATGAAACGCAAGACCTCGTGGACCAGCGGGTCCACGAGGTCCTTTTTTTTCCATCCCTCTACAGGTCACTCTCCTGACTTCCCTGCGATTCTGCTCCCGTTGATTTGAAATCGCTCCTCGATCCGACCTTTTCTTGACAATACAATGGGTAGGCCCGTCGATTGAACATCGTGGTCAGAGATGACCCCGAAAGGGAACCCATGACACTTTCCAAGCAGCGGATCCTCGGGATCCTCTCCCTTCTTGCTGCAGCCATGACGATGCTCTTCTCCACCTCTCTCGACGCCCAGTGTGATCCGGGCGGAGGCCTCGGTGGCACCGGAGCGGATGTGATCGTCGGTGAGTTGACCGGCACCCAGAGTTACGGTTCAGCGGGCGGCTATTACGCTTATTCAGTGGGAACCACATCCTGCAACATCGGCACCGAGGAACTGCTCTGGATCTCCAATACCAATCAGCACCCGGTGATCGGTCAAAACATGTTTCGCCTCAAGGATGGAGTGCTCGAGCAGATCGGCATGAGCTGGCTCAAGCACGGATTCACCGCTTTGCAGGGAAACACCTGTGGTTGCGGCTGCGTCTCTTCGGGAACCGGTAGCCGGCTCGGGGTCGGTTGCTCCGATCCCTACGGAGCCAGTTTGAATGGTAGCCAGGGAAGCCTCGGCGCTCGCTCAGAGGTGACCGATCCGGCCCACGGTGGATTCATCTATCCGCAGAACCTCGACCCCGGCAACAGTGATCTGACCTGGCGTCGCTTGCGCGTTCACGGGAGTGACCTGGACTCGTCGACCAATGTTGGAGCCCAGTACTTCGTCGAGGGACATTATGTCACCCCCGACGATGCTGCCGCAGGCAATCATCACAATAACACCAGTTACCGACAGGTCTCCGTCTCCTCCTCCACTTCCAATCACGCCATCACCTTTGTTGGATCGACCCAGCGGCAACAGCCAGGCATCCAGGCGTGGCAAGACAATGATCCGACTGTGACTCTGGTCGACATCTCGGACGCTGGAGACGGACTCTTGATCCTCGGATACAAGGTCATCCAACTGAATGCCAACCTGTGGCGATACGAGTACGCTCTTTACAACATGGACTCGACCCGCGCGGTACGCAGTTTCTCCGTGCCGCTGCTGGGTGTGATCGCCAGCGATGTCGGTTTCCGCGATGTCGAGTACCACAGCACCGAGATCTACGATGGAACCGACTGGGCGGTGTCTACCGCCAACGGGGAAATCAACTGGTCGACTCAAACCTTTGCACAGAACCCCAACGCCAACGCACTTCGTTGGGGAACGATGTACAACTTCCGCTTCGTGACCACCTCTCCACCCACCGCTGCCAATGCGACTCTCGGGCTGTTCCAACCCGGTGCCGTGGACACTCTGCTGGTGACCACCCTCGCTCCGATGGTCGGCAATCTCGATTGCAACAATAACGGCATTCCAGATGGGGATGAAATCGCCAACGGCGCATCCGATTGCGATGGAAATGGACTGCTCGATGAATGCCAGGAAGACTGTGACAACGACGGAATTGCCGATGCCTGTGAACTGATCAATGGCGCACTCGACTGCAATGGGAATTTCATCCCTGACACCTGCGAGATCTCTTCAGGTGCAGCGGATTGCGACTTTGATGGAGTGCTCGACAGTTGTGAAATTGACCTGGGAAGCGAAACGGACTGCGATCTCGACGGGTCCATCGATAGTTGCCAGATCGCAGCGAATCCCGCCACAGACTGCGATGCCAACGGAGTTCTCGATATCTGTGAGGCTGCAGGAATCTTCTCCTATGTCGACAATGTCTCCCCGCCGGCGCCGATCGCCGACAACTTGCCTCCGGTGATCCGGATCATCGAGGTCACACAGGTAGGACTGGTCGACGATATAGATGTGGCGCTAGACCTGACTCACACCTGGATCGGCGATCTCGCCATCTCGGTGGCCAATCCTTCCGGCACCACCGTCAACTTGCACAGCCAGACTGGCGGTTCTTCCGATGACATCAACGCGATCTACGACGACGATGGCAGCCCAGGATCCACTCCTCCTGCCTCGCCACTGTCCACTTTCGATGGAGCCAGCGGTCTGGGCAACTGGACCCTTACCATCTCGGATAATGCCGGAGGAGATTCCGGTTCCCTTCAGACCTGGGGACTCGACATCTCCATCGCCGGAGCAGGAATTCCAGACTGCAATGGTAATGGTATTCACGACGGCTGTGAGATCACTGCAGCAAATGACTGCAATCTCAATGGTGTCCTCGATGAGTGCGATATCGCGAACGGGACCAGCGCCGACAATGATGGCGATGGCACTCCCGATGAATGTGGAGGAGGCGGAGCCGTCACCTACATCCGTGGCGATACCAATATTGATGGAAGCCTCGATGTCAGCGATGCGGTCAACACCCTCGGCTTCCTCTTCAATGGATCACCGGTGAGTTGTCTGGCAAGCCTCGATGATAACGGGGATAATCAGGTCGACGTTTCCGATGTGGTGCATCTGATCGGCTACATGTTCGCAGGTGGATCCGAGCCAGCGGCACCTTTCCCCGATTGTGGCCCCGATGGGCCCGGCGGGCTCGGATGTACTTCCTTCAACCTTTGCCCCTGATTCTCGGGTCAAGAGACGCCGCGGACCCCTTTCGATCGATCGGAAGGGGTCCACGGCCTGCTCGATTTAGATCCAGTTCGAGCAGGCCCAACTCGATCTGAGCCACTCTGAGCCGTTCCTCATCCTCGACCCAGCCGCCGCCATAAAAGCGCTTCCACAGCCACGGATGAGCCGCGAGAGCGAGGCAGAAGCCCACTCAACCGCCTCCTGCACCGGTTATTCGGCTCCCTGCGGCCCTTATTTTCAATCCTTGTATCCCGGTCGATGAAGGGGAAAATGGTAAATGGCTCTGTCCCTACAATTTCCAATCTCTCCAGCCCTCCGGAGGAGTTATGAAGTTTCTCAATTCCGTAGTCTCTTTACTGATCATCACCATCTGGGTCACTCCGTTGCAGGCTCAGGATCCGGCCATCCTGACCAGCATCTCCAGTCCGCTGGATGACCATCACTACCTGTTGCTGGATACCAGCGACTGGACCACTGCTGAAACTCTCGCCAACAGCTGGGGCGGTAACCTCGTGGCCGTTGCAGACCAGGCGGAGATGGATTTCATCGCGGACAACTTCAGAAACTTTGGCGGCTCCTCACGGCGCTTGTGGCTGGGTCTCAATGACATCGCGGTCGAGGGTGTCTTCGAATGGAGCAACGGCGAACCGCTGGTGTACAGCAACTGGAATGCCGGGGAACCCAACAACTCCAACAACGAGGACATGGTCCACACCCTCGAGGCCTCCCCCTACCTGTGGAATGACATCAACGAGATCGCCAACAATGTCAGTACCTATGGTCTCCTCGAACTGGAGCCGTGTGGTCTCACCGCACCTGACGCGCTGGTGGCGTCCTCGGTGGGTCCCGACATCACCCTCGAGTTCACCAACAATGGTCCATACACCGACACTTTTCAGATCTGGCGTGACGGGGTCTTCTACCAGGACATCGCCGACCCCGCTGCGACCAGTTGGACCGACAACAATCTTTGCCAGGGAGCCTACAACTATCTGATCGTCGTCTCTGACGGCGCCTGCTTCGATTTCACCGACCGAATTGATGTCCCCCATGGATTCGAGATCTACGGCAGTCTCGACACGCCACTGCCGATTCCCAACAGCACCCCGACGGGAGTCACCTCGGTGATCAACATCACCGACAACTACACGATTCAGGACATCGATATCGAGGTCCATATCACTCACACCTGGACTCGAGAAGTGGGGATCGACCTGACGCATCCATCGGCCACGATGGTGACCTTGAAACAGTACATCCCCGGGTCTCCCAGCGATGTGAATCACATTCACACCATCTTTGATGACCAGGGAATCCCCTTCGATGAGGACCAGATTCCACTCAACATCCGCATGCAACCTCAGGGGCCCGGCACCCTCGCCGATTTTGCCGGCTTCCCCATCGATGGAAACTGGCGCCTGATCGCGGCCGACTACACCGGGGGCGAATTTGGAGATCTCGAGGCATGGGCCATCCACCATCGTAGTGGCCCGCCCTGTCAGCTCACCCCTCCCATCGACTTCACCGCCGCCACCAGTGGCAATGAAGTGACTCTCAGTTGGGACCTCAACGGCAACAACTTCACCAGCATCGATGTGTATCGCGATGGACAGCTCGCTGAGACCTTGGCTGGAAGTGATCAGCAGTGGACCGATGTCCTTCCCGGCGGACCCGCTTCCTACCACTACCAGCTGCGCTGCTGGGACGACTCGGTCACCCCCTGCTGTGTCATCGATGGAAATGCTATCTGGGCACTGGTCAATGCCATCGATCTGGTGTGGGCCGCTGAAGGGAGTGGTGGTCAGATCGACTCGGCACTGGCGATCGCCGATGCGCTGGTGCTCAACGGGCTCGCCCCGGCAATGATGACGGACATCCTCGGTTGTGATTGTCTACTCGACACGCCAACCCTCGAGCGGGTCTGGGTGGCCACTGGCACCTATCCCGATCATTATTGCTTGAGCACTGCAGAAGGTCAACTGCTGGCGGACCTGATCGCCAACGGCATCGATGTCTACATCGAGGGCGGCGATGTGTGGGGATACTGTGCCCAGACTTCCTTCGCTGATTATGACGGGATCGGACTGGGAGTGGTCGATGGCGACGACTCGTTACTGGACTTGATCGGTGGTTCCTATGCCACGCTTGATATGACCGGAATGGATGCCGCATACAACCAGGACCAGGCGGCCAGCGACTGGACCGATCGGCTGGTCACCGCAGATCCCCTCACGCCGGACCTGGCGGGAGCCTCGAGCGGCTCCATCTGGGTCCAATCGGGCATCGGCTACAGCGTCGGTAACTTTTACGAGACCGATGATCCGTTTGGCGAGGTGATCGCGCAGTCGTGGGAGTTCGGTGGCTACAGCGGCGAGCAGGGTCTCCTGATGGGCCTCTACCTCGATGCTCTCGGAGCCAGTAGCGGTCCACCACCGGAACTGTTCCGCCGTGGGGATGTCAACGTCGATGGCGGTGTCAACATCGCCGATGCCATCCGCCTGCTCAACGCCCTGTTCGTTCCTGGATCGCCCCAGCCCGATTGTATCGACAGTGCAGATGTCAATGACGACGGCGGAAACAACGTCGCCGATGCGGTTTACCTGCTCAACGCACTGTTCGTGCCGGGATCGGACAATCCACCGGCGCCGGGCGCTCTCGATTGCGGCGTCGATCCGACCGATGATGGTATTGACTGCGCCCTGTATCTGGCCTGTCCCTGATGAAGAACGGGATGATGGACCACTACCCGCACCCGAGGAGAACCATCGTTGGCATTCTCGCATCGCTTGTGCTGCTCTGCTGCAGCGTGATGTCCTCGGCTCAGGTGATCCTGCACAGCGATGAGATGGCCTCGTCTGGATCGAATACCTCGCACAACATGGTTCGCGATGACGATGGCGTGCTTCACTGTGTCTCTCTGGAGCGAAATGCCGCCGACGAGATGGCTCTGATTGTCCAGAGTTCCTCGGATGGAGGTGCCACCTGGTGGACCCAGCCGCCCAATCTCAACGACGACGACAGTGGCCTGTTCGATCCCGATCCCGCCAGCCAATGCTCGGTCGCCATCGATGACCAGGGGATCCTCCACGTACTGTGGGGTCGGTACACCTACCCGTCGTACTTTCGCCAGTTTTACCGCCGCTTCGATCCCGCCACCGGCGACCGTTCCGACATCATCGAGATCAGCACCATCACCGGTGCCCCACTCAATGCTCGCACCTCGGCGATGGACATCGTCATCGATGGCAACAACACGGTGTGGATCTCGGGGCACCACCCCTCCAGCTGGGTCGAGCACCTGCTGCGTAGCGATCAACCCTACGCGGCAGATGATTCCTTCACCGACCTGGGGGCTTTCAGTCCCTCGGCCAGTGCCCAGAACACGCGTCTGGCGGTCGATGACAGCGGCCGCATCCATTGCAGTTTCTATCGCAACACCCCACCGGGGGTCTACGAGCACCGCATCTACGACCCGACCATCGGACCATCGGGGGCCGCCGGCTGGCAGGCAGATACCTTCGTGCTCGGCAATACCACCGGCAGCAATGACTACTTCGGCTGGCTCTCCAGCGATGCGCTTGGAAATGTGCACAGTGCCTATGTCGTCGACGCCGCCTCCGGCTCGCCGCTGTGGAGTTTCCGCTACCGCAGGTGGGACGAAATCAATGGCTGGAGTGACGAGACCACTCTGTTCGATGCCAGCAGCGACCAGGTCACCAACATCGCCAACTACAAGATCTTTAACATCGGCTGCGACGAGACCTCCGGCACGGTCCATGCCGTGTACCGAGACCTCGCCAACGAAGGCGATCTGGTGCTGGCACAAAAACTCGCCACCTCCCCCGAGTTCGAGGTGGTCGAGCAGTTACAACCGACCACACTCGGCCAGCACGCCTACATCTATCCGACCATCCGAGGCACGCTGTACCCCGCCTTCAACAACACTTCCTTCAGTCTCGATGTCACCTACCAGCTGCGCGAGATTCCGGGGGTCCCACCCTATTCATTGATCTATCACAACGGTTCCTCTGGATCGGTGATTCGATTCATCCGCGGAGATGGCAACGAAGATGGCAGTTTCAATGTTGCGGACATCGTGTACGGGCTCAATGCGCTGTTCGTGCCGGGAGGGGTATCTCCGAATTGCATCGAGAGTTGCGATATCAATGATGATGGTAGTTTCAACATCGCAGACATGGTCTACGGGTTGAATGCACTCTTTGTCCCCGGTTCTCCCCCTCTGGATGCTCCATACCCGACCTGCGGGACCGATCCGCTCGGCAACACTCTCGACTGCCCGACCACCAGCGCTGCTTGCCCCTGACCAGCGCCATCGGTATCCATATCAGTTGGCGTGATCGTAGAGCGCCTTCTTGAGCGCAGGGATGTCCTTGTAGTGGTCCCGGAATCGATAGAGCACCTGGTCCTTGGCATCGATGATGAGCAGATCTCCGGGCCAGTGGCCTCGGTACTTCTTGACGATATCCAACTGAGCTCGACCATCGATCTTGACCCGGATGTAATCGTTGAGCAGACCTGCGATCTCTTCATCTTGTGCCAATAATCGTTCGATCCGCTCCGACTGATCACATCGGTTCGCCTCGACGAAGATCAGTCGAGTCTCCGAGGTCCACTGCGATTCCTCGACTCCCTCGTCAAAATCGAGCCAACGGATGGGAATCGGCGGCGGTTCGACTCCTGCCTGACGCAACAGACCGTCGAGCCAGGGGCGCTGATAGTCATTGGACTCGAAGGCACGGGGCAGGATCCCCTGCCAGATCACCTTGCCTGTGGAATCGAGGAAGAAGGCGGAAGGGAACCCCTTCACGCCGTGGCGCTCGATGTTGCTGGCCTGCTCCGACAGGATGGGGAAGGTCACCTGGTTCTTGTCGATGAATTTCTGGACCAGTTCCGGTTGCCTGGACGAGTAACTGAAAACAGTCATCATCGACAAGAACTCGGGTCCCACTTCTTGCTGCCACCTGACCAGGCTGGGCAATGCCGGAGCACAACACTCTCAGCCAGGAATCGTATAGGCGACCAGCAGCGGCTTGCCACGCCCCAATACAGTGAGAGGTGATGCAGCGACAGAGAGGCCCTTGGTGGCGTTGAACCAGCGATCGCCCTCCTCGAGTTTCAACTCCGGCAGTGATTTTCCCAGCGACGAGAAGTGGAACTGCTCCGGAGCGGAGACCGGAGCGGAGACCTGCGCGGAGACCTGCGCGGGGACCTGAGCGGAGACCTGCGCGGGGACCTGAGCGGGTTCCCGAGCGGCCTCCTGGGCCAGCAGGAGTGTCGAGGAGAGGGACAGGGCGATCAGCAACGGCTTCCATCGGTTCATCGAGGTCTCCTCCCCCAGTGGACGCAGCCAGCCCACCGGCCGTTCCCAGCAATGCCTCACATCACCAAAAAAACGGCCCCGAGGAAACCCCGGGGCCGTCACTCTCACTCGTTTCCGGATCCAGGTTAGTAGCTGTTTTGCATCTGGTTCGACTCGCTGTCGGTGGATTCCTTGTTGCTGCCGACCGAAGCTGCCGCGACATGACCGTACTTCTTGTTGAGGTTGAAGAAGACCAGCGCCAGCGGGATTGCCAGTGCGGCGATCCAGCGGAAGGCCATCTTGCCGGCATAGGCAGCGGCCGCTTCAGCGGTGGCTCCGGCGTTGTCCGCCATGTAAGTCACGATGTAGGAGTCCTGGATCGCTCCGATCGCAGGAGCCGCGACATAACCGACGATCAACATTCCCGCTCCCCCCATCAGACACAGTCCCATGGCACCACTGTTGGGGATCCGCTCGGAGACGAAACCGAGCATCGTCGGCCAGAAGAAGCAGATGCCGCCATAAAAGACGGTGGCGGTGAGGAAGATGGTTGGGAAAGTCTCGGCGTAGGTCATGGCAAAAAGACCGACCCCCCCGAGCACTGCCGATCCCATCAGCAGTCCGGTCGGCGAGAACCTGTGGACAAATCCTCCGGCGAAGTAACGAAGTACTGCCATCAGACCACTGCCATAGACCAGCACGAGGATTCCGGCACCCGCCGTCGTCGAGCCGGCTCCGAGAGAACTTTGCATTGCGGGTGTCATGATCTCACCCATCCAGCGTCCTGGTCCCAGTTCCAGCGTGGCGGTCAGTCCCATGCAGCACAGCATCAACAAGAAGAGCGGTGAAGCGATGGAAGCCTTGACCTCGTCATCGGAGACGTTGGATTGAACCCGTTCGGTCTGGGGAATCTCCTGCCCCAGGAACAGGTAGCCATATGCGAGGGTAGGAATCAGCACCAGAGCCATCTTGGCCTGCAGTGCACTGAGTCCCAGCAGGGTCCAGCCGGTCAGGGCGGCATCGTAGGCCTGCTGGAACGCCACGCTCCAGGTCGCCGGATCCGCAACAACAGAGGCAGAATCTGCCAGTGCTCCCGCCGCTATTGCAGCATCGGCCGCGGCATTGCTGACCCAGAAGCCAAACAGCGCCCCGATGATGATCCCCACCGGCCAGAAGACATGGAACTGGTTCAACCGTGTGGTTTTGTTGTCGGAGTAGAGGGTGGCGACCAGCGGGTTGCAGCCCGCCTCGACGCAGCCGTTGCCGATGGCAATGACGGAAGCTCCCGCCATCAACTGACCGAAGCCATCGGCGTACATCATCAGGATCACGCCCAGGATGTGGCAGACGAACGCCATCTTGAGCGAGACCGCAATGCCGATCTTCTCGATCACCGGTCCGAGCATGATGATGGCGACTGCGAAGCCACCGAGGGCTGCACCGCCGACCCAGCCGGCTTGCGTGTTGGTGAGTCCATACATCGTACTGAAATCACCCATCGAAGATGTGATGACGCCAAAGGCGATGGAGGTCGCAATCAGCGAGATGCAACTGGCCCAGAAGAGCCGTGCCTTGCCCGCTTCATCAAGTACTTGAGACATGTATGTCACCCCTTTTCCAAATGCTGTTGTACGCAGGGAGCCTGTCCTGCCATGTCCCTAGTGGGACAAAGGTTCGCCAATATGTCAATCAAGGAATTTGGAAGAGACGAAGCCCCTGCTTAACAAATCCGCTTGTATATCTATTTGTTAATGTTTACAATCCGGGCTAGTCGAAACTCACCACTGAGGAATCGCGCAAACCTATTCACTTTGCTCTTCATCTCTATTGAGTTGCCCACAGCCTCTGAGGTCGTGGGCAACTTATTTCAATTTCCCCAACAATCTTCGCCACGTCTCGATTTCCACCGCCGGCAGGTGCCTCTTCCCCAGTTTCTTTGAACTCTGCACCAGCTGTCTGCGAAATCGAGCGTCTTCACTGAACCTCAGCACCAGTTGAGCCAATTGCTGTGCATCCTGACGCCTGAAGATTCCCCGATGACTCTCTCCAAGGAGGCCCAGGTTGCCGGGCGCATCGCTGGCCAGAATCGGAATCTCTGCGACCAACGCCTCGCTGATGATGTTGGCCCCACCCTCATCGAGGGATGGGTGTATCAGCAGATCAGAGCGAGCCAGTTCGCTTCGTACCCGCGCGGCAGGCACCGCTCCGAGCCAGCGCCATCTCGGTTCTCTTCGCATCGCCTGAGTCGCCAACCTGCGGTACCTCGGCTCCTCGATCCCCCCCAGGTGCACCACCTCCAATCGACGCCCATCGGCGATCCGATCGGGTAACCAACCCAACGCTTCGAGCGGCAGCAGCGGATCCTTGACCCGCCGTAGCAAACCCACCACCAGCAGACGAAACCTCGTCTTCAGCGGTTTTCTGCCGCTAGGGAGTGGTCTTGCAGACTGTGGTACGAAGTGAACTCGCCCTGCCCATCTCGATCGGATCGTCTCTGGCAACGAATCGACCGCCCCCCGGTACAGGGACACCAGATGGTCTGCCTGCTCCAGACTCTTGAGCACTCGCCGTGCCGGCGCTCCGCCGGAAGGAAGTTCGAGATGGAGATCGGTTCCACTCAAGGCGACGACCACCGGCAAGGACCGATCGCGCTTCTTCCATTGGCAGATGGCTCGATGAGAATGACCGGCATGAAGTGCCAGAAGAACATCTCCTACTGGCA
The DNA here is from genome assembly GCA_963694575.1 of Planctomycetes bacterium UBA1146. Lineage (GTDB taxonomy): Bacteria > Planctomycetota > UBA8108 > UBA1146 > UBA1146 > QNYK01. The sequence goes on along the minus strand of CAVOEM010000001.1, from coordinate 18,318 downwards.
GAGGAGTTCGCGGATGATCACGAACCCGGTGGACCAGCACCCGACAACCGAGTTGCCGAAGCAGCACACTCCAGCGTCGTACGGTGCTGTGATTGCCGGCTCGAAGTCCCGGCCGGCTCGGGTCTGTCAGGACGATGATCACCTAGAAACTGGCCGGACGAACCTCGACTGCAGATCCGGATCCGGAAGCAATGCCTCGTGCACTCTCCTGGATGAATTCTGCAATCTCACGCACCTCGACCCACTCGCTCTCCTTGAGAATCTCGGTCGCCTCGGGAATGGTACGTCCACTTCGATAGAGGATCCTGTGGGCATCCTGGATCGCACGCCGAAGATCCGCCTCGATCCCTGCACGGCGTAAACCCACCACGTTGACCCCGCGAATCGTCGCTCGATCTCCGGTAGACAGCATGAAGGAGGGAATATCCTGAACCGCAACTGCCGCTCCCCCCAGCATTGCCAGCCGACCGACCCTGCAAAATTGATGGACCAGGGTATTGGCCGAAAGAAAGGCTCCCGATCCAACCCGAGCATGGCCCGCCAGCGAGCAGTGATTGGCCATGAGCACCCCATCCTCGACGAAACAATCGTGCGCCACATGTGCGCCGACCATCAACAGGCAGTCGTCTCCAATGCGAGTGCTACTTCCGGGACGAGAAGCCCGATGCACCGAGACATATTCACGCAACACGGTTCGGTCCCCGATGATGACCTGACTCGGCTCTCCCGCCCATGCCAGATCCTGAGGGTCATGCCCGATAACAGCGTGCATGTGCACTTCTGATTTTTCACCGATCTCTGTTCCTGGGCCGATGTATGCGTGACCCAGGACCTTGCATCCAGATGCCAGGATCGCTCCCGCTTCGATGATGGCGAAGGGGCCGACCGTCACATCGGTGGCCAGTTGAGCATCGGAATGGATAACTGCAGTCTTGTGAATCGGCACTGTACCTCCTGGACTATGATCCGCCTGACTCGCGGTGGTTTCAGTAGTCAGGCTCACTGCCCAAGACGACCCAAGCCACCACGGATATTCCATCACCTACCATGACATCGATAGGAGTCCTGTGATAGTGAAGACCAGCGAGACGCGGAGGCCTAGCCCTCTTCTTCTCTCGCGCTCTTGAGGATTCGCAGTTCATCGGGGATTTGCTGCATATCTTCCCACAGCCATTGCCAGCCAGTCCTGACTCGCTGGATGTAATCGTCGCTCGAAATAGGATCGAGACCGCTATCTCGATCGAGGATCATTGCCAGTGTCTTGTCGACGATGTGATAGACCTTTAACTCGCCCTCTTCCAGATCCGGGAAGCCGGGGTAAGCCCCCTCAAGACGCACCGCACGATCATCTCGAAGAGCCTCGATCAGGTACGGGACTGCACGCTCGCCATGCTCGACGATCTCCTCCATCAACTGGTTATAGAAGCGCCCATCGAGGGGGTCAGTGAGAGCATCGAGGAGTCCTCGAATTTCAGGAGCGCCGAGGATGGGACCCCTCAACATCGTCTCCGAGATGATGGTCGCGGATCTGCGACGGATATCACGGCGGGCCATGGCGAGGTCGGTTCGGCCATTCATCAGAGGCTGGGGAAAGGATAGTTCCTGAACCCGGCCATCGGAGACCGATGTCAACTTCCCGTCAAACTTTCCGTGGTACTGGTGTTCGAGGTGCTGTTTCGCTTCCTTGAACTCGAAGGTGAGGTCCTGGAAGTAATCACAGGTCAGGGTCCCCTCCACCAGAAATTGTGCCTCCGCGCGAGGAACCAGTTGAAAACCATGCAAACTGAGGCCCCGTTCGAGGATCAATCGTGTGATATTGATCTCGGTGAGATCCCCATCGAGGGTCTCCGAGACCTCGACATGGGCGGTGCCCCGTTTCAGCGTCGGGAGTGTTGGCTCGAGGCTCTTCTCCTGCGGTGCGTCACAGGATGAGAGACAGACCAACAGCCCCAGCAGGAAAGCACAGCGCATCGAAAAGCACTGAATCCTAGATCGCTGGAGTTCCGATCGCTGGAGTTTCGAACGCCGCAGCGAATCACCTGGCTGGCTGAGTGTTCCGGGAATTTCGACCTGCAACTCGGTCCGAGTCTGGAACTTGTTCATCGATGATCTTCCTTCTCCACTGGTATCGGCGGCCAATTGGCGACAAACTAGCCACTCGACCTCTCAGGATGACGCCGAGTTGGACCACTTTCCTTCGCAGCGACCTGCAGCCACAGGATACCCCGACAGGAGCCCGATGACTCACGGAACCCTCAGCTTCCTCAAGGCACACGGCGCAGGCAACGACTTCCTGCTACTCGATGAGGCCCAGGGTCCGGTCCCGAGCGATTTCTCGCGTCTCGCTCCGTTGCTCTGCTGCCGCAGAACAGGGGTCGGAGCCGATGGAATCCTGGTGCTCCGTCAGCAACCGATCCCCTTCATGGAGTGCTGGAATGCCGACGGCTCCCGGGCGGAGGCGTGCGGAAACGGAATCCGAATCGCGGCGCTATCACTGCAGGATCGTCAGCAAGATTCGATCCGTATCGGAACCGATGCAGGAATCGTCGAGGTTCAACTGTTGCGCGATGGGCAGGGAGAATTCAGTGCCGAAGCGGCACTCGGTCAGGCCACCGTCGACATCCCCACCTCAAAGGTGGTCGATGGCACGGTTCTGATGCTGACACCGGTCCACATCGGGAATCCGCACCTGGTGGTGGCCGTCGATCCGGAATCGATGCCGGATCCACTCCCTCGCTTTGGCCCAGAGTTGGAAAACTCGGTCGCGGGTCGGACCAATGTCGGCTTCGTCAGGATCGATTCACCCCACCACCTCACCTTGCGCGTCTGGGAACGAGGATGCGGTGAAACCCCCGCCTGCGGAACCGGTGCTGCTGCGGCCTTTGCCGCGCTGCTCCAGGCCGGAATCATCGCAGACCAGGTCGAGGTACAGATGCCCGGTGGAGTGCTGGGAGTTCGCATCGATGACGAGACTGGAATCCGGGTTCGCGGTCCGGCGAAGATCAGTTATCGGGGGGTTCTATCGCCAGAACAGTGGAACCTCGATGAGTTGCAACTGGACGGCGACCAGGAAGCACAGCAGGTGCTGGTCGAGAACTGATCGCTACTCGATCTTCACGCCATCTTGCGCGACGATTTCCCCGATCACCGAAGCCTGCTCCCCCGATCGAGTCAGGCTCTCGATGATGGCGGTCTCCGACCCCGCAGCCGCAACGATCACCATGCCGATCCCCTGATTGAACACTCGATCCATCTCATCGGTGGCGACTCCCCCTCGTTGTTCGATCAACGAGAAGATCGGTGGCCGCTGCCAGCACGAGCGATCGAGATGGCATCCCAATCCCTGTGGCAACACTCTGGGAATGTTTTCCAGCAAACCACCCCCTGTGATGTGCGCGATGGCGTGGAGTTCCTCGCCCGCTCGCTCGATCAGATCGAGGATCGGTCGGACATAGATGCGGGTCGGCTCGAGGAGTGCTTCGGCGAGGGTGCAGCCAAGTCCTGCTGGATCCTGGTCGAGCGGCAGCGCGCTCCCCTCGTCGAGCAGCGCCTTTCTCACCAGTGAGAAGCCGTTCGAATGGACCCCGCTCGAGGCGATCCCGATGACTGCGTCCCCTGCCACCACCTTCTGGCCATCGATGATGGACTCTCGCTCCACCACACCCACGGCGAAGCCGGCCAGATCCAGCTCTCCATCTTTATAAAATCCTGGCATCTCTGCGGTTTCACCGCCTAGCAGAGCGCAACCGGAAAGCCGGCATCCCTGAGCGATCCCCTCCACCACCACTGCGATCGATTCGGGAGAGATCTTACCGGTGGCGACATAGTCGAGAAAAAATAGCGGTCGTGCTCCACCGACAATCAAATCGTTGACACACATCGCAACCAGATCGATGCCGACCGTATCAAGAACCCCGCACTCGAACGCCACCTTTAACTTGGTTCCGACTCCATCGGTGGCTCCGACGAGGATCGGATCCTTCAGTGGCTGACCAAATAACGAGCCGGCTCCATCGAGCAGACGAAAATACCCACCGAAGGCTCCATGTGAACCCTTCAGCACCCGATCGTCCTGGGTCGATACCACCGCATCTCGAATCCGCCCGACCACTTCGTTGCCCGCATCGATATCGACACCCGCATCACGATAAGTGAGTCCCTTGGCGATCGGTTCTACCGGTATCTCATCCGCCACGAGTGGCCTCCTCACGTTGTAACTCCCACAACCACTTTTCATCGAGATCATATCGCCTCAACAAGCGACGACTGCGACGAGCTCGTGAGGAATCTCCCAGTTTTCTCGCCACCTGCCAGTCGAGGAAGAGCAGGTCGATATCTCTCTCATCCTGGGTCAATCCACTATCGAGAGCCACCCGAGCTCTTGCCATTCTTCCTCTGAGATAGCAGCGCTGAGCATCGTCGAGGGCCCTCTCGACCCTCTTGCGGATGGCGATGCGTCGCTCATCAGAGGTCAACCGGAGAGTCCAGCGAACACTGATCAGGGTGGCGATCACTCCCACCACGGAACCGCTCAATTGTGCCTGCCACCGATCGGGACCGGCCCATACCGTCGATCCTGCCGCCAGGATCGCCCAACCCCCACCACCGAGGACCAGCAGTAACAAGCCGCGATAGATCCGTCCGAGCAGGATCGGCCCGAGCCCCGGGATCAAGGATGAGATCAATAGTATCGCCCTCATGGGAATCGGTGCTCCTTCCGCGGTGGCCACCAGTGTATCTCCCCCGAGGGCATGAGGGGAGCAGATGGGATGCCTTGTCTGGGAAGTGGGAACAGGGGATCCTGAGGACATGGAATCAGCCTCTCAACCCCCTGACCATCGATCGATCGAGCAAGTTCTCGATGCGTCTTTCAACCGACTGACGGAAGCGCTCCGGGTGACCGAGGATCAACTTCGGTTTGGCGATCTGTCGGAGATCGCCAATCCTCCTCTGGCACGACGCTGGCAGCAGTTGCGGCGGGTCGCCGGCGCGCTGCGTCAGCAGTTGGAAGTGGATTCCGGCCCCCTTTCTCTGCACCGCAATGTCGAAGCAGACCTGTTGCGGGGACTTCCCGGTAGCGGCCCACATGGCGATCGGAACCAGCTGATCCGCACCAATATCTGCCGCGCACGGGAAGCGGCTCGGTCGGTCGAAGAGGCGATTCGTTACTTCTGCCCCCCGCTCTGTGGCGAGGCGGAGGCGATTCGATACCAGATTTATCAACTGGAGTCTCTCACTGAGGGAAAACTCCACCGCGGACCAAAGCTCGATGGTCGCAACCTGTACCTTCTGGTGACCGAAGAACTTTGCCTCGGTGACATCCTCGTGACCACCGCAGCAGCCATCGAAGGCGGGGCTTCGATGGTGCAACTGCGAGAAAAGTCACTGGGAAGTGCCCAGTTTCTAAAGCGGGCCCAGCAACTGAGGGAGATCACTGCAGAGCGTGGAGCATTGCTGATCATCAACGATCGCATCGAGATCGCGCGCCTCTGCCGAGCCGATGGGGTGCACCTCGGACAGCAGGACATCGCCCCTCATCAAGCCCGCGAAATCCTCGGGCCGGATGCCATCATTGGACTCTCGACCCACAATCCCCAGCAGGCCAGCGCTGCAGCACTGGCCGGTGCGGATTACATCGGTGTCGGCCCCATATTCGAGACCCAGACCAAGAAACATCGTTACGCAGTCGGTACCGATTACATCGAAGAAGCTCGCCAGCAGTGTGAACTCCCGGGCTATGCCATCGGTCATGTCGATGAGGAAACCATCGACGAAGTGATCCGTGCAGGTGCCACGCGGATTGCCGTATGTACCGGCATCATCGCCAGACCAGACCCCCGGAGTGCCGCTCAGTTCTTGCACCAGAAACTGGTCGAGAGCGCTACTCGGGAGGTCTCCGATGGCCACCTCCGATGAACCCGAGGATCTCGAAGCGGAGACCTCTGCCACTCCAGCCCCCTCTCTGCTGAGAAGGCTCTATCTTCGAGTGCTCGCAGAATCGGAGACTTCCAGGGGACCCGCAGTACTGGCTGCGGTCGCCTTCACTGAATCGAGTTTTTTCCCGATTCCACCCGATCCACTACTGATCGCTCTGGGGATCGGGGCTCCAAGAAGGGCGATTCCGCTGGCCCTCCTGACCACCGGGATGTCGGTGCTGGGCGGACTGCTGGGATACGCCATCGGAGCCTGGATGATGGACTCCGTAGGCGATTCGATCATCGCTTTTTTTGGTGCGCAGACCACTTTCGAGGAGGTGAAGGGGAGATTCCTGACGTTCGGCTTCCTGTCGGTAGTCACCGCAGCGTTGACTCCGATCCCCTACAAGGTGATCACCATCGCTGCCGGTGCGGCGGGATTGCCGCTAGCCATCTTCATACCTGCCAGCATCATCGGTCGTGGCACACGCTTCATCGCCGAGGGAATACTGGTCTGGAGATACGGAGCACCGATCCGCGACTTCATCGATCGCTGGTTTGCTGCGCTCACAGTCGCAGCGGTCATCCTCGGCATCCTGGGAGTAGCACTGCTTCGAGCCTAGCGCCACTGACCTGCGATTCAGAAACCTGAGATTCAGAGCCCTGCGATTCAGAGCCCTGCGATTCAGAGCCCTGCGATTCAGAGCCCTGCGATTCAGAGCCCCAGTGCGCTGGAAATTCGCTGGTATAGTTCATCCAGCGCCTCTTCACCGGTCACCGCCTCGACGACCATCGGAGATCCCACTGCTGCCCGAGCTGTGGCCTCCACCTGCCACGCATCCTGATGTTCACTTGAGGTCAGGATTCGCAACCCAGGTCCCGGATGCGCGTCATCCGCTGCTGCGGGATCGGGCAATCCTTCCATCGCAAACCAACCGGGAGCACCCATCGTCTCGATGATGGCTGTCGGCCAGTCCGCATCACCGATGGCCACCGATGCAATCACGTCAGCGGCCTCGCCATGCCCCGCCAGCACCACTCGATCGGAGTCGAGTCGCCGCTGAGCCAGCAGACTCTGACGCAATCTCTGTAATCCAAAGGCAATCGTCGAGATGTCTTCATCGCGGTGATCCTCGGCGAGCCAACTGCCGCCGGATCCGTTTGAATAGATCGGTTCCACCACAACCAGGCAGGGCACCTCTCCCAGCAGAGTTCGCAACCCCTTCAACCGCTCACCAGGGTCGACCCCCTTCTCCGATAACCAGATCAACAGCGGTGCCTGACCAGCACTGCGCGCGGGAGCATCGATGAGGTAACGAAGTGGTCTGGTCATGTAGACTGCCAGTGACCCATCGCTGAGTCCTCGGGCCACCGGTTCGGTGGCCACGATCCAGTCCGCACGAGCATCGCCAGCCTCCACTTCAACCCGATCCGCGTCGAAGGAGGGAACGATGTGAACCGTCTTCATCGATGTTCCGGGGCTACGAAGTTGGAACTGATATGCGGTCCCATCTCGCTCGAGGGTGTGGAATCCTCCGTTGATATGAACCACCACCGAGCCGGGGTGCGCCTTCACCGCTCTCGCCACCGATTCCCCCATCGTGTTATCCCACAGGCTCTGCACCTTCTCGAGACGCTGCTGTGGCTGCTGGTCGGAGTTCACATGTCCATGGCCCCGAACCGTTCGATCGTAGCGATCCCAGTAACGCCGGGTATTGGGCAGCAGAGTGTCCGCGATGGTCGCCCTTTGATCGGCATCGAGAGCCGAAAGCCCCCCACCGAAAGCAGCCTTGCGCCAGACGGATCGGGGGACATTGGCAGCCACCACCGGAGATCCGGTACGTCGAGCGAACTCGATGAGGGGCCGATAGCCCGTCTCATAATTATTCCACGGCTGAGAATCGGCCAGAAATTGATCCTCGCTGACCTTGCCCGCCAGGTAATCATCGAGCAACTGCTGACGATCCCGGCTGAACATCTCGAGCGAAACAACCACCGAACGGCCCGCGGCGTGAATACCTTCCAGCACTGCAAGTTCCATCCGATGAGTGACATCATCCAGATGAGTCTCGCCCAGGAACACAACATCCAGATCGGCAACATCTGCGATCAACGCCTCGACATCCTGGAGACTTCCATCGGAGGATCGATGAACCCGCACCCTGGAATCGAGCGGGTGCTCGCCCGAAGATCGAAGAGTGCTGTGCCCCCCCTGACAACCGACCAAAAAGGTCAGCATCCACAACAGCATCCAGAGGCCGGTCCCGGATCTCGCACTCATCTGTTCTCTCATCCACTCAACTTTCCATGTTGCTCGATCCACCTTGCAGCGGCCTCGAGATCCACCACTCGAGCATCGACCTCGAGGCTGGCGGACTGGGGTGTCTCTCCACGACCAGTCTCGACCAGGATTCTGGTCATCCCCAGTCGCTCTGCCGCTTCCATGTCACAGGGGGAATCCCCCACCATCACCGATCTGCCGAGATCGATCTCATGAGCGCGTGCTGCACGTTCAAACATCTGCGTGCCCGGCTTCCGACAAGCACACCCCGCATCCGGTAGATGGGGACAATACTCGACCGAGCAGATGGTCGCGCCCCAGGAGAGCGCATCCTGACACAGTTGTTGATGGATTTCATCGACCTGGCTGGCCTCGGTCCAGCCCCTGCCGATGGCCGACTGGTTGGTGACCACCACGATCGGGCAATCCAGTTGTCCGAGTAAACGCATCGCCTGCGGTGTTCCATCGTAGTAACGAAACTGATCCGCTGAACGCACCGACTCGAAGACGTACTGGTTGATGACACCGTCTCGATCGAGGAATAGTCCCGGTTGGCCACTCAAGATCCGGAGGATCCCGTCGTGCGCTGGGCGAGTACATTTCGGACTGCGACCCTGAAGGCGTGAATGATCATGTGAGCCATCACCATGTGAGCATCCTGGGCGGGCTGCATCTGGTGCACCTCGACATGTAACGGATGGTCGACCAGCCCTCTCAACTCTCCGCCATCAAAACCGGTCATCGCTGCGGTCTCACAACCCAGTTGCTCGGCTCTTTGTATCGCAGCGATCAAGTTGGAGGAGTTTCCCGATCCGCTCATCGTCAGGACCAGATCTCCAGGACGAGCCCATTGCTGCACCTGTTCCAGAAAGATCGCATCGAAATCGAGGTCATTTCCCAGCGCAGTGATGATGGAAGGGCTGTCATTGAGACACAGAACTCGCAGCCGCTTTGGCTCGGAGAAGGGGATCGCATAGGTCGCCAGATCCTCCGCCAGGTGGGTCGCGGTCGCTGCACTGCCGCCATTTCCAAAGAGCAGAAGTTGTCGATCTTCATCCCAGCAGCGAATCACGCTGGCGGTGAAGCGCCCGACCGCTTCCGCATCGATCATTTGCAGCGCCTGCTGACTCTCCCCGAGGTAACGAACCAATTCCTGGTGGATCGACCGGGGATCCGGCTCCATTTTCGAGATATCGTTGGGTTCCAATGGATCTCCTCCCGAGACCTGAGGATACATCTTCACGGCTTGGTCTCCAGTCCAACGGGAGTACCCTTCGCCTGAGCCCTCTCCGGGGCTAGGATCCACCCGTCAGAAAGGAACTCCTTGCTCAGCCTCTCCACCGCCCTGCTCCCTTCTTCCCGACTCTCGCTGGCCGAACAGGTCCGCTGGCTCCTCGATGGCGAAATTCCCGGGATCGTGATTGGAGCCGAGATTGAGCGCGGACAGATCGCCGCGCTGGTGCAGGAGGTCGACGGTGCGGGCCACCAGGTGACCGCTCTGGAGGCACCACGCCCCGGTCCCAGCCGGGCATTCGACGGTGCCAAACAGCGACAACCTCGCCGCTGCTGCCCCTCGCTGGCGGCCCTCGACCAGTCCGAGCGGCTCGCAGCGCAAGTTTCTCTGCTCGACGCCCTCGAACTGGCCGATCGCCACCAGCTGGAACGGGTGATCCTCTCTCCCGCAGATCCAGGGGGGCACGACCCGACCGCCGAATGTCAGCAGGTGATCGACGAGACGCAGCAGAAGATCGACCGGAGCCGATCCCCCGACGATCCGCAAACCGCAGCACAGGTGGTGCGCTGGATCGATCAGCAGCGACAGCAGTTGGCAGCACTGACCCGGCCGGATTTGGCGGCACAGCATCGCCAACAGAAGTCGCGAGATGCGCTGCTGAGAAGTCTCGACCCGGCGCTCGAGCGTGCTTCCGAGCTGGGCATCTCCATGGCACTGCGTGAATCGGATCGCATCGGCGGACTGCCCGACCGCAGCGGATTCCTTGAATTGTACCAGATTTTCCACGGAGCTCCGTTGCACTGGATCGCCGATCCCGCTGCGGCGCAATCGCTGGCGATCTTGCAAGGCCGCGAGACGGTCGATCCACTAGCCGAAGATCCGGCGAGGGTCGCTGGCTGTTACCTTCGCGATCTGCTCGACGGCTCGCTGGTCAACCTCGGTGACGGCCAACTCGATCTTCATCCGCAGTTCAGTGGTTTCGCCGACGATGATCTCCGGGTCATCGAATTATCGATGGGTACGACCTCACAGCAGGTCAGTGAAGTGGCGAGCCTCTGCAGGTCCCTCGGGATCGACGGAGCCCCTCCACCTCAGCCTGGCGATCCCTTCCCCATCATCGGGGCGTGATCGAAGCCGCCGATCACCCTTACTGGGGGTCACCTTGGGCGAGTTGACCGGTAGCGGGAGCACCACGAGAAATCCAACGAAGAATCCAACGAAGAATCCAACGAGTTGGGAAGGTACGCTTCCAGTGATACGGGGGGCGTGGAAGACCGGAGGGACTCTTCTCCACTCTCACCTGTCGCACCAGGTCAGAGAGAGGAAAAAGAGACCCAACCCAGAAGGGGGAAATTGGGGAATGTTCCGGGCCGGGTCTTCAGGAACGAATCAAAACTCGTTGACACCGCAGCACTCGGAGTTTATTCCTGCCACCTTCACGATGACGTGCGGAATCACCTCTGTGCCATATCGGGGATTCAGTCTGTTCAGTGTTGAACCAGTATTGGAATTCCCCAGATCTCGTATCAGACGAGCAGATTGGATTGTGGACAAGTTGTGGACCCTAGTCCAGAAAAAAGCGGCCGGAAGAGTTTTTTACCCCCTGTTGCCGCCGCCCGGCACCCACTCTATCCTGCACAAGTTGTCCCAAATTAACCATTTGCGACGATTCAGCCCGTATCTTCAGAACTCGCCGAGAGGAACATTCCTTGCCGATATCTCGAGCCGTAGGTGATTCGATCTCCCGATCCTCCTGGATCCGAAAGATGTTTGAAGAAGGCTCTCGCCTCAAACAGATCCACGGAGCGGACGAAATCTACGATTTCACCCTCGGCAATCCGCACCTACCGCCGCCGGCTCTACTGATCGATCGCCTCCGTGAACTGGTCAATGGATCTCAAGAAGGGATCCATCGTTACATGCCCAATTCAGGCTGGCCCGAGGTTCGGGAGAAAGTGGCTGCAGATCTGTCCCGGCGTACCGATTTGCCGTGGACTGGATCTCATGTGGTGATGACTGTGGGGGCCGGGGGAGCTCTCAACATCTCCCTCAAGACGCTGCTCAACCCCGGTGATGAAGTCATCATCCTCAGTCCATACTTCGTCGAGTATATGTTCTACATCCAGAATCATGGTGGTGTTGCAGTCGACTGTCCCACCACTGAGGACTTCTGTCCCGATCCGGAGATGCTGCTGTCGAAGGTAACCGAGCGAACGCGAGCGGTCATCATCAACAGTCCCAACAATCCGACCGGCAGGGTTTACAGCGAGCAGGAACTGAAATCGTTCTGTGAAGCCCTGGAAACCGCTTCGCGCCGGATTGGTCATCCGATCTACCTGATCACCGATGAGCCGTACCGCAAGGTCACCTATGATGAGGTTCAGTGCCCCGAGATCGCAAATCTCTACCAGGACACCATCGTCATCACATCGCATTCCAAGGATCTCGGCCTGGCCGGGGATCGGATCGGTTACCTGGCGGTGCATCCATCCGCCACCGATCAGAAAGCGCTGGTCGAAGGCTGCACCTTTTGCAATCGTATCCTCGGTTTCGTCAACGCACCGAGCCTCCTGCAACTAGCGGTGGCCGATTGTCAGGAAGCCACGGTTGATCTCACCGAGTACCAACTCAATCGAGAGACACTCACCCAGCATCTGGGACAACTGGGATTCCAATTCGTCCATCCTCAGGGCGCTTTCTTCCTCTTCCCCCGGACGCCAGAGCCGGATGATGTCCAGTTCATCGAGCAAGCGATGGAAGAGCGGATTCTGGTGGTTCCCGGCACAGGATTCGGTCGTTCCGGCCACTTCCGTCTCTCCTTCGCGGTGCCCCATTCAGTGGTGCAGAAGTCCCTCCCGGCGTGGCAACGGCTGGCGGAAAAGTGTCCTTCTCTTGAGGAGAGGACCCTCGATTGAGCATCTCATGGTCGCCGGTGACGGGAGCGGACTGCTCCTCGGCTGTGGAGATCTTGCAGCAGATCCTGGCGGATCCACCGGGGTTCATCGGGGCCATCGAGGACGACGGAGCGATTCCTCTGGTCGAGCAAGTCGCAGCGTCGATCCCGCAGGAGGACTCGATCTTGCTGCTAGGAATCGGTGGCTCTGCCCTCGGTGCCAGAGTTCTGGTGGACGCTCTGGTCCCTGGCGATACCCGCCTGACGGTGCTCGATAACATCGATCCTGAAGGTGTCGATCGGACACTCGATCGGCTCGACCTCGCTCACACCACGGTACTGATCATCTCGAAATCGGGCGGCACTGCAGAGACCGCTGCGCAACTTCTTCGCGTCTATCGCGCCCTCGAAGATGCCGGGATCACTGCGGATGACAAGATCATCGCCATCACCGATCCCGATCGCGGGGCACTGCGCGAACTCGCCACCGCTCGTGGTTGGCGATCGCTTCCGGTCCCCTCCGATGTGGGAGGTCGATTTTCGGTCATGACCGCTGTCGGCTGGTTACCTGCGCTCTGTTGCGGAATCGATGTCGAGGGGATACGGCGCGGGGCTCAGGCTGTATTGAGCGATCTTCAACAGGCCGAGGAGGACCATGGATTGGTGCGCTGGATCAGCGGCTGGTCCGCCCATCAGGAATCACGCCAGACGGTAGTGATGTTCAGTTATCGAGATCGCCTGAGTACCTTCGGCGACTGGTTCGCACAACTCTGGGCGGAGAGTCTCGGCAAACGTCACAATCTGTCGGGGGCCGAGGTCTGGACCGGATCGACGCCGCTGGTGGCTCGAGGAGTCACCGACCAGCATTCGTTGGTGCAGTTGTTTGTCGAAGGTCCCGACGACAAGCAGTATCTGGTACTCGATACCGAAATCGACACTGCGGATCCGATCCTCGACCAGACCACTGCGGCGCTTCATGAGGATCTTCAGTACCTCGCGGGGAAAAGCCTCGGGCAATTACATCGTGCCGAGCGGGAAGGCACCGTGGCCGCTCTCGGATCCGCCGGACGACCGGTCTCGACGATGACCCTCGATGCTCTCGACGCAGAGCACCTCGGCGCACTGATGCTGACCTGGGAGATGGCCACGCTGATGGCGGCGGCCATCCTGCAGGTGAATCCCTTTGACCAGCCGGGTGTCGAGGGCGGGAAAGCGGTCGCTTTCTCCAAGATGGGAAGAAGTGGTTGGGAGGACCAGGCGGCCTCCATCACCTCTGGCGCACCGACTATCGCACCCGCCGCGCCGATCCCCTGTCGCTAGCCAGTACCTAGCCTAGTTCCGCACTCGCAATATTCCGCACTCGCCGGGTTCCGCGCTAGGTCGCGCTTCGCCTCGACACCAGACGCACCCTGGCATTCCACTCATCGGCGCTGATCAAGCCCTTCTGGATCAACAGTTCGATCAGTGCCTGCTGCAGAACCGCCGCTCCAGGAGCCGCCACTTTGTCCTGGGCTCGTGCATCCCGCTTGGCAGTAGCTGGAACTTTTGCTGCGGCCTTGGTCGATCGGGCACCCTTGGGACTGCGTGGGCTGGCAGATTTCTGCGGCGATTTACGTGCGGTTCGGTGGCCCGAACCGGTCGCTTTCGACTCGGAGTGGCTCCCGACCTCGGTGCTGAAGAACTCCACCGGCAGCGAGAAACGCTCGGCGATACGGCGTACCAGGGCACGGCTGGGAAAGGCCTGTCCATCGAGCACATCCTGGATGGTATTGGGTAACACACCGATTCCACGAGCCAGACCAGGAACCGTTTCATGATGGGCGTCGATCAGAAAGCGTATCTTGCGGATCACTACTTCCGGGGAGAGGGGGTTATCCACCCCAGAGGCTTGCCGATTCTGCTCTTGTTGGGTCATCGATCCTCCGAAGGTCAGGGAATTCAGTTCTCATCTGCCCTATCGACCTTCGGAGCCTCGATCTGAAGTACATTTTCAGGATTCTTCTGCTAGCAGCAGTAATCCGTTCAGGAACAGGTCCGCAGTTCCGCGCCAGAACGATCGAAACAACGGATCTCCGGCAAATAGTACCACCCTGCCACGTCCCACTCCCTGCTCCACCAGCCACACTCCTCCCGCGAGGGCTTGCTGGTTCTCATCGGAGATGAAGCCACTCACCACAGGATCCTCTTCCCGCAGCACCCCCACATCGCTAGCCCCTCCCGACAGTTCAAAGATCTTCGCACTGCCGATGAACCCGTAGATCCTCGGCGGCTGACCAAAGGAGAGTGGGTGCTCAGGATCCAGGTCGACCGAGACGATGTTGCCGGGCACTTGTTGCTGTCGACGTTCTTCACGAAGATCCGCTCGAGTGCGCCGTTTCTTCGGCTGCTCCTCCGGCTCCTCCGCTTTTCGAATCTGCTGGGAGACCAGGTCGATGCCGGACTCTCCCATCTGAAACGCGCTACTACCCAGCGCCAGCACGACGCCTCCGCCTCGAACCCACTGCGCCAGCTCCTTTTTGGTGCGGTCCCCCAGTGACGATCCCCTCACACCCGATGGAATCACCAGCACATCCATGAGGTCGAGGGATCGAGAGAGTCGATCTGCGGAAACGGTCGTGAACTCGATGCCCATCTCCTGTTCGAGAAAACTCCACACCGCACCGTAGGAAAGACTCGAGACTGAATCGGGCCCCAGCACCGCGATCCGAGCGTGGGCCAGTTCGGGGAAGGTGCCAGAACCAAGGTCGGGCCCCTGGTCGGTCCAGCCACTCGCGGTGCCGTGGAACACCGTTCCCGTATCTCGCGCGACCTGCTCGACCAGAGCATGAGTGTCGGGTGACGAAACTCTCACGACCAAGGTTCCCGCCGGAAAATCCTGGCCCTGAATCTGGATCGCCTCGGTGATCAAGTCGACCCGCTCGCCACCCTTCTGAATCGCTCGCAGTGCCTTGGCAGAGGACACCCCCTCCCAGCGATGGAGGTAGGCGACCCCGGCTTGCTGCTCGACCCGTCCGACCGGGTCCTCGATCGGTCCCAGTGGGATCAGGATGCCGGAGATGGGCTGGCTTGCGATCAGCGTCTCGACTCCAAATGCCATCGGCAGCGACCAGGCGGCGACATCGTAAAAGTATGCTTCTCCGGCACTGGCATGAGGCTCCAGCAACGTTCTGGCCAGACGCCCTTGCGGTTGATCGAGTGGGACCACCACCGTACCCGGAGCCAGTTTGAGGATCTCCTGAGCGGTCCCATCGTGATGGACCAACCCTTCCACCACGACCTCGTCGATGGTCTGTACCATCTCGATCCCCTGGGCCTTCAGCAATCGCAGTAACGACAGTCGTCGATCTCCTGTGGCAGGCGGGATGATGAACTGCGAGATGTCGGAATCTCGTCCCGCATAGATGGTGTCCTGCCGAAATCGATGAAAATCAATCAGCAGTTGGACTCGATTTTGTGCCGCACAATCCGCCGTCGCCAGGCCTGCAACATGGTGATGGTGAAGACGTTCCTGGAGTGTCAACAAGGTGCCATTTCGACGGCGATACACCAGGCCGGCACTTCCCCCTCCCGCTTGCTCGTAGGTCATCCCGATGGCTCCATTGAGAGTCGGCCAGGAATCACCGTAGGCGGGATAGAACAGATCAAATTGCTCCGCGGTGTAATATCTCCAGGTGAATCGATCGAAAGCCTTGGCATTGGCGAGTCCAAATTTCCGACTCCACTCGACTCGATCCTCCGGAATGTTGGAGTTGATCGGCTCCTCCGGAGGAAAAAAGAAGTACGTCGACTGGGGACTCATCTCATGAAAATCGACATGGACCTGCGGCTGCCACCGCAGGTACTGGGGGATTCTGGCGCGCGTCTCCGGCTGACTCTGCCAGGCCCAGTCTCGATTGAGGTCGAACAGGTAGTGATTACTTCGACCCGAAGGTGAAGATGGGGAGTGCTCTCGAGCTGCGGGATTGGGATCGGGAGGAACTGCGCCATTTTGCTGGTACCAGTGCAGATATCTTTCGCGGCCATCGGGATTGAGCAGAGGATCGACGATCACCAGGCAGTTCTCTCGAATTCTGCGGATCGCCGGGTCCGATCCATCCGCCAGTTGATGGATCGTGGCGAGTGCGGCCTCGGTTCCGGAGGATTCATCTCCGTGCACGTTATAGGAGAGCCACACCACCGCGGGCAGTTGGGCCACCAACTCCTCCAGCGAAAGGTCCTCCCTCTCCGCCAACTCTCGTGGATCCGCCAGCAATCCGAGGTCGGACTCGATCTGATCGAGTCGCGAAATCGTTTTCTGTTCAGAAATCATCAGGAGGACCAGTTCTCGCCCCTCCACGGAGTGCCCATACCTTTCGATCGAGACCCGAGGAGAGAGTCTCGCCACCTCACGACAGTACGCCATCACATCGTGGTGAGGGGTGAATCGATCTCCCAGCTTCACTCCATAGAATTGATCGGGAGAGGGAATCTTGCCCTCAAAGGTATCGCTCCCGGTGTAGGGGAATCTCGTGGTTTCCTTCGCCTTTGCTGAATCATCCTCGATGGAAAAATCAGTGGCCAGCAGGCGACCGTCGGCAACCAGTAGCGCCAGCAAAAAGAGCATAGAAGTCGTCAGTTTCATCATCGATCCTCCTGGATCTTCGAGTGTATTTGCAGCAAGGTGTTCCCCGGTAGCGATGCCATTCTGCCCCCCTCCAGTTGCTGAGGCTAGGTAGACAATTCCTGACACCGCAACTCGATTGGAATCGACCGTTGTCCCGATCCGAGATCTCTCCGCTGATTTCACTGGCGATTCCGATCGTCTTCACCCAGGTCGGGATGATGGTGATGGGACTGGTGGATATGTGGATGATCGGCAGGCTGGGGACCACCTCCCTGGCTTCTGTCGCGCTGGGAGATAGCTGGGTCTTCGGCACTCTGGTCATCGCTCAAGGGCTGATCCAGGGAATCGACCCACTGGTCACTCAGGCACAAGGTGCGAGGGATCCTGTCGCTCTGGGCCGCACCCTCCAGCGTGGTTTCTTGCTGGCCTTGGGGCTGCTACCACTGCTCGTACTGAGCTGGCAGTTCTCCGAGGAGGTGCTGTTGATCCTCGGCCAGACTGAATCACTGAGTCGAAATGCCGCCCAGTATTCTCACGCCCAGATCTTCAGTATCCCGGCATTTCTCGGTTTCTTTGTGCTGAAGCAATACCTCCAGGGCCGAGGCCACCTCGCTCCGATGGTCATCACGGTGATCGCCGCCAACTTCGCCAATGTCGCATTCAACGAATTGTTCATCTTCGGCGGTTGGGGCATCCCAGCCATGGGGATCGAAGGCGCCGGATATGCCACCGGCGCCAGTCGCTGCCTGATGCTGCTGATGCTGATCGGCCTCGCCGCCCGCGGAAAATATTTCTCGGCGGGCTGGGTCCCGTGGAGTCGCCGCAGTTTTTCTCCCCGAGCGATGGGAGCACTGCTGGCCCTGGGTATCCCGGTGGCAATTCACTTCGGCGTCGAGGTATGGACCTTTCAGGCCGCCACCTTGATGGCCGGTTGGATCGGTGAAAGCCAGATCGCCGCCCACATCGTGGTACTGAAAATCATCTCCTTCACCTTCATGTTCCCCTGGGGCATCAGTGGTGCAGCGACCACCCGAGTGGGTAACTTGCTCGGTGCCGCCGACCCGATCCGAGCACGGCTTGCAGGGATCACCGCACTGGGGCTGGCCATCCTGGTGATGACCATCCTGGGATCGATGATCGTGTGGCTCGACTCCTCATTGCCAGGAATCTTTTCGACCGATCCACGGGTGCTGGCCAGCGCGGTGGCACTGCTTCCCATCGCGGCAGGGTTTCAGATCTTCGATGGAGTACAAGCGGTCGCTGCGGGAATCCTCCGCGGGGCGGGACAGACGATTCCAGCCGCTGTGATCGGTGTGATCGGATTTCCATGTATCACTCTTCCCCTCTGCTACCACCTGACATTTACCAGGGAGATGGGGCTACCGGGGATCT